>NZ_CP108393.1:1300000-1625000 GCF_035961655.1 Streptomyces sp. NBC_01317 | reverse complement strand
CCGGGGCGCTGGGGTGGATCAGCGCCGCCGCGCGGCTGAGTGCGGCGCGGGCCTCGTCCGCGCGGTCGCGGACGTGGAGGACGGTCGAGGCGTAGGCGAGATGGCCGCGTTCGCAGGCGGCGGCGCCGCGCTCGTCGTCCTCCCGGGCCGTGGCCTCCGCGACTCGTAGCGCGTCCTCGGCCTCCGCCCAGCCCTTCGCGGTGAACAGACATCGCTCGACGAGCAGCGACGCGCGCTGGAGCGCCGGGGCCGGGTCGGCGGCGTGCGGTGCGAGGAGGGCGGCCGCGTCGGTCCAGCACCCTCGCGAGCGCAGCCGCCATACCGCGGTCTGGAGTGGATCGTCACCGGCAGTGGTTCCGGAACCAGACATGGCGGTATGCGCCACATTGCCCTCCCCGAGCGCGCCATTGTGCTGTTGGGTGTGGACGCATCTCAGCACGGATCGGCACGCTGGGCCAAGAGGACAGGTGAAAAAATTCACAATGCCTTGGTCGTGGAGGGGTCCTGGGAGGCGCCGGGGACAAGGGCGTTACGGCGGTCCCGCCGTGGGCGCCGACACCCCTCGCAAGGCTGTCACCTGGGCAGACGGCCGGGAAACGGCAGGTGTCGGGAACTGCGGAATCCTTGCTTCCGGCCGTCCGTGTGGCGGAGTTGGATCTCCCGAAGACCTGGACGACCATGACGCTTCCGAGGGGTGACGGCGGTCAACGCGCCGCGCGACGGCTCGTCGGGGATGTCCCCGTGGCCCAGCGCTGTCGCGAGGAGGTCGCGCATGGGGTGGAGGGCTTGAGTCTCACGGTCGGAGAAGTCGTCGAGCCTGCGCGTCAAGCCGATGAGGACCAGGTTCTCGTCGCTGAGGTGCGGTGCCATCAGCAGCAGGTGGCGCATGCCGTACCGGGCGACCACTTCCTGGTGGACAAGAGTCCGCCGGAAACGGGCCGCCACGATGGACGCGGGAACGAGAAATCAGCTTCGAGAACCGGAAAACTCCGATCTCATCCGCTCGGCACCGCATCTCACCGGTGAACGCCAGGAAAAGGGAAGGGGTTGAATTTCCTACGGAAAAGAATCAGTGGACCGGGCTCCCCGCGGACGTCATGCGGGCCTCCACCGCCACGGGTACCGGGGCCTTCCTCCGGCCCGACAATACGAGCTGGTCGCAGGAGTTCGAACGGCTCGACGGCGGAAACGGATTCTTCCGCCTCAGGGCACGTCATTCCGGCCAGTGCTTGGTGGTTCCCGGTGGCAGCCCCGCGAATGGTCTGCCGATCGTTCAGGAGCCGTACTGCGAGGCCCATGGCCGGTCGAACGAGTGGTACACGCAGGAGATCCGTCCGCCGCAGGAACCGTGCATGTGCTTCCCCATTACTTACCTGATCATCAGGAGCCGTCCGAGCGGACGGTGCAGGGAAGTCGACTCCCCTTCCGGCCAGCCGGGTGAGCAGTCGGTTCTCCAGGTGGGGAACTGCATCACCTCGGGCACGGAATGGAACCGCGCGAACCTGGTGTGGCGCTGGGTGTAAATGCCGGGCAGATCGCGTCCGCGCGGTCAGCTCATTCGCAGTGCGAGGAAGAAGTCCAGCTTGTCCTCCAGGCGGGACAGGTCGCGGCCGGTCAACTGCTCGATCCGGCCCACCCGGTAGCGCAGGGTGTTGACGTGCAGATGCAGCCTGGCCGCGCAGCGGGTCCAGGAGCCGTCGCAGTCGAGGAACGCCTCCAGGGTGGGGATCAGTTCGGCGCGGTGGCGCTTGTCGTACTCCCGCAGCGGGTCGAGCAGCCGGGCCGTGAAGGCGCGCCGGACGTCGTCGGGGACGAAGGGCAACAGCAGGACGTGCGAGGCGAGTTCGTGGTGCCCGGCCGCGCAGACACGCCCCGGCCGCGCCGCCGCGACACGGCGGGCGTGCCGGGCTTCCTCCAGGGCGCCGCGCAACCCTTCGGCCGAGTGAACGGCGGCACTCACCCCGAGCGTCAGCCGCCCGTCCTCCGCGAGCCCGGCGCCCAACGTCCCGCGCACGGCGGCCAACAGGGCATCGGCGTGCAGCCCTTGGCCGGCGGGCGTGGCCGCCGGGGCGTCGGGCCTGATGCCGGTCGCGGGCGCCGTGCCCGTGGGGGCCCCGGTCGCGGGCCCGGTGCCGGCAGCAGGCCCGGTGCCGGCAGCAGGCCCCGTGCCGGTGCGGGGCCCGGAGCCGGTGTCGGTGCGGGGCCCGGCGCCGTTGCCGGGGGCAGGCCCGGCACCGGACACCGGGCCGGGGACGGTGTCCGGCGCCGCCCCGCCCCCGCCCACGGCCCCGGCGTGGCGCACCGCCCCGCCCACGGCCCCGGCGTGGCGCACCGCCCCGCCCACGGCCCCGGCGTGGCGCGCCGCCCCGCCCACGGCCCCGGCGTGGCGCGCCGCCCCGCCCACGGCCCCGGCGTGGCGCGCCGCCCCGCCCACGGCCCCGGCGTGGCGCGCCGCCCCGTCAGCGGCCTCCGGTCCTGGCTCCTCCGCCGGTGCCTCCACGGCGATCGGTACCAGGGCGATCGCCTCGCCGTCCGTGTGTGCCACCGCGATGCGGTCCGACAGGTCCGTTCCCGGTGAGGTGTGGGCCGCCAGGATCTCCTCCAGGGCCGCCTGCGCCGCCGGGCCCGCCGCGATCGCCGCACCCGCGTCGTCGCCCGACCACTCCAGTCGGGCCACCACCACCTGCCAGTGCGGTGCCGCGCCCACCCCGGGGAGCAGGACCGGCGCGGCCACCCGCAGGCGCGCCGCGATCTCCGCCGGGGGCGCCCCCTCCTGGACCAGGTCCACGACCTCCTGGGCGAGCCGGCGCCGTACCGTACGTGACGCGTCGCGCCGGTCCCGTTCCACCGAGATCAGCTGGGTCACCCCCTGGAGCAGGTCCAGCCGCGCCGCCGGCCACTCGCCCGCGTCCGCCTCGACCGCCAGGAGCCAGTCCGAGAGCACTGTCTCCCGTACGTCGGGGGACGGGCCCGGTGACGACGTGCCGCCCCCGGGCTCGCGGATCGCGTCGTGGGCCCGGTCCTGGTCCTGGGCCCGGTCCCGGTCCCGGTCGTGAACAGGGAACAGGGAGTACGCCGTCCCCGCGACCGTCACCCGATAGGGCGACCTCCGTCCCGAACGAGTGGCCGCCAGATGCTCCGCCGCCAGCGCCGTCGCCCGGGCCGCCGGCAGCCGCTCGCCGCCGCCCGCGATCTGCCGGCCGGTGGGGGAGAGGACCCACGCCCGCAGGTCGAGGTCGGAGGTGAGCAGGTCCAGCACCACCTCGGGGCCCCCGCCCGCGGGACCCGACGTCATCAGCCTGCGGTGCCGGTCCACGACGGCCGCCAGGTCCCCGGCCCGTTCCCCGGACACCTGCCGGACGACGTGCTCGGTGATCGTCGCGAAGGCCACGTCCTCCCGCACCGCGAACAGCGGCATCCGGTGCCGGACACACGCCGTGACCAGGTCGTCCGGGATGTGCCCCAGCTCCGCCTCACCCGCCGCGAGCCCCACGACCCCGGCCGCGTTGAGGATCCGTACGAACGGTTCCGCGTCCTCGGCGGAGCGGCGCCACGCGAGGCCCGTCAGGACCAGTTCGCCGCCCGAGAGATAGCGGCTCGGGTCCCGCAGATCGGTCGTCATGACACCACGGACACCGCGGTCCAGTTCCCCCGCGCCGCCCAGCAGCCGCAGGCCCAGCGCGTCGGTCTCCAGCAGTGCGCGCAGCCGCATCTGTTCGCCGCCGATCTTTCTCGTCGATTCAAGCGAGGCTCGCCTTCGTTTCGCCTTTGTTCGAATCTACAAGACGCCGTGCGCGCCCCGCCCACCCCTTCATGGTTTCCGTGACTGCCCCAGGCGGCGCACTCCTTGTGTACTTGTGCCACACCGCGTGAACAGTTCATGAACAGGGCCGGCCGTCCCCGCCCGATCACGGATCGCACCACAGCGAACGATCGAGAGGAGAGCCATTCATGGACTTCCTTCGCCCCGCCACCTGGCAGGACGCGCTCGCCGCCAAGGCCGAGCACCCCTCCGCCGTCCCCCTCGCGGGTGGTACGGACGTCATGGTCGAGATCAACTTCGACCACCGCCGGCCCACGCACCTGCTCGACCTGAACCGCATCGGTGAGCTGGCCACGTGGACGGTCGAGGACGACCACGTCCGGCTGGGCGCCTCCGTCCCGTACACCGCCATCATCGAGAACCTGCGGACCGAGCTGCCCGGCCTCGCGCTCGCCTCCCACACCGTCGCCTCCCCCCAGATCCGCAACCGCGGCGGCGTCGGAGGCAATCTCGGCACCGCGTCCCCGGCCGGCGACGCGCACCCCGCGCTCCTCGCCGCCGGCGCCGAGGTCGAGGCCGAGTCGGTGCGCGGCACCCGCCTCATCCCCATCGACGCGTTCTACACCGGCGTGAAGCGCAACGCGCTCGCGCCCGACGAGCTGATCAGGGCCGTACGCGTCAAGAAGGCGGAAGGACCCCAGCAGTACTCGAAGGTCGGCACCCGCAACGCGATGGTCATCGCCGTCTGCGCGTTCGGGCTGGCCCTGCACCCCCGCACCCGTACGGTACGGACCGGCATCGGCTCGGCCGCCCCCACGCCCGTCCGGGCCCGGGTGGCGGAGGAATTCCTCGGCGCGGCGCTCGAAGAGGGCGGCTTCTGGGACAACGGGAAGATCATCACACCGTCGGTCGCGAAGCAGTTCGCGGATCTCGTCGCCGGCGCCTGCAACCCCATCGACGACGTGCGCGGCACCGCGAAGTACCGCCGGCACGCGGTCGGCGTCATGGCCCGCCGCCAGCTCGGCTGGACGTGGGAGCAGTACCGCGGCACCGCCCGCCCCCTCCGAGGAGCTGCCTGATCATGCGCGTGAACTTCACGGTCAACGGACGCCGGCAGGAAGCCGACGACGTCTGGGAGGGCGAGAGCCTCCTGTACATCCTGCGGGAGCGCTTGGGCCTGCCCGGCTCCAAGAACGCCTGTGAGCAGGGCGAATGCGGTTCTTGTACGGTACGGCTCGACGGCGTGCCGGTCTGCGCGTGCCTGGTCGCGGCCGGGCAGGTGGAGGGCCGCGAGGTGCTGACGGTCGAGGGGCTGGCGGAGTACGCGGGTCAGCGCGACCGGGACCGGGGCCAGGGCCGCGTCCGCGAGGGCGAACTGTCCCACGTCCAGCAGGCCTTCATGGACGCGGGCGCCGTGCAGTGCGGCTTCTGCACCCCCGGGCTCCTGGTCGCCGCCGACGAGATGCTGGAGCGCAACCCGTCCCCCACCGACGCGGACATCCGCGAGGCGCTGTCCGGCAACCTCTGCCGCTGCACGGGGTACGAGGCGATCCTCGACGCCGTACGGCTCGCCGCGGCGCGACAGGAAGAGGCGATCTGACGATGGCGTCCTCTACACCCCGTACCTCTACGACACCCCGTACCTCAACACCCCGCACCCCCACCGGCACCCCCACCAGCCTCACCCAGCGCTCCCGCACCAAAGGCGGCATCGGCGAGTCCACCCTCCGCCCCGACGGCACCCTCAAGGTCACCGGCGAGTTCGCGTACTCCTCCGACATGTGGCACGAGGACATGCTGTGGGGCCACACCCTCCGCTCCACCGTCGCGCACGCCCAGATCCGGTCGATCGACATCTCCGAGGCCCTCGCCGTCCCCGGTGTGTACGCCGTCCTGACCTACGACGACCTCCCCACCGCCGTGAAGCACTACGGGCTGGAGATCCAGGACACCCCCGTCCTCGCCCACGGCAAGGTCCGCCACCACGGCGAGCCCGTCGCGATCGTCGCCGCCGACCACCCCGAGACCGCGCGCCGCGCCGCCGCCAAGATCCGGATCGACTACGCCGAACTTCCCGTCGTCACCGACGAGTTGTCAGCAACCGCGCCAGGCGCGCCACTCGTCCACGAGGGCCGCGACGATCACCACATCGGCCATGTCCCCCACCCGAACATCGTCCACCGCCAGCCCATCGTCCGCGGCGACGCCGGCGCGGCGGCCGCCCGCGCGGACGTGATCGTCACCGGCGACTACGTCTTCGGCATGCAGGACCAGGCCTTCCTGGGCCCGGAGTCGGGGCTCGCCGTTCCCGCCGAGGACGGCGGGGTCGACCTGTACGTGGCCACCCAGTGGCTCCACTCCGACCTGCGCCAGATGGCCCCCGTCCTCGGCCTGCCCGACCACAAGGTCCGGATGACCCTGTCCGGCGTCGGCGGCGCCTTCGGCGGGCGCGAGGACCTGTCGATGCAGATCCACGCCTGCCTCCTGGCCCTGCGTACCGGCAAGCCGGTCAAGATGGTCTACAACCGCTTCGAGTCGTTCTTCGGCCATGTCCACCGCCACCCCGCGACGTTGCACTACGAGCACGGCGCGACGCGCGACGGGAAGCTCACGCACATGAGGTGCCGGATCGTGCTCGACGGCGGAGCGTACGCCTCCGCGTCCCCGGCCGTCGTCGGCAACGCCGCCTCCCTCTCCGTCGGCCCGTACGTCGTCGAGGACGTCGACATCGAGGCGATCGCGCTCTACACCAACAACCCGCCCTGCGGGGCGATGCGCGGCTTCGGCGCGGTCCAGGCGTGTTTCGCGTACGAGGCGCAGATGGACAAACTGGCGGCCGAACTGGGCCTGGACCCGGTGGAGTTCCGGCAGCTCAACGCCATGGAGCAGGGCACGCTCCTGCCGACGGGCCAGCGGGTCGACTCGCCCGCGCCCGTCGCCGAGCTGCTCCGCCGCGTGAAGGCCAGGCCGCTGCCGCCCGAGCGGCAGTGGCTCACGGCGGGCGAGGCGGCGGACGTACGGGCCCTGCCGGGCGGCCTGTCCAACACCACCCACGGCGAGGGAGTCGTACGGGGCGTCGGATACGCGGTCGGCATCAAGAACGTCGGCTTCTCCGAGGGCTTCGACGACTACTCCACCGCCCGGGTCCGCCTGGAGGTCATCGCGGGTGAGCCGGTCGCCGTCGTGCACACCGCGATGGCCGAGGTCGGCCAGGGCGGGGTGACCGTCCACGCGCAGATCGCCCGCAGCGAACTGGGCGTCACCCAGGTCACCATCCAGCCCGCCGACACCCAGGTCGGCTCGGCGGGATCCACCTCCGCGTCCCGCCAGACCTATGTCACGGGCGGCGCGGTCAAGAACGCCTGCGAGCATGTGCGCGAGCGGGTGTTGGAGCTGGGCCGGCGCAAGTTCGGTACGTACCACCCCGCTTGGGGCACCGCCGAGCTGCTCCTCGAAAGCGGCAAGGTCGTCACCGACGGCGGCGAGGTGCTCGCCGGCCTCGCGGACGTGCTGGAGGACGAGGTGGTGGACCTGGAGCTGGAGTGGCGCCACCGCCCCACCGAGGCCTTCGATCTCCGTACGGGACAGGGCAACGGCCACGTCCAGTACTCGTTCGCGGCCCATCGCGCGGTGGTCGAGGTCGACACGGAACTGGGCCTCGTCAAGGTCATCGAACTGGCCGTGGCGCAGGACGTCGGCAAGGCGCTCAACCCGCTCTCCGTCGTCGGCCAGATCCAGGGCGGCAGCCTCCAGGGCCTCGGGGTGGCCGTGATGGAGGAGATCATCGTCGACCCCGTGACCGCGAAGGTACGCAACCCGTCCTTCACGGACTACCTGATCCCCACCCTCCTCGACACCCCGGCGATCCCCGTCGACATCCTCGAACTCGCCGACGAGCACGCGCCGTACGGGCTGCGGGGTGTCGGCGAGGCACCGACCCTGTCGTCAACTCCCGCGATCCTGGCGGCGATCAGGAACGCGACGGGACTGGAGCTGAACAGGACGCCCGTACGACCGGAACACCTGACGGGCATGTGACGCCCGCGCACCACCCTTCCACCCCACCACCTCTTCGTTCGTCTCGGGCCGTCCCCCGGGTCGTGCAGCCCACGCATCCATCCCCCGTCCGGAGCAGGCAACATGACCCAGTCGTCAGTGGAACCCAGGACCACCACCGCCGAGGACGCCGGCACCGACGCGCGTCCTCCGGCCGGACGGTCCCGGCTCGACCGGTACTTCGAGATCTCCCACCGGGGATCGACCCTCGCCCGCGAGATCCGGGGCGGCGTCACGACCTTCATGGCCATGGCGTACATCCTCCTGCTCAACCCCCTGATCCTGTCCGGTGAGGACATCGCGGGCGACACCCTCGCCCGGTCCGCCCTGATCACCGCGACCGCCCTCGCCGCGGCGCTCACCACCCTCCTGATGGGCTTCCTCGGGAAGGTGCCGCTGGCCCTGGCCGCCGGGCTCTCCGTCTCGGGGGTGCTCGCCGGGCAGGTCGTACCCGTGATGACGTGGCCGCAGGCCATGGCGATGTGTGTGCTGTACGGCGTGGTGATCTGCCTCCTGGTGGTCACCGGCCTGCGCGAGATGATCATGAACGCGATCCCGCTCGCCCTGAAACACGCGATCACCATCGGCATCGGCATGTTCGTCGCGCTGATCGGCCTGGTGAAGGCCGGGTTCGTCCACGCCTCGCAGGGCGGCGGCCCGGTCACCCTCGGCCCGGCCGGCCAACTCGCCGGGTGGCCCGTCCTCCTCTTCTGCGTGACCCTGCTGCTGATCTTCATGCTTCAGGCGCGCCAGGTGCCGGGCGCGATCCTGATCGGCATCGTCCTCGGCTCGGTCGTCGCGGCGGTGCTCGACGCCACGGGTGTCGTAGGCGCCAAGTCGTGGGGCGGTGGACCACCGGAGCTGACCGGGAGCGCGGTCTCCCTGCCCGACTTCTCGCTCTTCGGGAAGGCCGACTTCGGCGGCTGGGGCGACGTCGGCGCGATGACGGTCGGGATGATCGTCTTCACCCTGGTGCTGGCGGGCTTCTTCGACGCGATGGCCACCGTCATCGGGGTCGGTACGGAGGCGGGACTCGCCGACGATCAGGGCCGGATGCCGGGCCTCTCCAAGGCGCTGTTCATCGACGGCGCGGGCGGTGCCATCGGCGGAGTGGCGGGCGGCTCGGGCCAGACCGTCTTCGTCGAGTCCGCGACGGGCGTCGGCGAGGGGGCACGTACCGGCCTCGCGTCCGTCGTCACCGGCCTGCTCTTCGCGGCGTGCCTGTTCTTCACCCCGCTCACCCGGCTCGTACCGGGCGAGGTGGCCGCCGCCGCCCTGGTGGTCATCGGCGCGATGATGGCGCAGAACGCCCGGCACGTGGACTGGGGCGACCGCGCCGTCGCGGTCCCGGTCTTCCTGACCGTGGTCCTGATGCCGTTCACGTACTCCATCACCGCTGGGGTCGCGGCGGGCGTCATCTCGTACACGGCGCTCAGGGTGGCGCAGGGCAGGACCCGCGAGATCGGGGCCTTCATGTGGGGGCTCACGGCGGTCTTCGTGGTGTTCTACGCGCTGCACCCGATCGAATCCTGGCTGGGCGTGTAACCCCACCCCCTCCCTCCCCTCCGAGACGCGAGGAGATCCACATGCTGGACATCGCGGAAGAACTGACCCGATGGGTCGAGCAGGGACGCGACTTCGCCGTCGCCACCGTCGTGGCGGTCGGCGGCAGCGCGCCCCGGCTGCCGGGAGCCGCGCTCGCCGTCGACAGCGAGGGCACGGCGATCGGGTCGGTCTCCGGCGGCTGTGTGGAGGGGGCGGTGTACGAACTCTGCGTCCAGGCGCTCCTGGACGGCGTCACCGTACTGGAGCGGTTCGGCTACGACGACGAGGACGCCTTCGCCGTCGGGCTGACCTGCGGCGGTGTCATCGACATCCTGGTGACGCCGGTACGGGCCGTCTCCGCCGGGCGGCAGGTGTACGCGGCCGCCCTGGCCACCGCCGCGCGGGGGCAGGCGACGGCCCTCGCCCGTGTCACCGAGGGGCCGGCGGAACTGCTCGGGCGGCCCCTGCTGGTACGCCCCGACGGATCGTACGAGGGCGGCCTCGGCGGCCACCCCGAGCTGGACCGTACGGCGGCGGGCGAGGCGCGCGCCCTGCTGGACGCGGGCCGTACCGCCACGCTGGTGGTCGGCGAGGACGGCTCCCGGTGCGGCCGGCCGCTGACGCTGCTCGTGGAGTCGAGCGTGCCGCCGCCGCGCATGATCGTCTTCGGTGCGATCGACTTCGCGTCGGCGCTGGTGCGGGCGGGCAAGTTCCTGGGCTACCACGTGACGGTGTGCGACGCGCGCCCCGTCTTCGCCACGGCCGCGCGCTTTCCCGACGCGGACGAGGTGGTGGTGGCGTGGCCCCACCGCTACCTGGCGTCGACGCGGGTCGACGGGCGGACGGTGTTGTGCGTCCTCACGCACGACGTCAAGTTCGATGTCCCTCTGCTGGAACGGGCGTTGAGGCTGCCGGTCGCCTTCGTGGGCGCGATGGGCTCACGCCGTACCCACGAGGACCGTAACGCGCGGTTGCGCGAGGTGGGCGTGACGGAACTCGAACTGGCCCGCCTCCACTCCCCGATCGGCCTCGACCTCGGGGCCCGTACGCCCGAGGAGACGGCCCTGTCGATCGTGGCGGAGGTGGTGGCGTCGCGGCGGGGCGGCACGGGTGTGCCCCTGATGGGCGCGCATACCCCGATCCACCAGGAGGTCCCGACGGACGGGCATGGTCCGGCGACGCGGTGGGTCGCCCCGGTGTTCGGTTGCGCTTACTGATGTCCTCAAACGCCGGACGGGCTTGAGCGGGGGGCCTGCGCGGTGGTGATACTTCCTGAATGGACAGATCAACCGTTCCGTGGCGCAACACGACGCACGACTGGACGAGCACCGTGGACGTCCACCACCTCACGCGTATCCGGCAGGATTGGGCCACTTTTGCACCGAGTGGTACACAGCACCTGATCCTCGAAGTTGTCGCTTACGCGGCCGACGAGGCGGAAGCGAGGGGCGCAGGTCGTTGCACGGTCACCTTCCACGTCGACGGATCGGTATCGGTCGCGGACGACGGACGAGGCACCGACACCCGCTTCGATCACCACGGACGAGCCGTGAAAAAGCCTGTCATGGCGTCGAAGGACCTTCGCTTCTTCGATCACCCCGGCGTACAGCTACTTCCCGACGGACATCCACGTCGCGGGATGTCCGTTGTTGCGGCGCTCAGCGAATGGCTCGTCCACACCAACCGCCGCGTAGGTGGAGCCTGGAATCAACGCTACGAGTTCGGCATCCCCACGACCGGCCTGACACCGATCTCCGACGACGGCACGACCGGCACTACTGTCCACTTCCGCCCCGACGAGCCCCTGCGCGCAGCGGCCGGATCAATCGCGGGCGAGCTGTCGCAGCTCGCAGCGCTGTGGCCGCACCTGTCCGTCGAGGTCGACGATCGTCGGAGCAGCTGACTCGCGACACGAGTACGGGCTGAGCTGGCCGGAAGCCGATCCTGTGGGCTGTACGGATTCTGCGACGCCCTTCAAGATGGCACAGGTTCGGGCTCCTGGTCCGGACATGTCCTCGAAGGCCCCTCGGGGAGGCGGGCTCGGCGCGTTCCGATCGGCGACGGCGCAGGAGGCCATGGGTGATACCGCACGTGCAGCTGCCGGGACACGCGGCCGACTGGACTTCGAAGGACCGGGCGCAAGTCGCCGCCGACATCGGCGGGGACCTCCGGCTCAAGGGGTTCCTCTTCGTTCACAACCACGGCATTCCTACCGGCTTGATCAGGGACGCCTACGACGAAACACAGCGGTTCTACCGGCTGCCCCAGGCGGAGAAGAGCCGGTATGACGCCACCGAGCGGTCCCAGTTTCTGGGGTACCGCGGGCTCGGCCGGGAACGGAGCCGCACCCACGGCGGTACGGAGGTGTGCGAGCAGTACCGGGTCGGCCACACCACCGGCGAACTCCCCCTCCACGCGCCCGCCGACTTCTACCACGCACCGTTCCCGAAGTCCCTGGAGTTCTTCACCCACCTGACGCACCTGGGCGACGCGGTCCTTGCGGCATGCGCCCTTGATCTGGGCCTGGAGGAGAACGCGTTCACTGCTTATCTGACGGGTGGGCCGCTGCACCGTCTGGGCCTCAACCACTACGGTACGAGCCACCCCTCCGCCGCCGCCTCCCGTGCCGGCTATGCGATGTCGCCGCACATCGACCTGTCCCTGCTGACGATCCTCGACCAGGACGCACCGGGTCTCCAGGTCCGTGACCGCGACGGCCGGTGGCTGGAGGTTCCCACCGTTCCCGGCGCGCTCTTCCTCTTCCTGGGCGACTACGTGCAGCGGTGGTCGAACGGTCTGCACCGGGCGGCCCCTCACCGGGTCAGGACAGTGCTCCGTGACCGGATGTCGATCCAGTACAAGCACCGGCCCGACTACGGGGTGGTCGTCAGGCCCCTGGACGCGCTCACCGGTCCGGCCGATCCGCCCGCGTACGCACCACTGGACACCGGCGCCGACTATGTGGCTGTGCTGAGGTCGATTCTCGGCGGCTGACCCACGCAATCGCCGGGCGGGCGTCTGCGGCCCGGTGCGCGACCGCGGCTTACGGATGTCCTCAAGCGCCGGACGGGCTTGAATGGCCGCGGGTCACCGGTGTCCTCCAACGCCGGACGGCCCCGGTTTTGATTCGGCGCGGCCCCCGGCAACAACGCGCGCATACGCAACCGGCCCGCAGCGGCACCATCAAGCCCGTCCGGCGATTGAGGACAACACGGACCGCGTCCAGGAGCCGGCGCACGCCCACACGCTGAGGGCATGCCGACACGCTGGCTCTGCGGCGACCCGGTCGACGCCGGATCAGGCGCACCGCGTTGAGTTGGAAAGAGGCACCCACCCCCGCACCGTGGCAGTCCCCGCCCGCGCGGACTGCCTGCGCAAGCACGAGGCCCACAACACCGAGGGCGCAACCGCCATGGACATCTGCTTCTTCGTCGTGCTGACGGCCACCCCCATAGCCGCCGTGTTCGCCATCGGTCTGCGATCCTTCGCTCTGGGCGCCGCCTCCCTGTCGCTGCTCGGGCTGTTGGTGACCTCCTTGGTGACCTTGATCAGGCGGCACCGCAGGAGCACCCCACCGCGTCGGATCAGCGCCCAGCCGGAGATCGCCGCGCTGCTCCGAGAGGGGCGGTGGAGTAAGGGGCACCGGCCCGGCCACGGGAATGGTCCCGGGAGTCTTTGACCACCCCGTCCCGCCACGCTCGTGTCGGTTCTCGGGACAGGTGATCGTTTTGTTCTACTATGTGCCCTCGCCGGTCCGTACGAGGGAGCTGCCGCATGCCGTCCCCGTCCCCGTCCCGCATCCGTCTCCGCCCCGCCCTGGCCGCGCTCGCCGCGCCCACCGCCCTCGCGGTCGCCGCCGCACTGCCGCCCGCCCCGGCCCAGGGCCACGCCGCCGCCCACGGCAAGGCCCTCGCCCAGGGCAACGCCCACCCCGACCCCAGCCCCGTACGCGTCAACCAGATCGGCTACCTCAGCGGCGCCGACAAGATCGCCACCGTCGTCTCCGGCCACACCTCGCCGCTGGTCTGGCGGCTCACCGACACGACCAGTTCGAAGGTCGTGGCCACCGGCACCACCAGGATCCACGGCACGGACCGGGCCTCCGGCGACCATGTCCACCGGGCCGACTTCTCCGCTGTGACCGCCCCGGGGACGTACCGCCTCACCGTGGGCGACCCCGTCGGAGACCCCGGCGGCGACCCCGGTGGCGCCCCCGTCGGAGACACAGGTGGCGACCCCGTCGGAGACACCGGCAGCGTCCCCTTCACCATCGGCGACACCCCCCTCTACCCGCACCTGGCCCGCGAGGCCATGCAGTACTTCTACTTCCACCGCCTCGGCACGCCCGTCTCCGCCCGCTACCTCCAGAGCCCCGCCCACGCGCACGACGCGCTGCACCCCGGTGACAGCTCCGTCCCCTGCTACCAGGACTGGTGCGGGAAGGAGCGGCTGAACGTCGCCCAATCCTGGGCCGACGCGGGGGACTTCGGGATCTACCCCGTCAACCACGCCATCGCCGCGTGGACCCTGATGAACCTCTACGAGCGCCGGCCCGCCGCCCACGGCGACTCCACCCTCCGGATTCCCGAACGGGGCAACGGCCGCCCCGATCTCCTCGACGAGGTGGAGTACGGCTCACGCTTCCTGTCCGGGATGCTCCCCGCGTCCGGGCTCGCCTCGCACAAGGTGCACAACCACCGGTGGAGCGCCTTCCCCGTCGAGGACGTCGCCGCCGAGAACGCCCTGCCCCGTTCCGCGATGGGGCCGTCCACGAACGCGACCTACGCCGTGGCCCGTACCAACGCCCAACTCGCCCGTGTGCTCCGGGCGTTCGACGCGGCCCGCGCCGACCGGCTGTGGGCCTCGGCCCAGGAGGCGTGGAAGCGCGCCGAGGCCGCCCCCGACGTCGACTACACCGAGGCGACCCCCGACGCCGAGGGTGGCGGTGACTACGCGGACACCGGGAACGACGACGACCGTTACGCGGCCGCGGCCGAGTTGTTCCTCACCGCCCAGCGCCGAGCGGAGCGTGCGGAGATCGCGGAGCCGTACCGTACGGCCGTCACCGGCTCCCCCCACTACGGGCGCATCACCGACTTCAGCTGGGCCGATGTGGCCACGCTTGGGACACTTTCCCTGCTCGCGGTCGACAGTGACCTGCCCGCCGCCGATCTCGCGGCGATGCGCGGGCGCCTGCGGGCGTACTGCGACGAGGTGATCGCGGTGCAGGACGCAGAGGGCTACCCGGCGCCGATCTCGGGGAGCGGACCGTACCCCTGGGGCTCCAACTCCGCAGTTGTCAACCGGATGTTGCTGCTCGGCACCGACTACGACCTCACCGCCGACCCCCGCGCGCTCAAGGCCATGCACCGCTCGATGGACTACCTGATGGGCGCCAACGCCATGCGCCTCTCGTACGTCACCGGATACGGCGCCTACCACGAGACCGATCTGCACGACCGGCTCGCGTGGGGGAGTTACCCCGCGACGCCGTACCCCCGGGGCTGGCTGTCCGGCGGCCCGAACAGCACGCTCATCAACGACACCGCGACCCCCACCGGCCGTCCCGCCGCCAAGTCGTACGCGGGTCCCGGCACCGCCCCGGCCGCCTGGGGATCCAAGGAGAACACCGTCAACTGGAACGCGCCGCTGGTCTGGGCCGCCACCTACCTGGAGCTGACGACACCCGACCTGGCGGCGGTACGGGTGCCACGCGCGCCCGCGCCCGTGGCACCCGGAGCGGTCACAGCGGCAGGACACACACCGCGACCGGCGCGGTGAACGGGGCTCCTGCGGAACGCAGTTCACCGGTCACCTGGTCGACGTCGAAGACCGTCACCGAGTTCGACCGCTGGTTCGCCGCGAACAGCAGCTCCCCGCCCGGCGAAAGGGCGATCTGCCGCGGGTAGTCGCCGCCGACGGGCACGGTGTCCAGCAGCCGCAGCTCGGCGCCGTCCGCCTCGATCGCGTACCGGGCCAGGCTGTTGTGACCACGGTTGGCGAGATAGGCGAAGGCGCCGTTGGCGGTGACCGCCAACTCCGCCGGATAGCTACGGGTGTTGCCGGTGGTTCCCGTCGACTGCGGCTCCCCGGGAGTCAGTTGGCCCGTTGAGGAGTTGTACGCGCAGACGACCACGGTGTTGTCCAGCTCGTTGGCCAGGTAGGCGAAGGCGCCCGACGGGTGGAAGGTGAGATGCCGGGGGCCCGCGCCGGGCCGCAGCCGCGCGTACGAGACGCGGGTCAGCGCGCCGGTCCGTACATCGAGGCGGTACGTGTACACGGTGTCGTTGCCCAGGTCGACGGCGAGCACATGGCCGCCGTCCGGCGAGGTGACGATCTGGTGGGCGTGCGGTCCGCCCTGCCCCGGGCCCGGCGGCGGGGTGGAGTGCGTGACCAGCGCCGTACGCTCGCCCAGCGCACCCGACGCCTGGATCGGCAGCACGGCCACGCTGCCGGACGTGTAGTTGGCGGTCAGCAGCCACTGCCCGCTCGGGTGCACAGAGAGATGGGCGGGGCCCGAGCCCCCGGTGGAGCGGCTGCCGAGGACCGTGTGCCGGCCGTCGTCCGCCAGGGTGATCGCCGTGACCTTGCCTGCCTGCTGCTCGTCCACGGCGAACAGGGTCCGCCCGTCGGGGTGGATCGCGAGGTACGAGGGGTCGGCGACGCCCCTGAGCGTTCCCGTGCCCGTGATGGCGCCGGTCGCCGAGTCGTAAGTCGCCAGGCCGACACCGGTGCCGCCGCCCGGGGACGAGGTGTACGTCCCGAGAAAGAGCCGGCGGGTGGCGGCGCGCGGGGCGGCGGGGGTGGGGGCCGGCGTGGCGACCGGGGCGGCGGGCGCACCGGGGGAAGGGGCCGGCGCCGCCATTCCGGCCGTCGCGGGCACCACCGCCACCGCCGAGGTCGCGGTGAGCACACCGACGAAGCGGCGGCGGCTCAGGCCGCCCCCACCCCCGGAGTCCGTTGCCGATCCCGTGCTTCTGCTGCTCATACCGGTCACCTCGGGTGTCAGGAGTGGGGGGATGTGAGGTTGTGAGGTCGGGCTGTGACGTGGGGATGTGACGTGTGGGGCGTCTGTGACTCTTACAGTGACCCGATCAGTCGCCTGCGGCAAGAGAACCCTCCCCACATCGACGTCCGAGATGTCAATTGACGGGGTGTCAGTTCCCGTTTGGCTCCCTGGGTTATTCTCACTATCATCCGGCGATGATCATAAGTAAACGGTCGGCAGCCGCCTTGTGCGGTCTGGTGGCCACCCTGGCCGTAGGGCTCTTCCCTCCCGCCGCCTCCGCGGACGAACCCAGTGGAAAACCGGCCCCCAAAGTCGACCTCGTCCTCGATGTGAGCGGCTCGATGCGGGCCCGGGACATCGACGGACAGTCCCGGATGGCCGCCGCGAAACAAGCCTTCAACGAGGTCCTGGACGCGGTGCCCCAGGAGGTCGAACTGGGCATCCGCACCCTCGGCGCCAACTATCCGGGGAAGGACAAGAAGGTCGGCTGCGAGGACACCGCGCAGCTCTACCCCGTCGGCCCGCTCGACCGCACCGAGGCGAAGACCGCGGTCGCCACCCTCGCCCCCACCGGCTGGACACCGATCGGCCCCGCCCTCCTCGGCGCGGCGAAGGATCTCGAAGGCGGTGACGCGACCCGCCGGATCGTCCTCATCACGGACGGCGAGGACACCTGCGCCCCCCTCGACCCCTGCGAGGTGGCCCGCGAGATCGCCGCCAAGGGCATCCACCTCGTCATCGACACCCTGGGCCTGGTGCCCGACGCGAAGACCAGGCGGCAGCTCACCTGCATCGCCGAGGCCACCGGCGGTACGTACACCTCGGTGCAGCACACCGACGAACTCTCCGGCCGCGTCACCCAGTTGGTGGACCGCGCGGCCGACCCCGTGGTCACCCCCGTGGCGACGGCGGGTGCCGCGCGCTGCGCCGACGCGCCCGTACTGAAGGCCGGGCTCTACAGCGACCGCGAGAAGTTCTCCGAGCACCGCTGGTACCGCGTGGACGTCCTGCCCGGGCAGGAGCTGCGCGCCTCGGTGAGCGTCGCCGCCGACCGTGCCGTCGACCGGGACTACGGCGTGCTCCTGCGCGCGGTGACCGTCCACGGCAGGGAGATCGCCCGGGGCTCCGAGGCGGGGGACGGCCGTACGGACGTGATCTCGACCGGGCTGCGCTACCCCAAGCCGGAGGCGGACGACGACGATGACGCCGCGTCCGCCGGCGAGGCCGTCTGCCTCCAGGTCAGCAACTCCTTCTCGGCGCCCGACTCCGTGAAGACCACCCCGGGCCTGCCCGTCGAACTGACCATCCAGGTCGTGGACTCGCCCGACGAGCCGTCCGACGTCGCGGCGTTCGGTCTCGGCCGCGGGTGGTGGCTGATCGGCCTGCTCGTGCTGACCGGACTGGTGGCCGGGCTGCTGTGGGGCTGGGTCTCGCGCTGGCGTGTCGCCGTATGGAGGACCAACTGATGCGAAGCATCCGCAAGACGTCCGCGCTCACCGGGTCGCTGCTGCTGGCGGTGACGGCGCTGCTCACCACTGCGGGGCCGGCTCTCGCCGACGACACGCCCGGTCCGTCCTCCTCGTCCTCGGACGGTTCGGACGGGGGGCCTACGGAGGCCGGTACGTCGTTCCGTACCGCCACCGCGTTCCGGCCCGGCCAGCTGGCCACCGCCGACGCCTCCACCGGCGACTACCTCTACTGGGTCTTCCCGGTCGACACGGGGCAGCGTGCCACGGTCACCGCGAAGGTCACCCTGCCCGACTCGGCCGCCAGGAAGGGCTCCGCGACCTGGCAGGTCGACGTGTACGACGGGCTGCGCCGCCACCAGCCGTGCGTCTACGGCGCCAGGACCCGCGCGGTCGCGGCGGACGCGGACACGCTGGAGCTGCGCTGCACGCTGCGGACGGTACGGGCCTGGGCCGAGCCCTGGTCCAACGATCCGCTGCCGGGGAGTTATTACGTACGCCTGACGGTGGTGAACGCGCAGGAGGAGGACCTGGGGCTGCCGGTACGGGCCTCGGTCGGCGCGGCCGTCTCCGACCGGGGCGGGGCGGAGGCGGTCGGGGGCGGGCTCGCCGTCCCGCTGACCGCGAGCGCGGTGCTCGCCGACGCGGACGGGGACGGGTCGGACGACGAGCCGTCGTCGGCGGCGGTCGCGAGTGAGCCGGAGGACGGGTGGTCCTCGGGCTGGTGGTCGGATCGCTGGATCTGGACGGGGGCCGGCGGAGTGCTGGGTGCGCTGGCGGGTATCGGGGGTTACTCGCTGACGCGGCCGTCGCGGGTGTCGCGGCGCGTGAGCTAGAGCGGTGGGCCTGCGCGGGCCGTGACCGCCGCGGTCACTGTTGTCCTCGATCGCCGGACGGGCTTGGTGGGTCCGCCTGGTGGGCCCGCGCGGGCCGTTACCCGTGCGGGTCACCGATGTCCTCAATCGCCGGACGGGCTTGCATGGCCGCCGGACGGGCTGGTATCGCGGACCGGGATGGTCCGCAAGGGTCGGTAGCTTGGTGGTATGGCTCTGAAGGCTGACCACCCCGTCCTCGGCACCCGCGCGCTCAATCGCGCCACCCTGGAGCGGCAGCTCCTGCTTCGCCGTGCCACCGGGGTGTCCGCCGGGGACGCCGTCGGGCACCTCCTCGGGCTCCAGGCCCAGAACGTCAAGCCGCCCTACTTCCAACTCGCCGCCCGGCTGGCCGACTTCGTGCCCCAGGATCTGTCGGGCCTGATGGAGTCCCGCGAGGTCGCCCGGCTGGTCACGATGCGTTCGACCATTCACACCCACACCGCCGACGACTGCCTGACCCTGCGCCCGCTCCTCCAGGACGCGCGCGAGAAGGAGTTGCGGTTGTTCCGGGCCGGGCTGGCCGGTGTGGACCTGGACCAACTCACCGCCTTCAGCCGCGATCTGGTCGAGGAGCGGCCACGGCCGGTGAAGGAGCTGCGGGACGCGCTGGCCGGGCGGTGGCCCGACGCCGACCCGTTCGCCCTGGCCGTCGCCGCGCGCGGGCTGCTGCCGCTCGTGCAGACCACCCCGCGCGGGGTGTGGGGCCGTGCCGGGCAGGTCACGCTGACCACCGCCGAGAAGTGGTTCGGCCGGCCCTCGGAGCCCGCGCCCGCGCCCGACGACACCGTCCTGCGCTATCTCGGCGCCTTCGGCCCCGCCTCGGTCAAGGACATGCAGGTCTGGTCGGGGCTGACCCGGCTCAGGGCCGTATTCGAGCGGCTGCGGCCGCGTCTGCTCACCTTCCAGGACGAGTACGGCGTCGAGCTGTTCGACCTGCCCGACGCGCCGAGGCCCGCTGCGGACACCCCGGCGCCGCCGCGCTTCCTGCCCGAGTTCGACAACCTGCTGTTGTCGCACGCCGACCGGAGCCGGGTCGTCCCGCCCGCGTACAAGGGGCGCGCGTCGCACGGGAACATCGCCCACCGGGCGCTGCTGATCGACGGATTCCTCGCGGGGATCTGGCGGCTGGAGGAGAGCCCGGCGGCGGGTACGTCAAGAAGGGCGGCCGCGTCCCGTACGACCCTCACCGTCCAGCTCTTCGCGCGGCCCACCCGACAGCAGCGCGCCGAGGTCACGGAGGAGGGGGAGCGGCTGCTCACGACGATGGCCCCGGCCGACGCGTACGACATCCGATTCGCGGACCTCACGGACGCGCCACCGGCCACGAAACCTCAGAGCCCCACGTCCCGCTGACGCAGGTCCTCGAAGGTCTCCCGCCGCACCAGCAGCCGTGACCGCCCCGACGACACCGCGATCACCGGCGGCCGGCCCGTCATGTTGTAGCCGGACGCCATCGACACCTGGTACGCCCCCGAGGCCGGGACCGCCAGGACGTCCCCGGCGCGGATGTCGTCCGGCAGCTCCACCGCCTCCGCGAGCACGTCACCCGCCTCGCAGTGCCGGCCCACGACCGTCGCCGTACGCATCGGGGCCGCCGAGGCGCGCCCCACCCTGCGGACCGTGTACCGCGCGCCGTACAGCGCGGGCCGGGGGTTGTCGCTCATCCCGCCGTCCACGGCCACGAACACGCGGCCGCCGGTGCGCTTGACCGCGAGGACGCGGTAGAGCGCGACCCCGGCCTGCGCCATGATCGAGCGGCCCGGCTCGACGGTCAGCCGGGGGACCGGCAGACCGTACCGCGCGCACTCCTCCGCCAGCGTGTCGGTGATCACCTGCCCGTACACGCCGGGCGCGGGGGCCGGATCGCCCGGCAGATACGCGACCGCGAAACCGCCGCCCAGGTCCAGCTCGGGCAGGGTCACGCCGTGCCGGTCCCTGAGGGCGGCGAGGAAGGCCACGACCCGGCGTACCGCCTCCGCGTACGGCTCCGCCTCGGTGATCTGGGAGCCGAGGTGGCAGTGCGGGCCGACCAGTTCGAGGGAGGGCCGGCCGAGGATACGGGCCACCGCGTCGGCGGCGTCGCCGTCCGCGATCGACAGGCCGAACTTCTGCCCCTCGGCTCCCGTACGGACCTTCGGATGCGCGCCCGCCTCGATGCCGGGCAGCACCCGGACCAGCACCTTCTGGGGGCCGGGGCCGGGCACCTGCGCGGCGATCCTGGCGATCTCGCAGGCCGAGTCGACGACGATACGGCCGACGCCCAGACGCAACGCCGTCCGCAGGTCCTGCGGGGACTTGGCGTTGCCGTGCAGGACGATCCGGTCGGCCGGGAAGCCCCGGGTGGCGGCCAGCTCCAGCTCGCCGGCGGAACAGACGTCGAGCCCGAGGCCCTCCTCCTCGATCCAGTCCACGACGGCCCGGCAGAGGAAGGCCTTGGCCGCGTAGACGACGTCGGCGCCCGGCAGCGCTCGGCGCCAGGCTCTGGCGCGGGCGCGCACCTCGTCCTCGTCCAGGACGTAGGTCGGGGTGCCGTACCGCTCGGCCAGCTCCGCGAGCGACACCCCGGCGACGGCGATGTCCCCGCCGGGGGCGACGACGGCGGACGCGGGCCAGACCGAGGCCGCGCTCAGCTCACTGATGCCGAGGAGGGGCTCGGCGATCATCGGACCCTCGCCCCGGCCGCGTCTCCCCTTGCTCTGGCCATCTCCATGGTGTGCCTCCCGGACGCTCCGAATCACTCCGACACCTGGAAGGTAGGTCCGGCGGGGGCGGAGGGGGTACGGCCCTGACGCGGCATTGACCGGCGGACCCGGAATCTTGACGCCTCCCTGGCGGTCGGCCCCGGGCCCCGGCGGATCGGTCGATCCCGGGCCCGGCGGCCCCCAGGGCGTGGCGCCGCCCCGGGCCTCGCCGTCGCCCCCCCCGAACATGGCAGACCCACGGACAGGGCCGGCCCAAACCACCCCCTACGGCAGCAACCCCTCCCGACGCGCCGCCACCACCGCCTCCAGGCGGGTATGCGCCCCCAGCTTCCGCATCGACGAGCGCAGGTAGCCCTTCACCGTCTCCGGGCGCAGCCCCAGCAGCTCCGCCGCCGCCGCGTTTGTCGCGCCCGAGGCGATGCACGTCAGGACGTCCAGTTCGCGCGGGGCCAGGGTCACCGGGAGGTTTCGCTCGGCGGGGGGTGTGCCCGTTGCTCCCGCCAGGCGGGCGCACACCGCCAGCAGGTGGTCACGCGTCTCCGGATCGGCGATCCGGGGCGCCAGGGCCCGCAACTCGCCGTGGGCCGCCCGGACCTCCTCCCACGCGGCCGGGCCCGTCGCCCGCTCCCGGGTCACCGCCAGCAGCCGGCGCACCTCGTCCCGTACGACCAAGGCCTGTTCCACGTCCCGCGCGGCGGACGCCGCCGCGTCGAACGTACGGTCCCCGATGGGCAGCGCGGTGCGCAGCGCCCCGTACAGCACTCCCCGCACCCGGCGTTGCACGACGACCGGCACCGCGAGCACGGACCGCAGCCCCTCCGCCGCCACCGCCGCGTCGTACTCGTGGCTGATGTGCCGCGCCTGGCGGTAGTCGGTCACCGCGAACGGCCGTGCCAGGGCGATGGACTTGCCGCCCAGGCCGTTGCCCGACGAGATCGCCAGACCGCGCAGCGCACTCGTCGCCGTGCCGGTCAGTTCGGCGATCCGCAACCGGCCCGTCTCGTGCAGCAGACCGCCGAACGCCACCGGCAGACCGGTCGTCCGCCGCAGCCGCAGCAGCGCCGCGCGCAACTCCACCGACTCCACCACTTCGGTCACGTCGCCGCCCTTCCGTCGCCGGCCGCACACCCACCACCCCCGTCCGGGGGTGGTGAGACCCACGTCACTGATTACACGATGTCATTGAACGGTCCGCAATGAGGAGGACATATGACGGCAGGGACGCCGAACAGTCCGGCCGGCCCGAGCGGCAGGCTCACCCCGACGGAGGAATTCCGGTCGGCCCGGGACTTCCTCCTGGCGCACCGGGAGGACTACGGGACGGCGTACGCGGGGTTCGAGTGGCCGCGCCCCGAGCGGTTCAACTGGGCGCTGGACTGGTTCGACCGGATCGCGGAGGACAACCACCGCGAGGCCCTGCACATCGTCGAGGAGGACGGCAGCCGTACGCGCGTCACCTTCGCGGAGATGTCCGCGCGCTCCGACCGGGTCGCGAACTGGCTGCGCGCGCGGGGGGTACGGCCCGAGCAGCGCGTCGTGGTCATGCTCGGCAACCAGGTCGAGCTGTGGGAGATCGCGCTCGCCGCGATGAAACTGCGCGCCGTCGTCATCCCCGCCACCCCCCTCCTCGGCCCCGACGACCTGCGCGACCGCGTCGAGCGCGGCCGGGCGTCGCATGTGATCGTCCGCTCGGACGCCACCGCGAAGTTCGCCGGGATCGAGGGCCGGTTCACCCGGATCGCGGTGGGCCCCGAGGTGCCGGGCTGGCTCTCGTACGGTGACGCCGACGACGCGCCGGCGCGCTTCGAGCCCGACGGGCCCACCCACGCCGACGACCCGCTGATGCTCTACTTCACCTCCGGCACGACCGCCCGCCCCAAACTGGTCGAGCACACCCACGCGTCGTACCCCATCGGGCACTTGGCCACCATGTACTGGATCGGGCTGCGCCCCGGCGACGTCCACCTGAACATCGCCTCGCCCGGCTGGGCCAAGCACGCGTGGTCCAACCTCTTCGCCCCGTGGAACGCCGAGGCGACCGTCTTCATCCACAACTACACCCGCTTCGACGCGGGCCGGCTGATGGCGGAGATGGACGGCGCGGGAGTCACGAGCTTCTGCGCCCCGCCGACCGTGTGGCGGATGCTGATCCAGTCCGACCTGTCGACGCTCCGGACCCCGCCGCGTGAGGCCGTCGCGGCGGGCGAACCGCTCAACCCCGAGGTGATCGAGAAGGTCCGTCGCGCGTGGGGGGTGACGGTCCGCGACGGCTTCGGCCAGACCGAGACCGCCGTCCAGGTCGCCAACTCGCCCGGCCAGCTGCTCAAGGCCGGCTCCATGGGCCGCCCGACCCCCGGCTTCAAAGTGGAGCTGCTCGATCCGGTGAGCGGGGCGCCCGGGGTGGACGAGGGGGAGATCGCGCTGGTCCTCGGCGCGCACCCGGTCGGCCTGATGACGGGCTACCACGGGGCCCCGGACCTCACCGCCGCCGCGATGGCGGGGGGTTATTACCGTACGGGCGACATCGGCGCCCGTGACGCCGACGGTTACATCACCTACATCGGCCGGTCCGATGATGTCTTCAAGGCCTCCGATTACAAGATCTCGCCCTTCGAGCTGGAGAGCGCGCTGCTGGAGCACGCGGCGGTGGCCGAGGCGGCGGTCGTGCCCGCGCCCGACCCGGTGCGCCTCGCCGTCCCCAAGGCGTACGTCGTCCTCGCCGAGGGCTGGGAGCCGGGGCCGGACACCGCCAAGGTGCTCTTCGCGCACTCCCGTTCGGTGCTCGCCCCGTACCAGCGGATCCGCCGCCTCGAATTCGGCGAGCTGCCCAAGACGGTGTCCGGGAAGATCCGCAGGATCGAGTTGCGCGAGCGTACGGCCGAGGGCTCCACCGCCGAGTACGACGAGGGGGATCTGTGATGACCACCCTGACTGGGGCCCGCTCCGGCCCGGTGGCGGCCCCGGCCGCCTCGTACCTCCACGGCACGGCCACGGCCCCGCTGCTCGGCGACACGGTCGGCGGGAACCTCGACCGGGCGATCGCCGCGTTCCCGGACCGGGAGGCGCTCGTCGACGTACCGTCGGGACGGCGCTGGACCTACGGTGAATTCGGGTCCTCCGTCGACGAGTTGGCGCGGGCGCTGCTCGGGCGCGGGGTGGCGAAGGGTGACCGGGTCGGGATCTGGGCGGTCAACTGCCCCGAGTGGATGCTGGCGCAGTACGCCACGGCCCGCATCGGCGCGATCATGGTGAACATCAACCCGGCCTACCGGGCGCACGAGGTGGAGTTCGTACTCAACCAGTCCGGGATCTCGGTGCTGTTGGCGTCTCTCGGCCACCGGACCAGCGACTACCGCGCGTTGGTGGAGGAGGTGCGGGGCCGCTGTCCCGACCTGCGGGCCGTGCACTACATCGGCGATCCGAGCTGGGCCGAACTGCTGGCGTACGCGGAGAATGTGACGGCAGTTCAGATAGCGTCCCGCGAGGCTGAGTTGTCCTGCGACGACGCCATCAATATCCAATACACCTCGGGAACCACCGGCTTCCCCAAGGGCGCCACGCTCTCCCACCACAACATCCTCAACAACGGTTACTTCGTGGGGGAGACGGTCGCGTACACGGAACACGACCGGATCTGTGTCCCGGTGCCCTTCTACCACTGCTTCGGCATGGTGATGGGCAACCTCGCCGCCACCTCGCACGGCGCGTGTGTGGTCATCCCCGCGCCGTCGTTCGACGCCGGGGCCACACTCCACGCGGTCGAGCGGGAGCGCTGTACGTCGCTGTACGGCGTCCCGACCATGTTCATCGCCGAGTTGGACCTCCCCGGCTTCGCGTCGTACGACCTCTCCTCCCTGCGCACCGGCATCATGGCGGGCTCGCCCTGCCCGGCGGAGGTGATGAAGCGGGTCGTCGCGGAGATGAACATGGCCGAGGTGTCGATCTGTTACGGCATGACCGAGACGTCACCGGTCTCCACGCAGACCCGCCGCGACGACAACCTGGAGCGCCGTACGGGTACGGTCGGCCGGGCGCTGCCGCACATCGAGGTGAAGGTGGTCGACCCGGTCACCGGCGTGACGCTGCCGCGCGGCGCGGCGGGCGAACTGTGCACCCGGGGCTACAGCGTGATGCTCGGCTACTGGAACGAACCGGAGCGCACCGCCGAGGTCATCGACGCCGGCCGCTGGATGCACACCGGCGATCTCGCCGTGATCCGCGAGGACGGTTACGCGCAGATCGTCGGCCGGATCAAGGACATGATCATCAGGGGCGGCGAGAACATCTATCCCCGGGAGATAGAGGAGTTCCTGTACGGCCACCCCAAGGTCGCCGACGTCCAGGTGATAGGCGTCCCCGACGCGCGGTACGGCGAGGAGATCGTGGCGTGCGTGATCCCGCGCGACCCGGCGGACCCGCCGTCGCTGGAGGAGGTGGCCGCGTACTGCCGTGAGCGGCTGGCGCACTACAAGGTGCCGCGGCGGGTGGAGATCGTGGACGCGTTTCCTATGACGGTGAGCGGCAAGGTGCGGAAGATCGAACTGCGGGAGCGGTTCGCGGCGTAGCCGCTGCCGCGAGGGCGGGCGTTGTGCTGGTGGTGGCTGCCTGTGCGGGCCGGCCGGTGCCCGTACGCGTACGGCTGCCGGTGCCGGTGCCCGTGCCGGTGCGTCGCGTGCGGGTGCCCGCACGCGTGCCCGCCCTCGCCGCTCCCGCGATCTCGTCGTCGCACGGTTCGTCGCCGCCCGCCCGCGCCGTTCACGCTTACCGGCAGCGCCTGCCGGCCCTCACCCGCGCGGGCTGATGCCCGCCACGGCCAGGGTGAGCAGCCGGTCCGTACGCGCCGCCGCGTCCGGGTCGTGTTCCGTGGCCAGGGCGATGCCCGAGATCAGCGTGACCAGGTCGGCGGTGGTCACGCCGGGTGTGACCACGCCTGCCCGGGCGGCGCGCTCCAGCAGGGGGTCGTACGCGTCGGAGAGCGTCGCCGCGCAGGCGTTCACGTGCTCGTGGCCGGCGCCCCCGTCCTGGGTCAGCGCGGTGGCCAGCCCCCGCGCGGAGGTGGCGTACGCGGCGAGCGCGTGCAGCGCCTCCAGCAGCGCGGCCCGCGCGTCCGGGGCGTCGGCCAGCTCGCGGGCACGGGCGCACAGCACCTCGATCCGCTCGTGGAAGACCGCCTCCAGCAGCGCGCGGCGGCCGGGGAAGTGGCGGCGCACGGTGGCCGAGCCGACCCCGGCGGTGCGGGCGATCTGTTCGAGGGAGGCGTCGGCGCCGTGCGCGGCGACCTCCTTCTCGGCCTCGGCGAGGATCCGCTCGTAGTTGCGGCGGGCGTCCGCGCGCTGAACGGCCATGGCGTCTCCTTCCTTGGGTTCCCCCGGTGGGCCGGTGGGCCGGTGGTCCCGGTTGCCTCGGTTGCTAAGTGGCGAGGCCCTCCGTATCGTACCGACTCGGAAACGGCGGGCCCCGCCGTTTAGCCGCCACCCTCTGCCCGAGGAGTCCCATGCCCACCTCTCCCGCACCCGTCCTGGTCACCGGCGCCACCGGCAAGCAGGGCGGTGCGACCGCAAGTGCCCTGCTGGCGGCGGGTGTTCCGGTACGGGCCCTGGTCCGCGACCCGTCGACCGACCGGGCCAGGGCCGTCGCGGCGCGCGGCGCCGAGCTGGTCACGGGCGATCTCCACGACCTCGACTCCGTGCGGCGGGCCACCGAGGGCGCCAGGGCCGTCTTCTCGATCCAGATGCCCGACATGAACGACCTCCAGGGCGACTCGGAATGGGTCCAGGGGCGCAACCTCATCGACGGCGCGCGGGACGCGGGGGTGGAGCAGTTCGTGCACACGTCCGTCTCCGGCGCGGGGCAGCACCGCACCGAGCCCGGCTGGGCGGAGGGCCGGTGGGCGTCGATGGAGCACTACTACGAGACCAAGTCGGGGCTCCAGGACCGGGTCCGTGAGGCGGGCTTCGCGCACTGGACGCTCCTCAAGCCGGCCTTCTTCATGGAGAACTTCCTCCCGCCGTCGTTCCTGTTCCCGAACGGCCCGAAGGGCGGCCTGGTGACGGTCATCAAGCCCACGACGGAGGTCTCTCTCGTCGCGGTCACGGACATCGGCGTGGCGGCTGCGGCGGCCTTCGCCGACCCGGAGCGGTTCCACGGCGTCGAGCTGGAACTGGCCGGCGACCGGCTGCCGATGACCCGGATCGCGGAGATTCTCGCCGACGCGCTGGACGTGGAGCTGACGGCCCCGTCGATGACGCCGGAGGAAGCGCTGGCGGCGGGCGGCCCGGCGTTCGGCGCGAGCCACGAGCGCATGAATGTGGTGGGCCACCCGGCCCGCCCGGCCTTCGCCCGCGACCTCGGCCTCCCGCTCACCAGCTTCGCGGAGTGGGCGGCGGAACATCTGCGCCCGGGCATCTGAACGAAGAACTGCCGCGAGCCCCCGCCGACTTGCGGACGGGGGCTCTCTGCGTGGCGTACCGCCGTCAGGCGAGGCCGCCGGTCTTCACGCCGGCGATGAATGCGGTCCAGGCGTGGGCGGGTACGGCGAGTGCCGGGCCGGTGGGGCGCTTGGAGTCGCGTACGGGCATGGTGGTGGAGAACCCGTGGGCCACCTCGACGCAGTCGCTGTTTCCCCCGCTGTAGGAGGACTTGGTCCAGATGGGAGCAGGCGTGGTGTCGGTCATGTGAGTGAGTCCTTCGTTCTGGCGATGAGGTCGGCTGAATCGGCGAACGGAAGTGCCGCTGCACGAAGTCTCTCGAACGCCGCGCTGTAGCTCGACACTTCTGCGGGCTCCTCGATGTAGAGCGCGCTGGTCAGCGACTCCACGTGGACGACGTCGAGGTCCGCGGTCTCGGGGAAACCCACCAGGGCGAAGCTGCCCGCCAGGCCCGGATGGGGCGGGGCATCCAGCGGAAGCACCTGGATGGACACGTGTGGAAGCTCGGCGAGGTCGATCAGTCGTTGAAGTTGGTCCCGCATGACCTGGCTAGGCGCGATCCGAGGCCGGAGCGCGGCCTCATGGACGATCGCCCAGAACTCCAGCGGCTCCGGACGGGTGAGGACCGACTGCCGCGCCACTCGCACTTCTACCAGCGCGTTGACGCGATCCTGTGGCGACGTCATGTTGATGGCGTCGATCGTGGCGCGGGCGTAGGCGGCGGTCTGGAGCAGCCCCGGGATCAACGTGATCTGGTACGACCGCATGTTGCGGGCGTCGGCCTCCAACGAGATCAGATCCGCATAGGCGGGCGAGATGGCGTCGCGATACGTCTGCCACCAGCCGCGCTTGCCACCGTCCTTGGCCAGGCCGTGCAGCGCCGCGCGCTTCGCCTCGTCGTCAAGGCCGTAGAGGTCCAGGAGGGCTGTGAGGTCGTCGGGTTTGACCCCGATGCGAGCCGTCTCGATGCGACTCGTCTTCGCCGCGTTGAGGCTGGTGCGTTCTGCCACGTCGTCCAGCTTTAACCCGGCGGCCTCGCGCATGCGACGGAGTTCCGAGCCAAGTCGACGCTTGCGAACGGTCGGATCGCTCATGCGCCCCTCCTTCTTACAGATGACACGTCAGTTCATGCCGCTTGTGAAGCGCGGGGCAACAGTTTTTCACAGCTGCGGCCCGCCACCCTTTCGAGTGTGCAATTTTGCAGATTCGCGCGATGGGCTTGCGCCCGGCTCTCTGCGATCGCCACACTGAGGGTGTCAGATCGAGCGCAGCGGGTGATCGCGTGCGGGGCATCGGAGGCGATGGGCCATGTCCAATGAACGGCTTACCGGTAGAGCGGGCGGCTTGGCCGAACTCGTGGAGACGGTTCAGCACTGGGGTTTCTGGCGCTTACCGCCCGGCTGGCCGGATCCGCCCGACCTGCCTGACCTGTGCAACTGGCCGAGCGCGCCCGCCAGTACGTACGCACCCACGACAACCGACCTGCTGAAGCGGGTACTTCGCGGTCTGGAGGAGCTGTCGTGACAGCGGGAAGCGAAGGACGCAGGCGTCTGACCCGCCTGATGGACGCGTTCGGTTCGGACGGCACGCTGGTCGTCCCGAAGGACGACCCCGGCGCGGACGGCGCCGACCTGGTCCCCGGCTCCGCCCTCCGCTGGCCACCCTGCACGTGCGGCGACCCGGTGCTGTGCCCCGACTACGTACCACCCGAATCGCCCACCGGCACATAAGCGTGCCGCACCCACCGAACTCCCGCGCCGCCCACGCCGTAAGGCGCGACCGCGCGCGGGCAGGGCGGGTGGCGCCGAGGTCGGCACCTGGCGCCACCCGTTACGAAGCGTCCGTGGCCCACGCCCAGCGTTCGAGCGCTCAACTGGGCAGCTGTGCAGGATCCCGCCGGACCGCTGCGTACCCCAGGTACGGACGGCCAGCTGTCCGTGATCCAGACGCTATCCGAGAGGTTGCGACACCGTCGCCTCGTGAGCAGTGAGGACAAGGCATCCGTCGTCGCCCGTCACGACATCCACCAACAGCGTGCTCCCCTCGCCGAAGCGCAGGGTGAAGAGCGGATCGAGCTTCATCAGGAAGTCGAGGGCATCCCGGTCGCCCTCGGACAGCGGAGGGTCGGGGGTGACGCCGGACGTCCACTCACTTCCGGAGACACGGACCGACGCGTGTCCATCGAGCCTGGCCAAGCAGGTCGCTCCATTTGCCCACCATTCGAGCGTGACCTCGCCCTCCCATTCGTCCATCTCTCCAGTCTCCCAAGCACATGCGCCGTCGGGCGTAGGCGGGGCACGATCCTGGACCGCCGGCCTCCCAACACCCCATTGACCACAGCGGAGTTCCAGAGTGCGCCGGGATACACTCCGAGGCGCTCACGGCTCGTCGATCGCCCGTGCGTATTCATGGGTCAGGCGCCGGGGGGTGCCGGATGGGGGGATCGGGGATGGCTGATCGCGGAACCAGGGGCTCGTCGTCGGCGGTGACGTGGACGCGGGGGACGTGGGTGTTGATCGTTGGTACGGGAGTCGCGTCGGGTCTCGCTCTTCTCTTTCACGCGCTGGGCTGGACCGCGATTCCCGGTGGCTCCTGTGGGAGGTACCGTCCGTGTCCCGAAGGTGTGGAAGCGATCCTTGTTCTCGCCTTTGTCCTCTCGTTCCTCGGTAGCGGCCTGGGGAAGTTCGCGTTCGGCCGTCACGGCCTGGTGCGCTTCCGTGGACGTGCCGTGGTCGTACTGGCGGTCAGCGCGGTCGTTCCCCTGTGGCCCGGTTGGCTGTTCGCGGACTGGATGATGGGGTCGTAGGGGCGCTCACCGATCCGACCGCGACCCAGGACCGGCTCCGGCGCGGCCGCCGCGACTACCCGCCCGTCAGGACCAGTTCGTCCGCCGGGTCGTTCACCGGCTGCGGTGCGCCCGTGAGGTCCATGACGAACAGCGGGACGCCCAGGGTGTCGGCGCGGGCTCGGGCATCGTTCGTGTAGCCCGCCAGGGCGAAGAAGACACCCACCACCGACGCGTTCAGGCCGTTGAGCCACAGGCACTCGACCGCGCGCAGTGAGGCCGGGGAGGTGCTCGGGTCGACCTGGGCGACCACGTCGGGGCCGCGCAGGTCGATGCCCGACGCGGGCTGTTCCGCCGCCTGCACCACGCCCTGGAAGCCCAGCCAGCGTAAGTAGAGCGCGGCACCTGTCACGACGTCGCGGGTGGTACGGATCGTCAGGGGGCGGAAGGCCGGGCGGGGGGTTGCCGGTGCCCCCGTGGGTGGGGGTTTCGCCGGACCGGCCGCGCGCCCCACCGGGCCGCCCGCCTCCCGTACCGGAATCCGCAACACGGAGCCGCACGGGCAGCCCAGCTCCGGCCTCGGCCAGTGGTCCTGCCGGCCGCACGCCGTGCACCGCACCCGTACCCACTCGTCCGTCCAGGTGCGGTGCGTCACCGGCTCCGCCGGGGCGCCCCGCAGCAGCGGCGGCTCGACCGGCGCCCCGCACGCGCACGGATACACCGTCGGCACAAAGGCGTGGCTCCGGCTACAGGCCGGGCAGCGGACCGGAACGCTCTCTGCCATCAGAACCCCCTTCGAACACGCACCGCGGCCCATCGTCCACCACGAGCGGGGCCGGGGGGCGGACTTCGCCCATCCCTTGACGCGGTAGCGGGGCCCGCCTAAATTTGATTCCGTATAGCAGAACTAAACTTTCGCATTACGGAATTGGCGCTCTCAGGTGGCGCGACAGGGCCCGAATCCGCCAGCCGAAGCAGGAGCACTCCATGCCTCGAATGACCGCTGCCCGAGCCGCAGTTGAGATCCTCAAGCGCGAAGGCGTGACCAACGCGTTCGGTGTGCCGGGCGCCGCCATCAATCCGTTCTACGCCGCCCTCAAGGCCGCCGGCGGGGTCCGGCACACGCTGGCCCGCCACGTCGAGGGCGCCTCGCACATGGCCGAGGGCTACACCAGGACCCACCCGGGCAACATCGGCGTCTGCATCGGTACGTCGGGACCCGCCGGTACGGACATGATCACCGGCCTGTACTCGGCGACCGGCGACTCCATCCCGATCCTGTGCATCACGGGGCAGGCGCCCCGGGCGGTGATCCTCAAGGAGGACTTCCAGGCCGTCGACATCGCGTCGATCGCCGAGCCCGTGACCAAGGCCGCGACCACGGTGATGGAGGCCGCGCAGGTCCCCGGCGTCTTCCAGCAGGCGTTCCACCTGATGCGGTCGGGCCGCCCCGGCCCTGTCCTCATCGACCTGCCGATCGACGTCCAGTTGACGGAGATCGAGTTCGACCCGGAGACGTACGAGCCGCTGCCGGCCTTCAAGCCCGCCGCGACCCGCCCCCAGGTCGAGAAGGCGATCGCGCTGCTGAACGAGTCGGAGCGCCCGCTGATCGTCGCCGGTGGCGGCATCATCAACGCCGACGCGTCCGACCTGCTGGTCGAGTTCGCCGAGCTGACCGGCATCCCGGTCGTGCCCACCCTGATGGGCTGGGGCATCATCGCCGACGACCACGAGCTGAACGCCGGCATGGTGGGCCTCCAGACGTCGCACCGCTACGGCAACGCGACGTTCCTGGAGTCGGACTTCGTTCTCGGCATCGGCAACCGCTGGGCCAACCGGCACACCGGCAAGCTCGATGTCTACACGCGGGGGCGGAAGTTCGTCCACGTCGACATCGAACCCACCCAGATCGGCAAGATCTTCGCGCCGGACTACGGGATCGCCTCCGACGCCAAGGCCGCGCTCGAACTCTTCGTGACGGTGGCCAAGGAGCTGAAGGCGGCCGGTACGTTGCCCGACCGCGCCGCGTGGGCCGCCTCCGCGCGGGAGCGCAAGGCCACGCTGCACCGCCGTACGCACTTCGACAACGTGCCGCTCAAGCCGCAGCGGGTGTACGAGGAGATGAACCGCGCCTTCGGCCCCGAGACCCGGTACGTCACCACCATCGGCCTCTCCCAGATCGCCGGCGCGCAGATGCTGCACGTCTACCGGCCGCGCCACTGGATCAACTGCGGCCAGGCGGGCCCCCTCGGCTGGACCATCCCGGCCGCGCTCGGTGTCGCCGTCGCCGACCCGGAGGCGACGGTGGTCGCGCTCTCCGGCGACTACGACTTCCAGTTCATGCTCGAAGAGCTGGCGGTCGGTGCGCAGCACAAGATCCCGTATGTGCATGTGCTGGTGAACAACGCCTACTTGGGCCTGATCCGGCAGGCGCAGCGCAACTTCGACATCGACTTCGAGGTCAACCTCGAATTCGAGAACATCAACTCGCCCGAGCTGGGCGTCTACGGCGTCGACCACGTCAAGGTCGCCGAGGGCCTGGGCTGCAAGGCCATCCGGGTCACCGAGCCCGACCAGCTGCTGCCGGCCTTCGAGGAGGCCAAGAAGCTGGCGGCGGAGTTCCGGGTGCCGGTGGTGGTCGAGGCGATCCTGGAGCGCATCACCAACATCTCGATGAGCGGCAGCGACATCGCCAGCGTCAACGAGTTCGAGGACCTGGCCACCGAGCCGTGGCACGCGCCGACGGAGATCCTGCCGCTGAGCTGAGCGGGTACGACGGCACGACGGAGGGGGCGGGGTGGGGAGTACGGAATCCGTACTCCCCACCCCGCCCCCTCCGTCGTGCCGGGAGACATGCGCAGAGACATGCGCGGACATGCGAGGACCGCGACGGCGGGGCCACCGCACTGGCTCGCCCGCCGTCGCGGTCCGCATGCTGTCCGGCCCGCCGGTCACCCCTGACAAGGGCCGGCGGGCCGGACGTCGGCACCGGAGCTGGTCTGCCGTCAGCTCCGGCGCGTGGTCGGAAGGTTGGTGAAGAAGAGAGGAGAAGGAGAAGAAGAGGGACAAGACAGGGGTCCGGGCGGCGGCAGCGCCTGGGCGCGACAAGGACAGGTGTCAGCGCTGCCGCAGCCCGGGTTCAGGGGCGGTGCCAGGAAGGGGAGTTCACACCTGGTCACCGGAGAGGCGCTCCACGGAGCGCAGGAGGGCGGAGTGGTCGAGGCCGCCGTCGCCCTGCGCGCGCAGGGAGGCGACGAGTTGGGCCACGACGGCCCCGACGGGCAGCGCCGCACCGACGTTGCGGGCGGCGTCGGTGACGATGCCCATGTCCTTGTGGTGCAGATCGATGCGGAAGCCGGGCTTGAAGTCGCGGTTGAGGAAGTTGTCCTTCTTCCGCGTCAGTACGGTCGAGCCGGCCAGGCCGCCGTTGAGGACGTCCAGCGCGGCGGCCAGGTCCACCCCGGACTTCTCCAGGAAGACCACGGCCTCGGCGCACGCCTGGATGTTGACCGCCACGATCAGCTGGTTGGCGGCCTTCACCGTCTGCCCCGAACCGTGCGGACCGCACAGCACGATGGTCTTGCCGAGGGCTTCCAGTACGGGCCTGGCCTCGTCGAAGTCGGCCTGTTCGCCGCCGACCATGATGGACAGGACCGCCTCGATCGCCCCCGCCTCCCCGCCGGAGACCGGCGCGTCGAGCACCCGTACCCCGACGTCCGCGGCGTTCTTGGCCAGGTCGACCGAGGTCTGCGGGGTGATCGAGGACATGTCGATCAGCAGCGCGCCCCGCCTGGCGTGCGCCAGGATGCCGGCCTCGCCGTACGCGATGGCCTCCACCTGCGGCGAGGCCGGGACCATGGTGATCACGACGTCGGCGTCCCCGACCGCCTCGGCGATCGACCCGGCGGCGGTGCCGCCCGCGGCGGCGAGCCGGTCCAGCTTGTCCTGCTCCAGCGTGAACCCGGTCACCGAGTAACCGGCCTTGATCAGGTTCTCGGACATGGGGGAGCCCATGATGCCGAGTCCGATCCACGCGATCTTGGGGAGATTACTCATTGCGGGGGCCTCTTTCGACACACGTACATCAGAAGATGGTCAGGGGGCGAGCCAGCCGAACGCCTCGGCGCTCGGACGGTCGCCGGGCTTGTACTCCAGGCCGACCCAGCCGTCGTAACCGGCCTTCCGCAGCCGGCCGAGGAGGTCCTCCAGCGGCAGCGATCCGGTGCCCGGCGCGCCACGGCCCGGGTTGTCCGCGATCTGCACGTGGCCGGTCCTGTCGGCGTACGAGTCGATGACCGCGGCCAGGTCCTCGCCGTTCATCGACAGGTGGTAGAGATCGAGCAGGAAGGCCGCGTTGCCGAGGCCGGTGGCCGCGTTGACCCGGTCCACGACCTCGATCGCGGCGGGCGCGCTCACCAGCGGGTAGAGAGGGGACTCCGGCTTGTTGAGCGCCTCGATCAGCAGCGTCGCCCCGACCCGGTCGGCCGCGCGGGCGGCCAGGACGAGGTTGTCCAGGGCCAGGGTGTCCTGGAGGTGCGGGTCGACGCCTTCGACGCGGTTGCCGTACAGCGCGTTGAGCGCCGTGCAGCCCACGGAGGCGGCGAAGCCGGCGGCGACATCGACGTTGGCGCGGAAGCGCTCGGCCTCCACACCCGGTACGGAGAGTGCGCCGCGGTCGGGCCCCGGCAACTGTCCGGCGTAGAAGTTCAGCCCGACCAGCTGGGTGCCCGCGTCGTCCAGCGCCTTCTTGAGCGCGTCCAGCTCGGCCTGCGGCGGTGTGGGGGTGTCGATCCAGGGCCACCACAGCTCGACCGCGCCGAAGCTGGCCGCCGCGGCGGCGGCCGGGCGCTCCAGGAGCGGGAGTTCCGTGAAGAGGATGGACAGGTTCACATCGAAGCGCTGCTCGGAGTAACTCATGAGGGGCCAGGCGCTCCTTCCGTATTGCGGAAGTTATTTTCTGCTTGATGGAAGCCTGCCTGTGGGGCTCGGGGCCTGTCAAGTGCCGTTTCGGTAATTCCTCGGCCGCCCTCCGGTCCACCGGGGTCCGATTGGCCCCGGACAGGGCGGTCGGGGCTCCCTAACGTCGGCGCCGGGGGCCACCCGCGGGCTCCCCGCACACCCCGCGATCCCTGGAAGGACGTCCTGTGTCCGTCGGTTACCGCCACGTCGACGTGTTCGCCACCGGCCCGTACACCGGCAACAGCCTCGCGGTCTTCGGCGCCGACGGCGACCTGCCGGGCCGTACGACCGCCGGGCAGCTGCTCGCCATCACCCAGGAGGTACGGCACTTCGAGTCGGTCTTCCTCACCCCGCCCGACGCGGCCGGGGTGGTCGGGGCCCGGGTCTTCGACCTCTTCGGGGAGCTGGACTTCGCCGGGCATCCGGTCCTCGGCGCGGCGGCCGTCCTCCACGAGCGGTTGGGCGCGGCCGGACCGCGCCGGTGGACCTTCCGGCTGCCGGGCGCGACGGTCGGCGTCACCACGGCGCCGTCCGCCGTCGGGGTCACCGCGCTGCTCGACCAGGGGCCGCCGCGTTTCCTGGGCGAGGTGCCGGCGGCCGGGCGGGCGGGGATCGCCGGGGCGCTCTCGCTGCCCGCCGGGGCTCTCGCCGATCTGCCGCTGGAAGTGGTCACCACGGGACTGAGTTATCTGATCGTGCCGGTGACGTCGGGGCTGGCGGGGGCCCGGATCTCCGGCCCGGACCTCGCCGCGCTGCTGGAGGAGTACGGGGCGCGGTTCGCGTACGTCCTCGATGTCGGGGCCCTCGGGGCGGCCGGCGGCCCCGAAGGGCGGAGCTGGAACAACGACGGGGTGCTGGAGGATGTCGCCACCGGCAGCGCGGCCGGCTGCGTCGGCGCCTTTCTGGCCAAGCACGGGCTGGTCCCTCCGGATGCCGAATTCACCCTCGCCCAGGGCCGGTTCGCGGGCCGTCCCAGCCTGATGCGGGTGACGCCCCAGGGGCCTTGGAACGCCCTGACGAACGTACGGGTCGGAGGCGAGGTCGCCCTGGTCGCCGCCGGGCGACTCGACCGGCTCCCTCCCGCGCGGGAGGCGGATCACGGCCCGGGGTCGGTGTGACGTCCGATCCGTTAAGGTCGACTTCCGGTACGACGGTCGAGGCTACAAGGGTGGAGGCGCGGTGCGACTGCGGGTGGAGTTCACGACCGAACCCTTCGACCTCGACGAGGCACCCGCGCACGCGCTGGTGGCCCGGGAGGTCGTGGGGAGCGCCTCGCTGGACTCCGTCGACGTCGGTCCGTTCGGCAACACCGCCGAGGGCGGCTCGGACGAGGTGCTGGCGGCCGTGGACGTGCTGCTGCGCGAGACGCTGGCGGCGGGCGCGACCCGGGTCTCGCTCCAGGTGAGCGTGATCGAGGCGGAAGCCGGTAGTCCGGAAGTCGACGGTAAGGAAGCCGGCGGCACGGAGAGCGGTCGGTGACCGCCCCGCGCGACCACCCCCTCGTCGCCGCCGTCAAGCCGCTGGTGGACGCGATGGGCGGCGAGCTGATGGCGGCGGTCGAGGCCGAGCCCGACGACGTCGTGCTCGCCTGGGAGGGCGAGGAGGTTCTCGCCGTACGGTTGCCGCAGCTCTCGGAGTCCCTGGACCACATCCTGGCCGCGCTGGAGCGCCGGCACGGCAGGCCGCTGGCCGAGTTGGACCGTAAGTCCAAACAATCGGTCGTCCGGATACTGGAGGCGCGCGGCGCCTTCTCCGTACGGCACGGCGTGGAAACGGTGGCGAGCGCGCTCGGCGTCAGCCGCTTCACCGTCTACAACTACCTGAACTACGCCAACGAGCAGCGGGCGAAGGCCCGCGAGGACGGCGAGCGGCCGCCGGCCGACGGGCCGCTGAGCTGATCACCCGTCACATATTCCCCGGCGATGTCCCCGGCGCGGCCGACCGCGCGGCCCTACCCAAAGCTTGGCAAACATCAGGGCAAGGGGACGTTGTGCCGTGGCCCGATCCGCCGAGCCGGGGGCCGTACGGCGGCTGTCGCGCTCCGCACGGTGGCGACCGGATCACGTACGGACGCGTAACAGAAATTCTTCGCCGAATACGGACGTATAGCATCATTTGGGGCGCACGGCGGCCCTGTTTACTCTTGCCGAATGAATGATCCCAATTCGGAAGAAAACGGATCTCTGTCCACCCTCGGCGACTCCAAGTGGAAACCGGCGACCTGGATCCTCCTGATCGTCCTCTGCGGAGCGCTCTTCCTCGACGGTCTCGACCTCACCATGGTCGGGGTCGCCCTGCCGGACATCGGCAGGGACCTGCATCTGTCGGCCAGTTCGCTGCAATGGATCGTCAGCGGCTACGTGCTCGGTTACGGAAGTCTCCTGCTGCTCGGCGGCAGAGCCTCCGACCTGCTGGGACGCCGACGGGTCTTCCTCGCCGCCTTGTGCGTGTTCGGCGCGGCGTCGGTCATCAGCACCTTCGTCGACAGCGACATCCTGCTGATCGCCCTGCGCTTCATCAAGGGCGCGTCCGCCGCCTTCACCGTCCCGGCGGGCCTGTCGATCATCAACACCACCTTCACCGAAGGCAAGGCGCGCAGCCGCGCCATGGGGATCTACGCCGCGTGCGGCGCGAGCGGGTTCTCCCTGGGGCTGATCTTCGGCGGGCTGCTCACCGAGCTGAACTGGCGGCTCACCTTCCTCGTCCCCGGACCGATCGCCCTCGCGCTGGTCGTCGCGGGACTGAAGGTCATCCCCCGTGTCCCGCACGGCAAGCTGAGCCTCTCCGGGCTGGACCTGCGCGGCGCGGTGAGCTGTACGGCGGCGCTGCTGCTCCTCGTGTACGCGGTGGTGGAAGCGCCCACGCACGGCTGGGGAAGCTTCTCCACCCTCGGGCTGCTGGCGCTGAGCGTCGTGCTGATGGCGGTGTTCGTCGTCCTGGAACGCAGGCACCGCACCCCGCTGCTGCGGCTGGGCATCCTGCGCTCGGGCGCGCTCGTCCACGCCAACATCTCGGCGGCGGTGATGTTCGGCGGCTACGTCGCCTTCCAGTTCCTGGTGACGCTGTACGTACAGAACTCCCTCGGCTGGTCGCCGATCCACATGGCCCTGGCCTTCCTGCCCGGCGGACTGGTCGTGGTCCTCAGCGGCTCGAAGATCCCGCTCCTCCTGGAGCGTTTCAGTACGGTCAAGCTGCTCCTCGCGGGCCTGACCGCGTTCGCGGCCGCCTACGCCCTGTTCCTGCGCGTCAGCCCGGGGCAGTCGTACGCGAACTTCATGCTGCCCACGATCCTGCTGCTCGGCGTCGGCTTCGCGCTCTGCTTCCCGGCGGTGAACGTGCAGGCCACGGCGGGTGTGAAGGACGAGGAGCAAGGGCTGGCGTCCGGCATCCTGAACTCCAGCCTCCAGATCGGCGGCGCGATCGTCCTCGCGGTCGTCACGGCGATCCTGGGCACGGGGACGACACACATCCAGCACGCGCACCTGCTCCCGCACATGAAGACCGCGATCGGCGTCACCGTCGGCATCACGATCTTCGCGCTGCTGGTGACGATCGTCCAGTACACCCGCAACCGGCGCCAGGAGGCGGCGGCCGTGGAGGCCGAGCCGAGCGAGCGCCCCGAGTATTCGGAGGTATGACCTGACCCGGCGGACCCAGACATGACCTGAACGGGAAGCCCGAGGAGGCGGCCGGAGCCCGCGCGCCGGTCGCCTTCGCCGCGAGCGGATGGCCCCGGCCGGGTTCGGGGACGAGCCGCGGGTTTTGTTCGAGGCGGCGGGCGCCCACGCGGCGCCCGCTCCCTCGGTACGGCCCTGCGGCACAGCCAGATGCGTGCCGCGCACTCACCGGAGGGCGGGCACCCGCCGGCCGTACTGCTCCTGGACTCCCGCAACCGGGTGGTGCGCGCCGACGGCCGGGCCGAGGTGCCGCTCGGGGAGATCGCCCGCGACGCGGCTCCGGAGAACGGGATGGGCGTCGCGGGCCGGCTACCGCGGCAAGTACGGCGCGGAAATGCTGACTTCGCGAATTCTGTGCCGCACCCCGCCCCGAGTCGGTCCGGTCGTGGCGAGGCCGAGATTTCAACAAAGTGTTGACGGCGTCGGGGCGAGGGCGTTAGCTAGGCGCAGCCCGTTCAGCGCAGCCACGGAGGCACCGTGACGTATCGGCCACCGCCGGGCCTTGCCCGGTTCAACGTCTCGTCCGACAGCGCGGCCCTGGCCGTGCTCCGTGAGGTGTGCGCCAGTTCGGCGTGGGGAAGTGAGCTGCTCGTTCGTCGTCCGTACGCCGAACTGGACGACCTCCTCACCGCCGCGGACACCGCCGTGGCCGCGCTGACGGAGGACGATCTGGCCGAGGCGATGGCGGGGCACCCGCCGATCGGGCGGCCCGCGCCGGGGGACCCGGTCTCCTCCCGTGAACAACGGGGGATGGCCGGCGCCTCCGACACGCTCAAGGCGGAGATGCTCGAACTGAACCTGGCGTACCAGGACAGGTTCGGCCATGTCTTCCTGATCTGCGCCACCGGCGCGACCGGTGAGCAGATGCGGGACGCGCTCAGGACCCGGATCGGTCATACCCCGGAGGAGGAGCGCGAGATCGTGCGCACCGAACTGGGCAAGATCAACCGCATCCGGCTGACGCGCCTCGTCCTCGAAGGAGACTGACCCCTTGAGCACCAGCACCCGCCCCGACCCCGGCAGCGAACCCCGCGACCCCGCCCCGGCGTCGGTATCCACGCACATCCTGGACACCAGCGTCGGACGCCCCGCCCCGGACGTCGCCGTCTCGCTCGCGGCCCGCGGTGGTTCCGGCGCCGCGTGGGTGACACTCGGCGGTTCGCGGACCGACGCGGACGGGCGCTGCGCCCACCTGCCGGCGCTGCCGCCGGACACCACGCACGTACGGCTCGACTTCACCACCGGGCCGTACCTCACCAGCAGGACACCGGCCGAGGAGCGGCAGGACGCCCCCGCGCTACGGGACAGCGGTGCGTTCTTCCCGGAAGTGACGGTCACCTTCGCCGTCACCCCGGGCGAGCACTTCCACGTGCCGCTGCTGCTCAACCCGTTCGGCTACTCCGTATACCGAGGGAGCTAGCAGGCATGCCCACCACGCTCGGACAGAATCAGTACGGCAAGGCGGAGAACCGCGTCGTCAAGATCACGCGGGACGGCTCCACCCACCACATCAAGGACCTGAACGTCTCGGTCTCCCTCTCCGGCGATCTGGACGACGTTCACCTCTCCGGCTCGAACGCCCATGTCCTGCCGACCGACACCATGAAAAACACGGTGTACGCGTTCGCCAAGGAGCACGGGATCGAGTCCCCGGAGCAGTTCGGCATCGTGCTGGCGAGGCACTTCGTGACCACGTGCGAGCCGATCGACCGGGCGCGTGTCCGGATCGAGGAGTACGCCTGGGAGCGGATCGCGACCTCCGGTGACGGGGGAGAAGGCGGCGGAGAAGAGGGCGGGCACTCGTTCGTCCGCCGGGGGCAGGAGACCCGGGTCAGCCAGATCACCTTCGACGGCGAGCGGGTGGAGGTCGTCTCCGGACTCAAGGACCTGACGGTGCTGAACTCGACCGACTCCGAGTTCTGGGGGTTCGCCAAGGACAAGTACACGACGCTCAAGGAGGCGTACGACCGGATTCTCGCGACCGACGTGTCCGCCCGCTGGCGGTACGGCTGGTCCGGTGTCGAGGAGCCCGGCGGCAGCATCGGCGCGCCCGACTGGAACGAGTCGTACGAGCAGACCAGACGCCATGTGCTCGCCGCCTTCGCCGAGACGTACTCGCTGTCGCTCCAGCAGACCCTCCACCAGATGGGCACCCGGGTCCTGGACCACCGCGACGAGATCGACGAGATCCGGTTCTCGCTCCCCAACAAGCACCATTTCCTGGTCGACCTGGCGCCGTTCGGGCTCAAGAACGACACCCCCGACGGAGCCGTCTACCTCGCCGCGGACCGCCCGTACGGCCTGATCGAGGCCACCGTCCTGCGCGACGGCGCCGACGCGCGGATCTCCCCGGACCTGACCACCCTCTGACCTGACCACCCTCTGACCTGAACCCCCCTGACCTGAACCCCTCTGACCCCTGATCGCCCGTACAGGAAGAGGAACCGCCATGGCGGCACCGCGCGTCCCGCGCATCGTCATCGAGAACTGCGCCGTAGCGACCGTGGACGCGCACGACACCGAGTACGCCTCGGGCCACGTCGTGATCGCGGACCACCTGATCGAGTCGGTCGGCGCGGGCCCCGCCCCCGCCGGTCTGGACGATGTCGTACGGCGTGTCGACGGCACCGGCCATCTCCTCACGCCCGGCCTCGTCAACACCCACCACCACTTCTACCAGTGGATCACCCGCGGCCTCGCCACCGACCACAACCTCTTCGACTGGCTGGTCGCGCTCTACCCGGTCTGGGCGCGCATCGACGAGCCGATGCTCCGCGCCGCCGCCCGGGGCTCCCTCGCGATGATGGCGCGCGGCGGTGTCACCACCGCCATGGACCACCACTACGTCTATCCGCGCGGTGCGGGCGATCTGACGGGCGCGATCGTGGAGTCCGCGACCGAGACGGGCGTACGGTTCACCCTCGCCCGGGGGTCCATGGACCGGGGGACGTCGGACGGCGGCCTGCCGCCGGACTTCGCCGTCGAGTCCCTGGACGGTGCCCTCGCCGCCACCGAGGAGGCCGTCGACCGCTACCACGACACCTCCTTCGACGCGATGACCCAGATCGCGGTGGCCCCCTGTTCCCCCTTCTCCGTCTCCACCGAACTCCTCAAGCAGGGCGCGGAGTTGGCCCGCCGCAAGGGGGTCAGGCTGCACACGCACGGCAGCGAGACCGTCGAGGAGGAGCAGTTCTGCAAGGAACGCTTCGGGATGGGCCCGACCGACTACTTCGAATCGACCGGCTGGCTCGGCGACGACGTGTGGATGGCCCACTGCGTCCACATGAACGACGCGGACATCGCCGCCTTCGGCCGTACGGGCACCGGTGTCGCCCACTGCCCCTCCTCCAACGCCCGCCTGGCCGCCGGGATCGCGCGGGTGCCCGACATGCTCGCCGCCGGCATCCCTGTCGGCCTCGGCGTCGACGGAACCGCCTCCAACGAGTCGGGCGAACTCCACACCGAACTACGCAACGCGCTCCTGATCAACCGTCTGGGCGCGCACCGGGAAGCAGCTCTGACGGCTCGTCAGGCATTGCGCCTCGGTACGTACGGCGGGGCGCGGGTGCTGGGCCGCGCCGGCCAGATCGGCTCGATCGAGGCGGGCAAGCTCGCCGACCTCGTGCTCTGGAAGATGGACACCCTCGCCCACTCCTCCATCGCCGACCCGGTGACCGCGCTCGTCCTCGGCGCCGCCGCCCCCGTCACCCTCTCGCTCGTCAACGGACGGACCGTCGTCGAGGACAACCACCTCACCACGGTGGACGAGGACGCCGTCGCCCGCTCCGCCAGGAGCGAGGCCCGGCGCCTCGCGCGGATCGCCGGACAGGACTGATCCGCCCCGGAACTCCGGTCGGGGGGGACGGCCCCCGGCCGGATCTGCGTTCCCCATGGCCCGCCCCCGGCCCCCGGTCACAATCCGTCGGTCCGTTCCGTCAGGAGGGTGAAGGAAGACGCCCCCTGCTCGCATCGAGGACCCTGACTGATGGACGAACACCCCCTCGCCGGGACCTCCCCGGCCGCGGACCCGGCCGACGATTTCCTGGCGGAACGCTTCGAGACGCACCGCCCCCAGCTGCGAGCGGTCGCCTACCGGATGCTCGGCTCGCTGACCGAGGCCGACGACGCCGTCCAGGAAGCCTGGCTGCGGCTCGTCCGCGCCGACAGCGCCCGTATCGAGAGCCTGGGCGCCTGGCTGACCACGGTGGTGGGGCGGGTCTGCCTGGACCTGCTGCGCACCCGCGCGTCCCGGCGCGAGGAGCCGCTGGGCGGGGTGTACGTCCCCGACCCGATCGTCAGCGGGGAGGGCGGCGTCGACCCCGAGCAGGAGGCGCTGCTCGCCGACTCGGTCGGGCTCGCGCTGCTCGTGGTCCTGGAGACGCTCGCCCCGGCCGAACGGCTCGCGTTCGTCCTGCACGACATGTTCGCCGTGCCCTTCGACGAGATCGCCCCGCTGGTCGGCCGTACGCCCACCGCCGCCCGACAGCTCGCCAGCCGCGCCCGCCGCCGCGTCCGGGGCACGCCGACCGTCCCGGACGCCGACGTCGGCCGGCAGCGGGAGGTGGTCGACGCCTTCCTCGCCGCGTCGCGGGGCGGGGACTTCGACTCGCTCGTCGCGCTGCTCGACCCCGAGGTCGTCCTGCGGGCCGACCACGGAGCGGCGGCCCCGCCCGGCCTCCGCGAGATCCACGGCGCGACGGCGGTGGCGAACCAGTCGCTCACGTTCTCCCGCCTCGGCGCCGGGGGCGGCGGAGTCCTGCGGCGGGCCCTCGTCAACGGAGCCGCCGGTGTGGTCGTGTCCCGCGAGGGCCGGCCCCTGTCGGTCCTGGGCTTCACGGTGACGGCAGGCAAGATCGTCGCGATCGACATCCTCGCGGACCCGGAGCGACTGGCCCGGCTGGACCTCACGGTCCTGGACTGAGAGCGGGCAGGGGAAAAGGTGTGGGGGCGACCGGAGCCGCCCCCACCTCCGTCACCGGATCAGGCCGTCGCCACCGCGAACACGTGGATGACACCGCCGTCCGTCGTGTCCGGCAGCGTCACACTCGCCAGCCGCTTCCCCGCCTCCAACGCGATCGGCGCCGTGGCGAAGACGTCCGTGCCGACCGGGTCCACGCCACCGCCCGACACATCGCGGTACGTGGTGTGGACCGCCACGACGTTGCCGAAGGACGGCTGCTGCGTGCCGCCGCCCAACGTCCAGTCGCTGAAGCCGATCTGGGCCCGCTGGGTCGATCCGTCGGTGTACGTGAGGGTCACCTCACCCGTCGTCGCGCCGTTGATCGCGCTGCCCAGCAGACTCAGCTCCGTCGCGTCCGGCGAGCCCGCCGACAGGTCGAGGACCTGCGGCGCGCCGCCGCCCACCACTTCGATGTTGTCCGGGTCACCCGGGTTCACCTCGGGCCACGTGAAGTCGAAACCGCCCGCGGAGACCGTGCCACCGGGCTTCGCGCCCGCTCCCGCGAGGGCCTTGGCCGAGTAACTCCAGCCCTGGCCGTCGAAGTTGGCCTGCGGGTCGGTGTCGTCCGCCGAGATACCGGCGTTGTTGAGGTTCCACAGCACACTGTCCCGCGCGGCGACCGTCACCGCGAGCGACGTCTTGGGCAGGGCCGTACCGGACGCCGAGGTCAGCGTCACCGGCACCGTGTAGAAACCGGGCCGCGCCCCGGCCGTGGCCGTGACGGTGAACTTCTCGCTGCCCGAACCGCCCCCGGGTACCGCGAAGTCGCCCTCCGACGGCGTCACGGCGACTCCCTCGGGCGGTGTCGCCTTCCAGTGCACGGTGGTGGCCGCGTCCTCGATCGTCCGCACCCTGACCTCGGAGCCCGTACCTTCGCCGCCCGGCTCGACCTTGACCTGGCCCGGCGCCGTACCCGTGAAGAACGGCACTCCGCCCTCGCGGAAGGACGGCGGGGCGTCGGCCGGGCCGCTGCCCCACGCCTTGTCCGGCTCACTGCCCAGCGTGTAGTCCAGGGTGCCGCCGCGCGTGACGAAGGAGGCGGGCACCCACGGCCTGGTCGACTTCCTGCCGTCGGTCCGCAAACCCCGTACGTACAGGTTCTCCGCCGAGGCGCCCGGCGCGTTGACCGTGATCTTCTTGCCGTGTCCGGTACGGATCACCGCGCGCGGGAACAGCGGTGCGGAGAGCACCAGATCGGCCCGGCTGGGCACCTGCGGGTACATGCCGAGCGCGGAGAAGACGTACCAGGACGACATCGTGCCCGCGTCGTCGTTACCGGGAATGCCGCCCGGCTTGTCGGTCCACAGCTGGTCCAGCTCCGCGCGTACGGTCTCCTGGGTCTTCCAGGGCGCCCCCAAGTAGTTATACAGATAGGGCGCGTTGATGTCCGGTTCGTTGGTGGGGTCGTAGCGGGCCGGGTCCTGCGCCGAGAAGTCGAAGGCGCCTTCGGGCGTACGGAAGAACGCGTCCAGCCGCTTCACGGCGGTCTCGTTGCCTCCCATCGCGCGGGCGAGACCGGCCACGTCCGAGTAGACCATCCAGGTGTACCGGGCGCTGGTGCCCTCGACGAAGCCGCTCTCGGTGCTCGGGGAGAACGAACCGCCGGCCCAGGTCCCGTCCGCCTTCCTGTCCCGCATGTAACCGCCCCGCGGGGTCGCGTTTGCGTCGAAGACGTACCGCCACGCGCCCGAACGCTCCAGGAAGGCCTTCTGATTGGCCCGGTCGCCGGTGGCGCCGGCCAGTTCCGACAGGCCGTGGTCGGCCGCCGCGTCCTCCAGGGTCTCGGCCGCGCCGCCCCAGCAGTGGCAGCCGTCCGCCGGTACGTACCCCAGCTCCAGGTACTTGTCGAGCGCCGGGCGCTGCCCGACACACTCCACGTTGCAGCCCGCGCTGTCCGAGTCGTTGGCCGTCGGCACGGTCGCCGCCGTGATCAGGGAGCGCAGCGCGCCCTTGACGTCGAAGTCACGGCCCCCGAAGGCGTGGATCCCGGCGAGGGCGGCGGCCGACGGATCGCCGGACATCACACTGGTCTTGCCGTTCTCCAGCAGCCAGCGGTCCCACTCGCCGTCGCGCTGGTTCGCGTAGTTGAAGAGGGACTGGGCGTAGTCGCTGCCCGCCCCCGGGTTGAGCAGGGTCATCAACTGCACCTGCGCGCGGTACTGGTCCCAGCCGGAGAACGTGCCGTACTGCGCCCTCTGGCCCTTCGCCAGGCGGTGCGGCTCGCGGTCGGCGCCCAGGTAGCGTCCGTCGACGTCGCTGGTCAGGGTCGGTTCCAGCATCGAGTGGTACAACGCGGTGTAGAACGTGGTGCGTTGGGCGTCGGAGCCGCCGCTCACCTTGATCTTGTCGAGTTCCCTCCGCCACGCCGACTCGGCCCGCGAGCGTACCGAGGCGAAGGTCGTGCGGGGCGGGTTCTCGGCGCGGAGGTTGGCCTCCGCGTTGGCCGCGCTGACGTAGGAGATCGCCACCTTCGCCTGGACCTGGGCGGTCCCCGGGGCGAACGTCACGTACGCGCCCGAGCCCTTGCCCGGTGCCGGGATGCCGTTCGAGCCGTACCCGGTGCCGCCGGAGGCCGAGGTCGATCCGGGGTTCAGGGTGGTGTCGGTCCAGGTGCCTGTCTTCGCGAACGGCCGGTCGAAGTGGGCGGTGAAATAAAGGGTGTAGAGGTCGTGGCGGTTGTTCGCGCTCTGCGGGCCGCAGAAGTTGCCGGCGCTGACCGAGCCGGTCACGGTGCGCGCCGCCGTGTCCACCCGGACGGTCGCGTCGCCGCTGCCCGTCTCGGAGTTGGACGTACGGAACAGCATGCTGGCGGGCTTGTCCGCCGGGAAACCGAAGCGCCCCGAGCCGGTGCGGGGGGTCGCGGTCAGTTCCGCGGAGGCGCCACTGGCCAGCCCGACCTTGTAGTAGCCCGCCTCGGCGGTCTCGTCCGCGTGGGAGAACGTACTCGCGTACTTGGCGTCGGTGGTGTCGGCCGTGGGGGAGGTGTCGACCTCGCCGACGTACGGCATCACGGGGATGTCGCCGTTGGCTCCGTAACAGCCGACGCCGTTGAGGTGGGTGAGGCTGAAACCGCGGATCTTGGTCGCGCCGTACTCGTACCCGCCGGGCGCGGGGGTCGAGACCTGGCTGCCCCGGGAGTTCTGCGGACTCCAGGCGAGCATGCCGAAGGGTTGTACGGCGCCGGGGTAGGTGTTGCCCGCGTTGGCCGAGCCGATGAGCGGGTCGACGTACGCCACCGTGTCCCGCACCTCGCCCCTGACGCCACCGGGAACCGAGGCGGGGGCGGCGGCCGACGCGGGGACGGCGACGGCCAGGGAGAGGACCGTACCGAGCGCCGCCACGAGGGCGACCGCCGCGCCACCCGGTGTACGGCGCCGGGACGGGCGGAGCGCCGGCCGGGGCCGCCTCGCGCGAGAGCGACCTGAGGGGGTGTCTGACACCGTTCCCTGCCCTTCATCGGTTCGGACAACGCCTGAGCGGACAACGTTGTCATGATCGGGTCAGGATGGTCCTCCGGGTGATCACCAGGTGTCAAGAGTGCGCGTGCGGCGCGCCGTACCCAGCGCCGCACGCGCACCGATCGGGGGAACGGCCACCCCGGGAGGCATGCCCTAACAGGCGTACCAGTTGCTCCATGAGCCGTTGAACGTGTCGCACCAGTAGCCGCCGTTACCGCCGAGCACCTGCACGGTGGGGTTTCCGCCGGAGAACCAGGCCCAGGCGCCGTCCTGGACGTTGTTGCTGTTGCCGAGCGTGGCCCAGGTGGACCATGACCCGTTCGCGCTGTACTGGTAGCTGTGCCAGATCTGACGGTCACTGCCGATGACCACGAACTCGTACCGGCCGTCCGGCCAGTCCAGGCGACTGACGATGGATCCGCACAGGACCACCGCGGCGGCCGGACCGTTTCCGGTGAAGCTGATGTTGCAGGCCGCGCGGGCGGTCCGGGTCCTGTCGATGACGGATGCGCTTGTGGTGCCCGGGCTCTCGACGGTGGTCGGCAGACCGGCGACGACGGGCCCCTTCGGAGCCGGTGCCGCCGCCTGTGCGGTGGCGACGGGGCTCAGGGTGGCCATGAGTACCAGCGCTATCACGGCAAGGATGTGAGGCTTCTTCACGATTCCCCCAGGAGTGGCGTCTCCAACGGGCGGCTGCTGCCGTTGGCTGGCCGTCAGCATGAGGTTTTGGGGGCCGCGTTTCCAGAGCTTTGATGCGCGAGGTGGGGACATGACCCGAAGTCGATCCCGCTGGCCGGATCTCCCCGACTGCCCTCGAAGCGGCGTTCTGACCGCCGGTCTGTCCGGCGGTCAGAACGCGACGGCCTAGCCGATGTGGAAGCTGTCCCCGTAGACCTTCCAGTCGAGCGGCGGGTTCAGGTTCAGGTTGCCCTTGCTGAGGAACACCCGCTGGGCCGTGTCCACCCGGCTGGTGTCCGAGTGGGCCTCCTCCTGCTGCATCGCCCAGACGCGGGCGTCGAGGAAGGCGTTGAGCCAGGTGGTCTCGTTGCCGCCCTGGGCCGGGGGCTTCGCCTTGGTGAGGGCGCGCTTGCGGATGCCGCCGAAGCTCGTGCCGTCGTTGCCGTCGCCGTGCATCACGATGGCGTCGTAGTAGATGAACTGGCCGAGGACGCCGACGCCGTCCGACTTGCCGCGGCTCACCGCCGGGTTGAAGTAGACGCGGTCGCGCTCGTCGTTCTGCGCGGTCTGGAACTTGGTGTCCTTGGCGGCCGTCTTCCACGCGCTGACGAAGCCGGAGCCGAGGCCGGTGTGCGAGTCCGTGCCGTCGACGGCACGCAGCGCGGGGAGGTATTTGGCGAGCGCGTTGCCCGGCACGCGCTGGGTGTAGAGCTCGACCAGGTCGAGCATGTCGTGCGTACCGGAGCAGAAGCCGATGATCCCGGCGGTGTAGCCGCGGCCGTCGCCGATGTCCTCGATGTAGCCGTACTGCGCCTTCCAGTCCAGCGAGGAGTTCTCCGCGCTGGACACCAGCTTCATGGCGATTTCCTTCTTCGCCGGGTCGTCGAGGCCGATCGCCGCGGCGGCCTGGGTGCCGGCCGTGGTGGCCGTGACGGCGGCGGGCGCGGGCGCCGTGTTGGCGACGGCGGTGGCCGGAATCGCCACCAGGGTGAGTCCGAGCAGGGCGTGGGGGAGGAACGCGAGCCGGCGCGAGGAGCGTATGGGGGACATGGACACCTGAGGCCTCCAGAGGGGGATTCCCGCGTGGGTTGTTTGTTAGGAAGCTTTCCTACCAAAGGATTCAGGCCGCGTACACCCGTTCGACGCAAGGAAGATCTGGCGCCGGGGTGGTTCGGGCGGTTCTGCGAGGGAGTGTTACGCGCGGCGACCGGGGGCGTTACTCACCGGCAATGCGGTAGCTGTCGCCGTAGACCTTCCAGGCGAGCGGGGTGTCGAGGTCCAGATTGCCCTGGGCGAGAAAGAGCCGTTGGGCGGTTTCGACACGGCTCGTGTCGGAGTGGGAGGGCTCGCGGCGGATCGCGGCGACACGCGCGTCCAGGAAGGCGTCGAGGTATTTCTCCTCGCCGCCCCCCTCGGCCGGCGTGTCGGCGGTACGCAGGGCCTCGGCCCGGATCGTACGGAAGCCGACCGTGCCCTCCGTGTCGCCCGAGCCGTGCATCACGTACGCGTCGTAGTAGACGAACTGCCCCAGCGCGCCCAGCCCGTCGGCCTTCGCGCGGGACACGGCCGGGTCGAAGTACCGCCGGTCGCGCTCGGTGTCCTGCGCCGCGCGCAGCGCGGGATCCCGGGCGGCCCTCTTCCAGGCGGCGGTGAAGGGGGCGCCCAGGCCGGCGTGGGACGCCGAGCCGTCCACCGCCTTCAACGCAGGCAGAAAACGCGCCAGTTGGTTGTCCGGACGGGTGTCCGTGTACCGCCGCACGACCTGGAGGAGGTCGCCGCAGCCGGTGCAGAAGCCGATGATCCCGGCGGTATAGCCGCGGCCGTCGCCGATGTCCTCGATGTAGCCGTACTGCGCCTTCCAGTCCAGCGAGGAGTTCTCCGCGCTGGACACCAGCTCCATGGCGATCTCCTTCTTCGCCGGATCGTCCAGCCCCGCGGACGCGCCGGTGGCCGGCCCGCACGCGGTGCAGAGGACGAGCGCCACCACGGCGAGCACGGACAACAGGCGGCGGAGTGTGGGGATCACGTGTCGGAGCTTTCCTCGGGGTGCGGACGCTTACGAGGTTACGCGCGGGCTCCCGGCCGGGTCGTCCGCGGCGTCCCGCGTGTCCGCCGCGTCCGGCGCCGCCCTTTCCCTCTCCGCTGCTTCCTCCGCCGTCTCCCCGGACGGCCCCCGCCGCAGCAGCGCGACCGCCACCACGAGCGCCGCCGTCGCGACCCCCGCCGCCGAGAGGAACGCGAGCCGGTAGCCGCCGCCCGTCGCCGAGGCCGTGTCCTCACCGGCTGCGAGGAGGTCGCGCGTACGGTCCGCCGCGAGGGCCGAGTGGACGGCGAGCCCCAGCGCGCCGCCCACCACCTGCGTCGTGCTGAACAGCCCCGACGCCAGCCCGCCGTCCTCCGGGCGTACGTCCGCCATGGCCAGGCCCGTCAGGGCGGGCATCGCCAGCCCGAAGCCGACCCCGAGCAGGACCATGACCGGCAGGACGTCGGTCGCGTACGAACCGTCGGTGGGCGCCCGCCCGAACAGCGCCAGCCCACCGACGATCAGGAGCAGTCCGCCGAACAGCAACGGCCGTGGCCCGAAACGGGCGTTGAGCCGTGCCGAGAACCCGAGCATCATCACCCCGATGACCACAGGCGCGGGCAGGAAGGCCACCCCGGTGGCCAGTTCGCCGAAGTCCAGGACCCGCTGGAGGTAGAGCGCGCCGAGGTACTGGAAGGTGAACATCCCGGCGACCATGAGGATTTGGACCAGATTGGCGCCGGTGACGGTACGGGACCGCAGCAGCCCCAGCCGCAGCAGGGGATCGGCGGCGTACCACTGCCGTACGGCGAAGGCCGCGAGCAGCAGCACGGACAGGGCTCCGAGGCCGAGCGTACGGGCCGATCCCCACCCGTGGCCGGCGGTCCGCACCAGCGTGTACACCCCGAGCATCAGGGCGCCCGTCACCAGGACGGCGCCCAGGTAGTCGGCGCCTTCGCGCAGGCCCTGTCCGGGGTCGTCCGCCAGGACGCGCCGGGCGGCGACCAGCGCGGTGGCGCCGATCGGCAGGTTGATGAGGAAGATCGCGTGCCAGCCGAGGGTCGCGGTGAGGGCGCCGCCGAGGAAAGTGCCGATGGCCCCGCCCGCGGCGGCCGACGCGCTGAACACGGCGATGGCCGTGGCTCGTTCGCGCCCCTCGGGGAAGAGCGCCACCAGCATGCCCAGCACCACCGCCGAGGTCATCGCCCCGCCGACGCCCTGGAGGAAGCGCGCGGCGACCAGGGTTCCGGCGCTGGGGGAGAGCCCGCAGAGCACGGAGGCCACGGTGAACACGGCCAGCCCGGAGACGAACATCCGCCGGCGGCCGAGGAGATCACCCAGCCGGCCGGCGAGCAGCAACAGGCCCGCGAAGGCGATGAGATACGAGTTGACCACCCAGGCGAGCCCGGCCGGCGAGAAGCCGAGATCGGACTGGATCGCGGGCATCGCGACGGTCACGATGCTGCCGTCCAGCACGGTCATGAGGCTTCCCGCGCACAGCACGGCCAGTGCCGTCCGGCGGGAAGGATGAGAGGGTGGAACGGTCTGCACGTCCCTGTCCATGGGTCTTGACCTCCAAAGGCGCACGATCTGTAACGGAGGTCATCGTGGGTGACCGTGAAGCTCGGCAGAAGGAGGCACTTCGATGTCCCAGGGGAACACGCGTGTGACCACCCAGGTCGTGCACGCGCAGGCCTGCCCGGTCCGGGAAGTTCTTGACAGGGTCGCGGGGAAATGGAGCGTGCTGATCATCGTGGCGGCGGCCCACGGGCCCATCCGCTTCACGGAGTTGGAGCGCTCGATCGAGGGCATCAGCCGCCGCATGCTCACGCTGACACTGCGGAACCTGGAGCGCGACGGACTGCTGACCCGTACGGCGCACGCGACGGTGCCGCCCAAGGTGGAGTACGAACTGACTCCGGTCGCCCGCGAGTTGCACGCGAGTCTGCTGGGCCTGACGGACTGGGCGGAGCGCCACCGGGTGACGATCGCGGAGTCCCGGGCGGCGTACGACGACGCGCACGGACGCGGACTCGACGCGGTCTGACGCCTGTCCCCGACGCCTGCCCAGGGCGCGCCCGGCCGGCCCCCCGACCGGCGGACGCACCCCTGGGGGTGTCGCCGAACTGCCGTCCCCTGCGCGGCGGTTCGGCGACACGCGCCCTGGCACGAACGGCGGTGTGTTACGTGCCGGGCACCCAGTCCGGCCGCCGGCCGCTCAGCCCGATCACCTGGTCCAGCAGCGGCGCGTCCCCGTCCACCGCGAGCGGTGGTCCGAAGATCCCCTCCGCCGGGCGGGGCACGCTGAGCATCCCGTACGAGGCCCGCAGGCCCGCCTCGTCGGCCTCGTACACCTGGCCCGTGGCGCGCGCCACGTCCCAGCCGTGCACCAGCACCTCGTTGAGGGCGACCAACCCGGCCACCTCGCCGGGCAGATCCACTCCGCCGACCCGGGTCCCGCCCTCCCAGGCGGCGGGATCCCGCCACGCGGCGGCCAGCTCGTCCAGCCGCCGGGGGAGTACCTCGCGCCAGCCCTCCTCCAGTACGGGGAGGTTCCCCGGCTCCGGCGCCGTGTCCGTGGTCGGGCCCCGCTTCTTGCCCGCCGCGTCCCGGAAGGCGATCGTCAGCCCGGCCAGATGCGCGAGGATGTCCCGGACGGTGTAGGCGGGACAGGGGGTCGGCCCGTCCAGCCGCTCGTCCGGGACCCCGACGGCCACCCGGGCCGTCGCGCGGCACACCGGACCGAGATCGATCATGCCGGACGCGGGAACCGGGCCTGCTCCTGCCGTCGCACGCGTGTCTGTATCCGTATCTCTATCCATGCCGGTACAGACCGCCCCCGCCGGCAAAAGTCATCGCGGGCGGGGACGGGAATGCTCAGGGGGCGGGAATGCTCAGCCGCGCAGTTGCTCGTACGCGGGGAGGGTCAGGAAGTCCGCGTAGTCCTCGTCCAGGGCCACCGTCAGCAGCAGGTCGTGGGCCTGCTGCCACTTCCCGGCCGCGAACGCCTCCTCGCCGCTCTCCGCGCGGATCGCGGCGAGTTCGTCGGCGGCCAGCTCACGGGCCAGCTCCGGAGTGGCCCGTACCGTCCGTCCGTCGTGCTCGAACTCCACCCCGGCGTTGATCCACTGCCAGATCTGGGAACGGGAGATCTCCGCCGTCGCCGCGTCCTCCATCAGGTTGAAGATCGCCACCGCGCCGCTGCCCCGCAGCCACGCCTCGATGTAACGGATGCCGACCTGCACCGCGTTGCGCATGCCGTCGTACGTGGGCCGGGCGTCCAGGGAGTCGACGGCGATCAGGTCGCCCGCCGCGACATGGACGTCCTCGCGCAGCCGGTCCTTCTGGTTCGGCCGGTCGCCGAGGACCGCGTCGAAGGACGCCATCGCGATCGGGACCAGGTCGGGGTGGGCCACCCACGAGCCGTCGAAGCCGTCCCGCGCCTCGCGGTCCTTGTCGGCCTTGACCTTCTCGAAGGCGACCTTGTTGACCTCGGGGTCGCGGCGGGACGGGATGAACGCGGCCATGCCGCCCAGCGCGTGCGCGCCGCGCTTGTGGCAGGTACGGACGAGGAGTTCGGTGTACGCCCGCATGAACGGGGCTGTCATCGTGACCGCGTTGCGGTCCGGGAGGACGAACTTGGCTCCGCCGTCGCGGAAGTTCTTCACGATCGAGAACAGATAGTCCCAGCGGCCCGCGTTCAGCCCGGACGCGTGGTCGCGCAACTCGTAGAGGATCTCCTCCATTTCGTACGCCGCCGTGATCGTCTCGATCAGCACGGTCGCCCGGACCGTGCCCCGCGGGATGCCGACGTAGTCCTGCGCGAAGACGAAGACGTCGTTCCACAGGCGCGCCTCCAGATACGACTCCGTCTTCGGGAGGTAGAAGTACGGGCCCTTGCCGAGGTCGATCAGGCGCCGCGCGTTGTGGAAGAAGTACAGCCCGAAGTCGACCAGCGACCCCGGCACCGGCTCGCCGTCCAGCTGGAGGTGACGCTCCGCCAGATGCCAGCCGCGCGGGCGCATCACCACGGTGGCGAGTTCGTCGGCGGCCTTGAGCGCGTACGACTTGCCGGTGGACGGATCCGTGAAGTCGATGCGGCGTTCGTAGGCGTCGATCAGGTTGACCTGGCCCAGGACCACGTTCTCCCAGGTGGGCGCGGACGCGTCCTCGAAGTCCGCGAGCCAGATCCTCGCCCCGGAATTCAGCGCGTTGATCGTCATCTTGCGGTCGGTGGGTCCGGTGATCTCCACCCGGCGGTCGTCCAGCGCGGCCGGCGACGGCGCGACCCGCCAGGTGTCGTCCGCGCGGACGGCGGCGGTCTCCGGCAGGAAGTCCAGGCTGGAGGTACGGGCGATCTCGGCGCGCCGCTCGGCACGGTGTGCCAGCAGTTCGTCGCGGCGGGGGGTGAACCGCCGGTGCAGCTCGGCCACGAACGTGAGGGCCGCCTCGGTCAGGACCTCGTCCTGGCGGGGCAGGGGCTCGGCGTCCACGACGGCCAGGGGGGAGGGGGCGGGTGCGGACATGCGCTGTCGACTCCTTCGGCGAGCTGCCGGGCGGTGCCCGGCGGCCGGTTGCTCGCCTCGGACGGCACTGAGTGCCGTGGCGCCGGGATGCGGTCACAGGCGTCCGCCTGGGCGGCGGGCACACCTGACCTGTGGATAGTAGTTTCCTCATGGTGGAACTTCAATGGTTTGTTGATGTCGAGACTCTCCGCGTCGAGGCATCGTGGCGCGCAGTGCCACGAACTGTCGCCCTCGTTCTACGCGGGAGGCTCCAGGTGTCGCAGATCCTCCTCCGTGTCGATGTCGTACGCCCGCGCGACATCCCCGCACTCGACCAGCGTGATGTCGCTTTCACGGTCCGCCAGGTATCCGCGTGCCCCGCGATCGCCCCGGGCATCCGCCGCGATCTCCACCCAGCGATGGCAGCCGAACAGCACGGGATGCCCGCGCTTCCCGTCGTACGCGGCCGACGCGAGCGAATCGGCGGACCGGTAGGCGGCCACGACCCGGGCCACCGCCTCCGCGCCGATCCCCGGCTGGTCCACGAGCAGCACCACCACCGCCCTGGCGTCCGTGGCGGCCAGTGAGGTGAGCCCCGCGCGCAGCGAGGAGCCCATGCCGTCGGCCCACCCCCGGTTGTCGACCAGAACGCACCCCGGCAGCTCCGCCCGGCGCCGTACCTCCTCCGAGGACGCTCCGAGCACCACGTGCACCGGGTCGCAGCCCCCCGCGTGGAGCACCCCCGCCGCGCGCTCGACCAGGAGGGCTCCCCGGTGGGCGAGCAGCGCCTTGGGGCGCCCGCCGAGGCGCCGTCCCCCGCCGGCGGCGAGAAGCAGTCCGGCGACGGCGGGGCGGGTGCCGGCGGGACGGTCCCCGGAAGGACGGGAGCGGTTCCGTTCGTACGGTGTGGCGGCCATCTGCCTTGGATACCTCATCCCCGGGTGGGGCCGCATTTCGGATCCGCAGGAAATCCTCTCGCATTCCCGCCGTATTCGGTCCGTGGAGTGGCGCATACCGCGCAGGATGACGTTAACTTGCCTGCGAACCTTGGCGCTTGACCATCGCCGCGAGAGGTCGGACACATGGGCGCGGGGCTTCCGTGCCAGGGCTGGGCCGCGAGAGACGGCCTTAGGGGGGACAGCTGTGTTGCGCAGCGTGGGGCAACCGCGGGTGACGGAGAGCTACGGGCGCGGTGAGCGGCACGAGGACCCCGGCGTCCTGGAGCTGCGGGCCGCCGTGTCGCGGCTGCGGCGCGAACTGGCCGCGTATCCGGCGGAGTTCCGGGACCGGGCGATCGCCGAGGACGAGCTGTCCGCGCTCGCCACGATGGCGGCGAACGGTGCGCCGGAGGTGCCGCGCATGCGCCGCTCGCTGCTGCTGATCGTCGGCTCGATCGGTTCGGTGAGCGCGCTCACGTCCCCGCTGCTGGCTGTACGGGCGGCCGTCGACGTCTTCGGGAACGTGCCCCGCCCCCGCTGAGGTGCGAAAACCGGCGGAAACCGGCAAGAACCGCCCGTAGGCGTCAGGCCTGCTGCGCCGTCGTGCTCGCCAGCGCCGCGGACAGGTCCCTGGCCACCTCCTGGAGCACGGGCACGATCCGCTCCGTGACCGCCTCCGTCACCCGGCCCGCCGGACCCGAGATCGAAATGGCCGCCGCAGTCGGGGAGTTGGGGACGGAGACCGCGACACAGCGGACCCCCATCTCCTGCTCGTTGTCGTCGATGGCGTACCCGGCGCCCCGTACCGTCTCCAGGGCGGCCAGGAAACCCTCGGCCGTCGTGATCGTCTTCTCGGTGGCGGCGGGCATGCCCGTCCGGGCGAGCAGGGCGCGCACCTCCTCCGGCGGGGTGTGCGCGAGCAGCGCCTTGCCCACCCCGGTGGAGTGCGGCAGGACCCGCCGGCCCACCTCCGTGAACATCCGCATGGAGTGCTTGGACGGGACCTGCGCGACGTACACGATCTCGTCGCCGTCCAGCAGCGCCATGTTCGCGGTCTCGCCGGTCTCCTCGACCAGCCGGGCCAGATAGGGGCGCGCCCACGTGCCGAGCAGCCGCGCCGACGACTCGCCGAGGCGGATCAGCCGGGGGCCGAGCGCGTACCGCCGGTTCGACTGCTGGCGTACGTAGCCGCAGGCCACCAGCGTGCGCATGAGACGGTGGATGGTGGGCAGCGGCAGCCCGCTGCTCGCGGACAGCTCGCTCAGCCCGACCTCGCCGCCCGCGTCCGCCATCCGTTCGAGCAGGTCGAAGGCGCGCTCCAAGGACTGGACGCCGCCGCTGGCGGTGGTCTTGGCGGCGTCGGTGGTGCTGGCGCTGGACGACGGCACGGCACGGTCCTTTCGGGGCGGGCGGGTGGGCAGGCACGCAGCCTACCGGGCCGGGCCCGGGGTGATCTTTTCGTGCTGTATGACAGCAACGGTACCTTCTGTCAGGCGAAATCTGAATTCCGCTCTGTGAAAATACTCAAGTGTAGCGCGTGGGTCCCCGGGCGGCCCGGGTCGCGGCGGGCCGGTCTTGACGGGCCACGGCGAGAGGTGAAGACTCCTTCAACAGTTCGTTGAATTCCCTAGCGGGGAAGCGAGGGGCACCGGTGTCCGAAGTCAGCCTGGTTCTGCGCTCGACGCGCGTCGTCACCCCGGACGGGATGCGCCCCGCCTCGATCGCCGTGACCGGCGCGGACGGCAGGATCGCGGCCGTCCTCCCGTACGACTCCGAGGTGCCGGCAGGCGCGCGCCTGGAGGACGCCGGGGACGACGTGGTCCTGCCGGGCCTGGTCGACACCCACGTCCACGTGAACGACCCGGGCCGTACCGCCTGGGAGGGCTTCTGGACCGCCACCCGCGCCGCCGCGGCCGGCGGGATCACCACCCTCCTCGACATGCCGCTCAACTCCCTGCCGCCCACCACCACGGCCGCGAACCTGCGGGTGAAACGGGAGGTGGCGGGCCCCAAGGCCCACGTCGACACCGGCTTCTGGGGCGGCGCGATCCCCGGCAACGTCAAAGATCTGCGGCCGCTGTACGACGCCGGCGTCTTCGGCTTCAAGTGTTTCCTGTCGCCCTCCGGCGTGGAGGAGTTCCCCGAGCTGGACCAGGAACAGCTCGGCCGCGCGCTGACCGAGATCACCGGCTTCGGCGGCCTGCTGATCGTGCACGCCGAGGACCCGCACACGCTGGCCGCCGCGCCCCAGCGCGGCGGCAGCGACTACGCGGGCTTCCTCGCCTCCCGGCCGCGCGCCGCCGAGAACGCGGCGATCACCCGGCTGATCGCGGAGGCGCGGCGGCTCGACGCACGGGTGCACGTCCTGCACCTGTCGTCGTCGGACGCCCTGCCGCTGATCGCGGCGGCGAAGCGCGAGGGCGTGCGGATCACCGTGGAGACGTGCCCGCACTTCCTCACCCTCACGGCCGAGGAAGTCCCGGACGGGGCCACCGAGTTCAAGTGCTGCCCGCCCATCCGCGAGGCCGCGAACCAGGACGCGCTCTGGCAGGGGCTCGCCGACGGCACGATCGACTGCGTCGTCTCCGACCACTCGCCCTGCACCACCGACCTCAAGACCCCCGACTTCGCCACCGCCTGGGGCGGTATCTCCTCGCTCCAGCTGGGGCTCCCGGCCGTCTGGACCCAGGCGCGCCGCCGCGGCCACACCCTGGCGGACGTCGCCCGCTGGATGTCCACGGCGCCCGCCGCGCTCGCCGGGCTGACGCGCAAGGGGGCCGTCGAGGCGGGCCGCGACGCCGACTTCGCGGTCCTCGCGCCCGACGCGTCCTTCACCGTCGACCCGGCCGCCCTCCAGCACCGTAACCACATCACGGCGTACGCGGGGAAGACCCTCTACGGCGTCGTGCGGTCGACCTGGCTGCGGGGCGAACGTATCGCGCACGAAGGCACTCTCGCCGAGCCCGCCGGCCGACTGATCGAGAGGAACGGTCCGCCGGCCGGCTGACCGAAAGGAACGACCGACCTTGACACACGCACCCGCGCCCCTGCCGCAGGCATCCCCGCCCTCGTTCACCGGTGACGCCCGCCCGTACGGCGGCGGCGATCCGTACGCCGACTACCGCACGGCGGCCTTCCCCTTCACCCACCTCGTGGACCTCGCCGACCGGCGGCTGGGCGCCGGGGTCGTCGCCGCCAACGACGAGTTCTTCGCGGAGCGCGAGAACCTGCTCGTCACCGGGCCCGCCGTCTTCGACCCCGAGCGCTTCGGGCACAAGGGCAAGATCATGGACGGCTGGGAGACCCGGCGCAGACGCGGCACCGACGCCGCACGGCCGCACCCCACCGCAGACGACCACGACTGGGCGCTGATCCGGCTCGGAGCGCCCGGCGTCATCCGGGGGATCGTGGTCGACACCGCCCACTTCCGGGGCAACTACCCGCAGGCCGTCTCCGTCGAGGCGACCTCGCTGCCCGGCTCCCCGTCCCCGGCGGACCTCCTCGCCGACACGGTGAAATGGACGACGCTCGTACCCCGTACCCCGGTCGGCGGGCACGCCGCCAACGGCTTCGTGATCGGCGCCGAACAGCGCTTCACCCACCTGCGGCTCAACCAGCACCCCGACGGCGGGATCGCCCGGCTGCGGGTGTACGGCGAGGTCGCGCCCGACCCGGCGTGGCTCGGCGTGCTCGGTACGGTCGACCTCGTCGCGCTGGAGAACGGCGGCGTGGTCGAGGACGCCTCCGACCGCTTCTACTCGCCGCCCGGGCACACCGTCCACCCCGGCCGCTCCCGGCAGATGGACGACGGCTGGGAGACCCGGCGCCGCCGGGACCTGGGCAACGACTGGATCCGCTACCGGCTGGTGGGCCGGGGGGAGATCCGGGCCGCCGAGATCGACACCGCGTACCTGAAGGGCAACGCGGCCGGCTGGGCGACCCTGTCCGTACGGGACGCGGAGGCCGCGGAACCGGACGCCTGGACCGAGATCCTGCCGAGGACCCGCCTCCAGCCCGACACGAACCACCGCTTCGTCCTGGGCCCGGCCGTCGTCGCGACCCATGTACGGATCGACATCTTCCCGGACGGCGGGATCTCCCGGCTGCGGCTCTTCGGCTCCCTCACGGAGGAGTCCGCGGCCCGCCTGGCGGCCCGCCACCGGGAACTGGGCGGCTGATCCTTCCCCCGGCGGCTGTCCCTTCGCCCGGCGGCTGGCCCTTCCCCGGCGGCGGGGCCGCCCGCCCGACCGATGAGTTCCGCGGTCGCCGGAGGTCCCCCCTGTTGATACACCGGACAGGAGCGCGGAAGTCGCGGAAGCGCAAGGGAGCAGCACCATGGAACTGACCGCCACCACCTTCGTCTCGCTCGACGGCGTCATGCAGGCCCCCGGCGGCCCCGGCGAGGACACCAGCGGGGGCTTCCCGTACGGGGGCTGGGTCGTCCCCTTCTCCGACGACGACATGGGCGCCTTCGTCACCGAGAACTTCGGCCGTGTCGACGCCTTCCTCCTCGGCCGCAGGACGTACGACATCTTCTCGTCGTACTGGCCGCTGGTGACCGACCCCGCCGACCCGGTCGCCGGGCCCCTCAACACCCTCCCCAAGTACGTGGTCTCCACCACCCTGGAGAAGGCGGAGTGGGAGAACACCACCGTCATCTCCTCGGACGTGGCGGAGGGGATCCGCCGGCTCAAGTCGCGGCCGGGGCGTGAACTCCAGATCCACGGCAGCGGCGCCCTCGTCCGCTCGCTGATGGCCGAAGGCCTGATCGACACCTACCACCTGCTCGTCTTCCCGGTCCGCCTGGGCCGGGGCGCCCGTCTCTTCCCCGAAGGAGGGACCCCCGCCGCGTTCCGTACGACCGGCACCAGGACGACCTCCACGGGCGTCGTCATCCAGACGCTCACGCCGGCCGGGCCCGCGGCGTTCGGCTCCTTCGACCTGCCGCCGGAGCGGAAGTAGCCGCCTCTGTGACTTTGGTAGCCGGGCCGCCCCACGGGGTCCCCACCACCCCCCGGCCTGCCTAAATTGGTCCGTATGACGCGTACGGAACACCCCTGGCTGCTCCCCTCGGAGATGGTCGACCCGAGGGGACCCGAGCTGCCGGGGGACCGGGGCAGGCCCCGCCCGCGCCGGACCGTACGGGACTGGGTCACCGACACCCTGATGTTCCTGCTCGCCGCCGGCTTCGGGATGATCGCCACCGGTACCGGCCAGGTGGCGGGCAACGCCGACGGTGTCGTCTTCCTCGACGTGATGCTCGGCGCGCTCGCCTGCTGCGCCCTGTGGACGCGGCGCCGCTGGCCCGTCGGCCTCGCGGTGGTGCTCGCGCTGGGCATGGCGGTCGAGCCGGTGGCGAGCGGGGCCGCGATGGTGAGCCTGTTCAGCGTGGCCGTGCACCGCCCGTTCCGGCCGGTCGCCGCGATCGGCCTGCTGTCGATCGCGACCGGGACCGTGCAGACCGTCGTACGGCCCGACCCGACGACGTCCTTCGCCACCTCCCTGATCGCCACGGTCCTCCTGGTCCTGCTGGCGGTCGGCTGGGGTCTGCTCGTACGGGCCAGGCGCCAGCTCGTCGTCGCGCTGCGCGAACGCGCCGTACGCGCGGAGGCCGAGGCCGACCTGCGTGCCGAGCAGGCGCAGCGGCTCGCCCGCGAGTCCATCGCCCGGGAGATGCACGACGTGCTCGCCCACCGGCTGTCCCTGCTCAGCGTCCACGCGGGCGCCCTCGAATTCCGTCCTGACGCGCCCGCGCCCGAGGTCGCCAGGGCCGCCGGCGTGATCAGGGACAGCGCGCACGAGGCCTTGCAGGACCTCCGGATGATCATCGGGGTGCTGCGCGCGCCCGGCGACGACGGCAACCGCCCGCAGCCCACCCTCGTCACCCTGGACGAGCTGGTCGCCGAGTCCCGCGCGGCCGGCATGAAGGTCACCCTCGACAGCGGGGTCGCCGACGTGGCCGCCGTACCCGCCGCCACCGGCCGTACCGCCTACCGCATCGCCCAGGAGGGCCTGACCAACGCCCGCAAGCACGCGCCCGGCACCGAGGCCACCGTCCTGGTGAGCGGCGGCCCCGGCGACGGCCTCACCGTGGAGGTGCACAACGCGGCGCCCTCCGGGGAGGTCCCGCGCGTCCCCGGCTCGGGCCAGGGGCTGATCGGGCTGACCGAACGGGCCGCGCTGGCCGGCGGGCGGTTCGACCACGGACCCACGGGAGACGGCGGTTTCGCCCTCCGCGCCTGGCTACCGTGGGCCGCATGACCATCCGGCTGCTCATCGTCGACGACGACCCCCTCGTCCGCGCGGGACTGACCTTCATGCTCGGCGGCGCCGAGGACATCGAGATCGTGGGGGAGGCCGCCGACGGCACCCAGGTCGCCCCCCTCGTCGAGCGGTGCGCCCCCGACGTCGTCCTGATGGACATCCGCATGCCCGCCATGGACGGGCTGACCGCGACCGAGGCGCTGCGGGCCCGCCCCGGCGCCCCCGAGGTGCTCGTCCTGACCACCTTCCACGCCGACGAGCAGGTGCTGCGGGCGCTGCGCGCGGGCGCCGCCGGGTTTGTCCTCAAGGACACCCCGCCCGACCGGATCGTGTCCGCCGTACGGCGTGTCGCGGCGGGCGATCCGGTCCTTTCACCGGCGGTTACACGCCAGTTGATGACCCATGTGGCGGGCACCTCCCCGGGCGCCGGCCCGGACGCCCGCCGGCGCGGCGCGGCCGGCCGGCTCGCCACCCTCGCCGACCGGGAGCGGGAGGTCGCGTACGCCGTAGGCCGGGGCAGGTCCAACGCCGAGATCGCCGCCGACCTCTACATGAGCGTGCCGACCGTCAAGGCCCACGTCTCCCGCGTCCTGGCCAAGCTGGGGCTCAACAACCGTGTGCAGATCGCCCTGTTGGTGCATGACGCGGATCCGGCCACCGGCGACGGAGCCGACCGGGACGGTGACGTACGGTGACATGATGGCGATCATCGAACTGGAAGAGTACGGGCCGGACTTCAACAGCGATCCCTACCCGTTCTACGCGAAACTCCGTGAGGCGGGGCCCGTTCACGAGGTACGGGACGACACCGGCCAGCGGTTCTGGCTCGTCGTCGGGTACGAGGAGGGGCGCGCCGCCCTCGCCGACCCCCGGCTCTCCAAGTCGCCGGTGGCCGGCGGCCTGCCGGAGGAGGCGATGGGCCCGCACGTCCTGACCAGCGACCCGCCCGACCACACCCGGCTGCGGAAGTTGGTCTCCCGGGAGTTCACCGGCCGCCGCGTGGAGAGCCTGCGCCCACGGGTCCAGCAGATCACCGACGGCCTGCTCGACGCCCTGCCGGCCACCGGGCGGGCCGACCTGGTCGACGTGCTGGCCTTCCCGCTGCCCATCACCGTCATCTGCGAACTCCTCGGCGTGCCGCACGAGGACCGGGACACCTTCCGCGCCTGGACCAACGGCTTTGTCGCGCCCCGGCGCCCGGGGGACGCGGAGGCCGCCGCCGGGGAACTCACCGCCTACCTCGACCACCTCATCCAGGACAAACGGGCCGCGCACCCCGGCGACGACCTGCTCTCCGCGCTGCTGCGCACCAACGCCCAGGACGACGACCGGCTCTCCGCCGACGAGTTACGGGCCATGGCCTTCGTCCTGCTGGTCGCCGGCCACGAGACGACGGTCAACCTGATCTCCAACGGGGTACGGGCCCTGCTCGACCACCCCGGTCAACTGGCCGCCCTGCGCGCCGACTTCTCGCTCCTCGACGGGGCGATCGAGGAGATGCTGCGCTACGACGGCCCGGTGGAGACCAGCACCCGGCGGTTCGCCCTGGAACCGATCGCGTACGGGGACGTGGTGGTCCCGCCCGGCGACATGGTCCTGGTCGCCCTCGCGTCGATCGACCGCGACCCGTCCCGCTTCACCGCCCCGGACACGTTCGACATCCGCAGGTCCCGGACGCCGGGCCGGGGCGGCGGCCACCTGGCCTTCGGCCACGGCATCCACTTCTGCCTGGGCGCCCCGCTCGCCCGGCTGGAGGGCCGGATCGCCGTCCGCTCCCTGCTGGAACGCTGCCCGGACCTGTCGCTCGACCCGGCGGCGGAGCCGTACGACTGGCTGCCCGGCCGGCTGATCCGGGGCACCCGACGGCTGCCGGTGCGCTGGTGAGAGCGCCTTCCAGCGGCGCTGGGGCGTGTCCGCGGGCCGACCCTCAGGCCCCCGGGATCTCCGCCAGCGCCACCGGCCGGTGCTCGCGGCGCGAGCGCTCGCACGCCTCCGCGATCCGCAGCGCGTGCAACGCCTGACGGCCGTCGCACGGATTGTCCAGCTCGCCGTTGACGACCTGGATGAACGCGTCCAGCTCCGCCTCGTACGCGGGGGCGAACCGCTCCAGGAACCCCGGCCACGGGTTGTCGCAGCGCGGCGGGCCCTTCGGCTCCGTCGAGGTGATCGGCGTACGGTCGTCGAGGCCGACGGCGAACTGGTCCAGCTCCCCGGCCAGCTCCATCCGTACGTCGTACCCCGCGCCGTTGAAGCGGGTCGCCGTGGCCGTGGCCAGCGTCCCGTCGTCCAGGGTGAGCACCACCGCCGCCGTGTCGACGTCGCCCGCCTCGCGGAACATCGGGGGCCCGGCGTCGGACCCGGTCGCGTACACCTCCACCACCTCGCGCCCGGTGACCCACCGCATGATGTCGAAGTCGTGCACCAGGCAGTCCCGGTACAGCCCGCCGGACAGCGGCAGATAACCCGCGGGCGGCGGCGCCGGGTCCGAGGTGATCGCCCGTACGGTGTGCAGCCGCCCGAGCTTCCCCGACCGTACGAGCTCCCGCGCGGCGGTGTACCCCGCGTCGAAGCGGCGCATGAAGCCCAGCTGGAGCACCGTGCCCGCCTTCTCGACGTCGGCCAGCGCGCCCAGCGTCCCCGGCAGGTCCAGCGCTATCGGCTTCTCGCAGAACGCGGGCAGCCCGGCCCGCGCCGCGCGGCTGATCAGGTCGGCGTGTGCCGAGGTGGCCGAGGCGATCACCACGGCGTCCACGCCCCAGGCGAAGATCTCGTCCACGGAGGGGGCGGCGGTGGAGCCTGTCCGGTCCGCGACGAAGGACGCCCGTGCGGCGTCGGTGTCGGCGACCACCAGGGCCCCGACCTCACGATGGCGGCTGAGCACTTCCGCGTGGAACGTTCCGATGCGGCCAGTGCCGATGAGTCCGATGCGCATGGCCCCAAGGTGGCGGCACGCTCCTCGCCGTGTCAAGCATTTGTCCTGACAATCGAACTTCACCACTTCCCGCCGACATTCCCGGCGGCTACGCTCGGCGACGTGCCCCATCAGCCGAGATCGTCCCAGCCCGGGCAGGAGACGGAGCCCTCCCTGCCGCTCCAGCTCAGCGTGGACCGCACCAGCCCGGTGCCCCTGTACTTCCAACTGTCCCAGCAGCTGGAGGGCGCCATCGAACAGGGCAGGCTGGCCCCGGGCAGCCTCCTCGGCAACGAGATCGAACTGGCGGGCCGGCTCGGGCTGTCCCGCCCCACCGTCCGCCAGGCCATCCAGTCCCTCGTCGACAAGGGCCTGCTGGTGCGCCGCCGGGGCGTCGGCACCCAGGTCGTCCACAGCCAGGTCAAACGCCCCCTGGAGCTGAGCAGCCTCTTCGACGACCTGGAGGCGGCGGGCCAGCGCCCCGCCACCCGCGTGCTCGCCAACACCCTGGAGCCCGCCACCGCCCGGATCGCGGCGGCGCTCGGGGTGACGGAGGGTGCCGAGGTCCGGCTGATCGAGCGGCTGCGCTACGCGCACGACGAGCCCATGGCGTACCTGCGCAACCACCTGCCCACCGGCATGTTCGAATGCGACACCGCACGGCTGGAGGCCACCGGCCTCTACCGGATGATGCGCTCCGGCGGCATCACCCTGCACAGCGCCCGCCAGTCGGTCGGCGCCCGGGCCGCCACCCCGGAGGAGGCGGGACAGCTCACCGAACCCACCGGGGCCCCGCTGCTCACCATGGAACGGACCACGTTCGACGACACGGGCAGGGCCGTCGAGTTCGGCTCGCACATCTACCGCGCGTCGCGCTACGCCTTCGAGTTCCAGCTGCTCGTACGCCCCTGATCCCAGCCGCCCGTACGCCCCTGGATTCCACCTGTTCCGTACCCGACGGTTACCTGCCGGCGGGCCATGACCGATACTTGGGCGCCGGAACCGGTACGGGACAGATCAGGAAGGGCGCCGCGTCGTGGCAAAGGTCGGTACAGGAGTGCGCGCCATGGGCGCCGTACTGGCTGCGGTCCTCGGGGCCTCGGCGCTCGCGGGATGCAGCAGCACAGGCGGCCTGCGGGCCGAACAGCGGGCGGCACGGGCCTCCGCGGAGGGACAGGCCGCGGGCCGGGCCGCGGTGTCCACCCCGAACTGGACCGTCGCCATGGTCACCCACTCCGGGGACGGCGACACCTTCTGGGACATCGTCCAGAGGGGCGCCAAGCAGGCGGCGGAGAAGGACAACATCAAGTTCCTGTACGCGCACAGCGACCAGGGCCAGGAGCAGGCCCAGCAGGTCCAGTCGTACATCGACAAGAAGGTCGACGGGCTGATCGTCACGCTCGCCAAGCCCGACGCGATGAAGGACGTCCTCGCCAAGGCCCGCAAGGCCGGCATCCCCGTGATCACGGTCAACTCCGGGGCCGAGCAGTCCAAGGCGTTCGGCGCGCTGAGCCACATCGGCCAGGACGAGTCGATCGCCGGGGAGGCCGTCGGCGACGAACTGGACAAGCGCGGCAAGAAGAAGGCGCTCTGCGTCATCCACGAACAGGGCAACGTCGGCCACGAACAGCGCTGCGCCGGCGCGAAGAAGACCTTCGACGGATCGATGACCAACCTGTACGTCGACGGCACGAACATGCCCGACGTCCAGGCCTCCATCGAGGCGAAGCTCCAGGCGGACCCGTCCATCGACACCGTCGTCACCCTCGGCGCGCCCTTCGCGGACGCCGCCGTCCAGGCGAAGAAGTCCGCCGACAGCAAGGCCGAGATCGACACCTTCGACCTCAACGCCGCCGTCGCCGCCTCGCTCAAGGCCGGGACGCTCGGCTTCGCCGTCGACCAACAGCCGTACCTCCAGGGGTACGAGGCCGTGGACCTGCTCTGGCTCTACCGCTACAACGCCGACGTGCTCGGCGGCGGCCGCCCCGTCCTCACCGGACCGCAGATCATCACCCAGCGGGACGCCGGGGCACTGGCGGGCTACACCGACCGGGGTACGCGATGACCACGAGCGCACCCCCCGTCAAGGACCGTCCCGGCGGGCCCGGCGGACCGGCCTCCGGCGACGAACGGCTGCTGGGCGCCTCCCCGTTGCGCAAGCTCCTCGGCCGGCCCGAGCTGGGCGCCGTCGTCGGCGCCCTCGCCGTCTTCCTCTTCTTCGCGGTCGTCGCGGACTCGTTCCTGCGGATGTCCAGCTTCGGTACGGTCCTCTACGCCGCCTCCACGATCGGGATCATGGCCGTCCCGGTGGCGCTGCTCATGATCGGCGGCGAGTTCGACCTCTCCGCCGGGGTCATGGTCACCAGCTCCGCCCTGGTCACCTCGATGTTCAGCTACCAGATGACGGCGAACGTCTGGGTCGGCGTCTTCGTCTCGCTGCTGGTCACCCTCGCCCTGGGCGCCTTCAACGGCCTCATGCTGACCCGTACCGGACTCCCCAGCTTCATCATCACGCTGGGCACGTTCCTGATGCTCACCGGCCTCAACCTCGGCCTGACGAAGCTCATCAGCGGCACGGTCTCGACCAAGGCCATCGGCGACATGGAGGGCTTTCCCTCCGCCAAGAAGCTCTTCGCCTCCCAGCTGACCCTGGGGAACATCGAGCTGAAGGTCACCATCCTCTGGTGGATCGTCCTCGTCGCGGTCGCCACCTGGATCCTGCTGCGCACCCGCTTCGGCAACTGGATCTTCGCGGTCGGCGGCAACGCCGACGCCGCGCGGGCCGTCGGGGTGCCGGTCGCGAAGACCCGGATCGGCCTCTACATGGGGGTGGCGTTCTGTGCCTGGATCTCCGGCCAGCACCTGCTGTTCTCGTTCGACGTCGTGCAGTCCGGCGAGGGCGTCGGCAACGAGCTGACGTACATCATCGCGGCCGTCATCGGCGGCTGCCTGATCACCGGCGGGTACGGCTCCGCCGTCGGCTCCGCGGTCGGCGCGTTCATCTTCGGCATGACCAGCAAGGGCATCGTGTACGCGGAGTGGAACCCCGACTGGTTCAAGTTCTTCCTCGGAGCGATGCTCCTTCTGGCCACCCTGCTCAACGCCTGGGTGCGCAAGCGAGCGGAGGCGACACGATGACGGCCCTCGTCGAACTCGACGGCGTCAGCAAGTACTACGGCAACGTCCGCGCCCTCGAAGGGATCTCCCTGGAGGTCCACGCCGGCTCCATCAGCTGTGTGCTGGGCGACAACGGCGCCGGCAAGTCCACCCTCATCAAGATCATCTCAGGGCTGCACCGGCACGACGCGGGCGACTTCCTGATCGACGGCGGGAAGACCACGCTGGCATCCCCGCGCGAGGCCCTGGACCGGGGCATCGCCACCGTCTACCAGGACCTCGCCGTCGTCCCGCTGATGCCGGTCTGGCGCAACTTCTTCCTCGGCTCGGAGCCGACGCGCGGCGCCGGTCCGTTCAAACGGCTCGACGTGGACCTCATGCGCGCCACCACCCGCGCCGAGCTGCTGCGCATGGGCATCGACCTGCGCGACGTCGACCAGCCCATCGGCACCCTGTCGGGCGGCGAGCGCCAGTGCGTGGCCATCGCCCGCGCCGTGTACTTCGGCGCGAAGGTCCTCGTCCTGGACGAGCCGACCGCCGCGCTCGGGGTCAAGCAGTCCGGTGTGGTGCTCAAGTACGTGGCCGCCGCCCGGGACGCGGGCCTCGGCGTGGTCCTCATCACCCACAACCCGCACCACGCGTTCCTGGTCGGCGACCGGTTCACGCTGCTCAAGCGCGGGGTCATGGCCGGCAGCCACACCAAGGACTCGATCACCCTGGACGAGCTGACCCGCCAGATGGCGGGCGGCTCCGAGCTGGAGGAACTGACCCACGAGCTGTCCCGTCCGGCCGCGGAGTAGGCGCGCGGGCGCGCCGGAGCCGTACGGGAGCGTGCCGGAGCCGTACGACCGGCCCGTGCCGGGCCCGTACCACCCCGTGAACCCCGGTCCGTGGCGACCCCGGGCAGGGCGGATGGCAGAATCGGCCCCGGCGGGCACCGTCCGCCGCCGCCGCCCGCCAGGGCCCGGCCCCGACCCCGCAGGGACAACACGACTCGTGCGAGCGATCAGCCGAGGACGCACTCGGTACGGCAGGCCTGAGCCGACGGACACCAGGGAGCCGGGCCGATGAGCACGTACCGCGACTTCGCGCACCGCGGGTCCGCCCGTGGCACGGTCCTCAGGACCGTCGGCACCAGGGAGCGCCGCTCCCTGCTCACCGCGCCCCGCGTCCCGACCGTCGGCATCGACATCGGCGGTACGAAGGTGATGGCCGGGGTGGTCGACCCGGACGGCAACATCCTGGAGAAGATCCGGACCGAGACCCCGGACAAGTCCAAGAGCCCCCGCGTGGTCGAGGACACCATCGTGGAGCTGGTCCTCGACCTCTCCGACCGGCACGACGTGCACGCCGTCGGCATCGGCGCGGCCGGCTGGGTCGACGCAGACCGCTCGCGCGTCCTCTTCGCCCCGCACCTCGCCTGGCGCGACGAACCCCTGCGGGACGCGATCGCCGGGCGCCTCGCCGTCCCCGTGATGGTCGACAACGACGCCAACACCGCCGCCTGGGCCGAATGGCGCTTCGGCGCCGGACGCGGCGAGGACCACCTCGTCATGATCACGCTCGGCACCGGCATCGGCGGCGCGATCCTGGAGGACGGCCGGGTCAAGCGCGGCAAGTACGGCGTCGCCGGCGAGTTCGGCCACATGCAGGTCGTCCCCGGCGGCCACCGCTGCCCCTGCGGCAACCGCGGCTGCTGGGAGCAGTACAGCTCCGGCAACGCGCTCGTACGGGAGGCCAGGGAACTGGCCGTCGCCGACTCCCCGGTGGCGTACAACATCATCGACCGCGTCAAGGGCAACGTCCACGAGATCACCGGACCGCTCATCACCGAACTCGCCCGCGAGGGCGACGCCATGTGCATCGAGCTGTTCCAGGACATCGGCCAGTGGCTCGGCGTCGGCATCGCCAACCTCGCCGCCGCCCTCGACCCCTCCTGCTTCGTCATCGGCGGCGGCGTCAGCGCCGCCGACGACCTGCTCATCGGCCCGGCCCGCGACGCCTTCCGCCGCCACCTCACCGGGCGCGGCTACCGGCCCGAGGCGCGCATCGTCAAGGCCGAGCTGGGTCCCGAGGCGGGCATGGTCGGCGCCGCCGACCTCGCCAGGCTGGTGGCGCGCCGCTTCCGCCGGGCCACCCGCCGCCGCGTCGAGCGGTACGAACGCTACGAGCGGTACGCCCAGGCCATCCGTACCAGCCGTACGGCCCCGACCGAGGAACCGCCGTCATGAGCACCCTTCCCGCGCACGTGCCGCAGCCGCAGCCGGTGCGGCCGGGCGACGACGGCAAGCCCCCGGAGGACCGCCGTCACCGCAACCGCCGCCGCTGGCTGACGGCCATCGTCATCGTGCTGCTCGTCGGCGTCCCGGCGGGCTACCTGGTGGTCTCCGCCGAACAGAGCCGCAGCAGCGGCCGGGACAAGGAGGCCGAGTCCTCGGCCACCGGACTCCAGCCGCTGCGCCCCTCCAAGATGAAGCGCCGCATCTACGAGGTCCCGGTCCCCGGCGGCGCCACAGGACTGCGCTACTACGAGACCAGCAACTGGAAGTCCAGCCGGCTGTACGTCCAGTTCGACGTCACCTCGGGACGGCTCGACACCTTCCTGACGGAGATGGGCGTCACCCGCTCCTCCCTCAAGGAGGGCGCCATCCCCATCTCCGCCCGCGACCAGCGGACGGTGGGCTGGGACTTCGACATCCCGGACCACGCCTGGGCGGGGGTGAGCCACGACCAGAAGGACCCCAGACCCAGCCAGGACGTGGTGGTCGACCTCTCGGACCCGGCCTTCCCCCGCGTGTACGTGGTCTCCACGGCGACGCCCTGAAGCAGGTTCGCCCGGCTGGCCCCGCGCGGTGAGGGCGGGCCGGGGGCGCCGGGGGGAGATAGTCGGTGGGACCGGTACGCCCCTCAGGCCGTGGACGAGGAGTGAGCATGCCTGATGCCGACCCCGAGGCCCCCGAACCGGGCGGATCCCGCCCCGCTCCCCGGGCCGGGCACACCCCGCCCGCGCAGAACAAGTGGTGGACGCTGACCGCCGTCTGCCTCGGCACGTTCATGCTGCTGCTCGACATCACCATCGTGAACGTGGCGCTGCCCGACATCCAGCGGTCGCTGCACGCCAGCTTCTCCGACCTCCAGTGGGTCGTCGACGCGTACTCCCTCACGCTGGCCGCCCTGCTGCTCACGGCGGGCAGTCTCGCCGACATGTACGGCCGCAAGAAGCTCTACGTGATCGGTCTGGCGGTCTTCTGTCTCGCCTCGCTGCTGTGCGGACTCTCGAACAGTTCGCTGATGCTGCAACTGTCCCGGGGGCTCCAGGGCATCGGCGGCTCCATCATGTTCTCGGTCTCGCTGGCGCTGCTGGCGGACGCGTTCCGGGGCAAGGACCGCGGGGTCGCCTTCGGGATCTGGGGCACCATCACCGGACTGGCCGTGGCGATCGGACCGCTGCTCGGCGGTGTGCTCACTACCGGCCTGTCCTGGGAGTGGATCTTCTACGTCAACCTGCCCATCGGGGTGATCGCCGTCGCGATCACCGTGCTCAGGGTCGCCGACTCCCGCAACCCGGAGGCCCGCCACCCCGACTGGCCGGGCTTCGTCCTCTTCACCGCCGCCCTGTCGAGCCTGGTGTACGCGCTCATCCAGTCCAGCCACGACTCGTTCTCCGACCCCGTGGTCATCGCGTGCCTCGCGGCGTCGGTCGTGCTCATGACCGCGTTTGTGGTGGTCGAGCTGCGCGTCTCCCAGGCGATGTTCGACCTGTCGCTCTTCCGGAAGCCGACCTTCACCGGCGGCCTGATCGCGGCCTTCGGCCTCAGCGCCTCCCTCCTGTCGATGCTGCTCTACCTCGTGCTCTACCTCCAGGACATCCTCGGGTTCAGCGCCCTGGGGGCGGGTGTGCGGCTGTTGCTGATCTCGGTCGGCATCCTGGTGATGTCCACGCTGTCGGGGCGGCTCTCCTCCCGGATGCCGGTGAAGTGGCTGATCGGACCCGGCCTGCTGCTGATCGGCGGCGGGCTGCTGTGGATGCGGGGTCTGAACGCGTCGAGCGAGTGGACCCATCTCATCCCCGGCATGCTCATGTCCGGGGCGGGTCTGGGCCTGGTCAATCCACCGCTGGCGTCGACCGCCGTCGGGGTGGTCCAGCCGGCGCACGCGGGCATGGCGTCGGGCATCAACTCGACGTTCCGCCAGATCGGCATCGCCACCGGCATCGCGCTGCTCGGCACCCTGTTCTCCAGCAAGATCAAGTCCTACGTGACCGACCACATCGCCGCGATCCACGGCGTCGGGGACATCGGCTCCCGGATCTCCACCGCCGTCCAGTCCGGCACGGTCACCCAGACGCTCGACTCCCTGCCGGCCGCGGTCCGGGCCCCGGTCGAGCACCTCGCCGCGGCGGCCTTCACCTCGGGGCTCAACGAACTGCTTCTCGTCGGCGCGATCATCGCCCTGGCCTCCGGCGTGATCTCGTTCTTCACGATCCGTACCAAGGACTTCGCGCAGCAGCCCTCCTGACAGCGGGTCGGGATCAGTTCCCCGCCGCGTGCCGCCGGTTGTGGGCGCGCAGCGCCAGGGCGGCGGCTTCCAGGCGGGGTACGGGGACGCCGGCGGCGCGGCCCCGCCGGACGAGGTCGCCGAGGACGTTCTCGACCTCGGTCGGCCGCCCGGCGGCCAGTTCGCGGGACAGGGACGACGTCATGGGCGATCCGGCCGCCGTGACCAGGCCGCGGAGCGCGGTGCGGGCCGTCTCGTCCAGCCCGTGGCCGGCCGCGGCGGCGACCGACGCCGCCTCGTCGAGGGTCGCGGTGGCGAACTCCGTCCCGCCGGTGACGGCGACGACGTCTCCGACGCCGCCCCGGGCGAGCGAGGTGATCGCCCCGACGGTGGCGATCATGACCCACTTCCGCCACATCGCGCCGACGACGTCGGCGGTCACGGTGACGGTGAAGTCCGGGACGCCCAGGGTCGCGGCCACCTCGTCCACCCGGCTGCTCGTACGGCCGTCCAGTTCGCCGATCTCGATCTGCCCGCCGGGCGCGTACTGGCGGATGTCCCCGTCGGGGCCCAGTTCCGTGGCGACCCTCAGGGTGCCGCCGAGCACCGCCGTACCGAAACGCCCGGTGAGCACCTCCAAGTGGGCGATGCCGTTGAGGAAGGGGACCAGCGCGGTGCCGGGGCCGACCGCCGGGGCGATGTCGTCCATGGCCGCGGCCAGCGCGTCCGGCTTCACCGAGAGCAGCACCAGGTCGTACGGCTCTTCGAGGCTGTCGGCGGTCACCGGTCGCGCGCTGACCACCTCGGCCCGGTCGCCGTCCAGGATGCGCAGGCCACGCTCCCGGAGCTGCCCGGCCCGGCGGGGCCGTACCAGCAGATCCGCGTCGCGTCCCGCCTGGAGCAGCCGCGCTCCGACAAAGCCACCGACGGCGCCGGCACCTACCACCAATGTCTTCATGGTTCTCTCCTCGGATCCTGATGGGGGCGGCGCCGGAGCGGGCGTCCGGCTCGGTGGTGAACGAGCGAGTGGGCCCAGGCCCCACCATCGCGATCACCTCATTCCTCACATGGTTGTTCCTGAGCCCCCGGGACGCGCGTCGGCCTCGGGGGGACCGGGGATTTCTCCTTGATGCGGTGCGGGCTGTGCGGGCAGGAAGACAGCGGCGAGCAGGGCGCCCGCGACGGCGACGAAGGCGGCCACGAGGCAGCCGGTGGTCAGGCCGTGGTCGAAGGCTCCGGTGGCGGCCTGTCGTACGGTCCCGCCCAGGGCGTCCCGGCCTTGCGCGGCGAGCCGGCCGGCCACGCCGAAGGCGGCTCCGACGGACTGGTGGGCGAGGTCGGTCGGTCCGGGCGGCAGGGACGCGGGGAGGGTGCTGTTGAGCCGGGAGTCGTACTGGGTGGCATAGACGCTGCCGATGACCGCGACGCCGAGGGTTCCGCCGAGCAGCCGGGTGGAGTCGTTGACGGCGGAGCCGACGCCGGCCTGGTCCCCGGCGACGGCGCCCATGATGGATTCGGTGGCGGGGGCGGAGGTCAGGCCCATGCCCAGGCCGAAGACGACCATCTGGGCGGCGATGATGCCGTAGCTGAGGGTCGGGGAGATGTCGCTGGCGACCCAGAAGTAGAAGGCGGCCTGGAGGGCGAGCCCGGCGGTGACGATGACCTTGGTGCCGACGCGTACGGCGAGGCGTGTTCCGAAGGTCGATCCGACGGCGACGGACACCGCGACGGGCAGCAGGTGGACGCCGGTGGACAGGGGGCTGTAGGCGCGGATGAACTGGAAGTACTGCGTGATCAGGAAGATGAATCCGAACAGGGTGAAGAACGAGATCGTGACCGAGACGCTGGCGGCGGTGAAGCGCATGTCCTTGAAGAGCCGTACGTCGAGCATGGGTTCCGCGACGTGGCGCTCGCCCAGGATGAACACGGTCAGGAGCATCACGGAGCCCGCGAAGCCGGCGAGGGTGGCGGCCGAGGTCCAGCCGCGGGTCGGGGCCTCGATGATGGTGTAGACGAGGAGCCCCATGAAGCCGGCGGACAGGACGAGGCCCAGGTAGTCCAGGCGGTGGGCGACCTGGCTCCTCGACCTGGGTACGTACAACGCCACCAGGACGATGACGGCCAGGGAGACCGGGCCGAGGGTGTAGAAGATGCTTCCCCAGCTGTAGTGCTCCAGGAGGAAGCCGCCCACGATCGGCCCGAGCGCGATGGCGACGCCGGCGGTCGCGCCCCACAGGCCGATGGACAGGGCGCGTTCCTTGCGGCTGGTGAAGACGCCGGTGAGCAGGGCGAGGGTGGCGGGGAAGGTCATCGCGGCACCCAGGCCCATGACGGCGCGGGCGGTGATCAGCTCGGCGGGGGTGGTGGCGAATCCGCCGACGAAGCTGGCCACTCCGAACACCAGCAGGCCGGCCATGAGCATGCCTTTGCGGCCGAAGCGGTCCGACAGGCTCCCCGAGGTCAGCAGCAGGGCGGCGAACACGAGGTTGTAGGCGTCCACGACCCACTGCAACTGCGAGTCGGTGGCGCCCAGCTCGCGCGTGAGGGTCGGCAGCGCCACGTTGACCAGGGTCGTGTCGAGGTTGATCACGAACGCGGCGAGGAGGAGGGCGACGAGCACGAGCGGTTTGGACGGCGTACGAGTCATGCTTCAAAACTACATCCGAGTAGTTTACTTTCTCCATCACTCGCTTTAGATTCCGCCGTCCTGTCGTACGCTGGGCGCATGCGGAGTTATGGCCAGTACTGCTCGATAGCCCGGGGTCTCGACGTCATCGGGGACCGCTGGACGCTGCTGATCGTCCGGGAACTGCTGCTGCGAGGCCCGTGCCGGTTCACGGACGTCAGGAACGGCCTGCCGGGCATCGCGACGAACCTGCTGTCGACCCGCCTCAAGGAACTCGAAGCGGCAGGGCTGATCACCCGCGAGGACGCGCCACCGCCCGTCGCCACCGCTCTCTACCACCTCACCGAGGCCGGCCTGGCACTCCAGCCGGTCCTCAAGGCGATCGGGCTGTGGGGGCTGCGCTTCATGACCGACGAACGCCCCGACGACGCGTTCCAGGCACAGTGGCTGGCCTACGCCCCGGCGTGGTTCACCACCGACGCGCGGCCGGACGGCCCGCCCGCCGTCATCCAGCTCGTCGCGGACGGCGAACTGGCCGTCATCGAGCTGCGGGACGGCCACGTCCACACCCGTCTCGGCCGCGCCACCGACCCGGACCTCACCCTGGAAGGACCACCCCGCGCGGTCCTCGGCCTCCTGACAGGCAAGATCGACCTCGACCTCGCCACCCAACTGGGCCTGTCCGCCACGGGCCACCGCGACCTGCTCACCCGCCTGCGCCCGGTCGTAGAGGAGGGTGAGCGGCGGACATGAACCCCCTGGACACCCTGATCGCGCGGCATGTCGCACCGGTCGCCAAGGCGGCCGGCTTCACGAAGAAGGGCAGGACTTTCCGCCTGGCCGGGGCCAATGGCGATCACCTGCTGATGCACTTCGACACCCACGCGGTCGACCCGGCTCGGCACGTCTTCGACGTCACCTTCTGGATCGTCCCGCTGCCCTACTGGGAGTTCCTTAATCGGCAGTACGCGAACCCGCCCGCTCCCGAGGCCGGCGGCGCGCTCGCGACCTGTCCCGTGATCCCGCCGCCCGGTGTCGCCCACGAGCCCGAGGAGGAGATGCCGTTCCGGTCCCGCTGGGCTTTCACGGAACCGGGGACGCGGGATCTGTGCGGACGTGAACTGGCCCGCGTTCTGGCCGAGGAGACGCTTCCCCTGGTGACGCGCCTGCTCGACCGCAGGACCCTTCTGGAGCAGACCCGGAGCAATCCGAACGGCGAGTTGGTGAGGCTGCGGGGTGCGGCACAGAGCGAGATAGTGCTGCGCGTCGACAGCGATCCGCTCGCCGAAGTCACCGCTCTCGTCGACAAGGCCGAGACGGACGGCGGTTTTCCGCCCTTCGTCACCTGGGCGCGGCAGCGGCTGCGGCAGCGTGCGGAGCGGGAGGGGTTCGCTTGGCCATGACGACCACGCCCGGGCCCGTGTGCTCGTCGGCGGGGAGGCGGAGTTCGGCGACCGGGTGGAGGCCGGCCTGTTCGATCAGGGACACGAGTTGTTCCGGGCGCCATTTGTGGGTCGTCCAGCGGACCGGTACGCCTCCGTAGGCCTCGGTCCGCAGCGCGTCCTCGTCGCCGACGTGCGTCGCGGTGATGAAGTGGCCGCCCGGCTTCAGGGCGCGGGCGAAGTGGGCGAGGACCTGGGGGAGGACGTCGCGGGGGAGGTTGAACAGGGACCACCACCCGAGCACGCCGCCCAGGGACGCTTCGCCGAGGTCGAGTTCGGTGGCGGAGGCGACGTCGAAGCGGCACTGGGGATAGAGGCGTCGCGCGTTCTCGATCATGCGGGGGGAGAGGTCGACCCCGGAGACGTCGAGTCCGCGTTCGGCGAGGTAGCCGGTCACCGTTCCGGGTCCGCAGCCGACGTCCAGAACGGGTCCGAGCCCGCTCACGGTGTCGGCGAAGGCGTCGATCGACGCCTTGAGCCAGGGATGTCCGCGGATGTCACCGATCCCCGTTGTCAGCACCATGTGGACGTAGTTGTCCGCCACTTGGTCGTAGGACTCACGGACCGTGTGGAGATCGGCCGGGCGGTCGATGGGGTGTGCGCGCATCGGCCCACGATAGGCGGGGCTGCGCGAGGTGCGCATGCCGGTACGCGACGGGCAGACGCCCACGGCGGCGCAGATGGAACCGTGAGCCGCGTCCTGGACGCGCCGCGACACTTCAAGGCGTCCCTGTAGCCGCAGCCTTGCGCGGCGCGTCCCTGAACAGAGCGCCCTCGTCCCTCACTTGGCCTTGCGGAAAGCGTCCACCGCCCTTTCCAGCCGCCGTCGGAGCGGTGTGGTCCGCCACACCCGCGACCACTGGTGGGCGCGGCCCAGTCCGTATCCGGCAAGGATCGGCAGCAACGCCTCCAGATCTCCCATGTGTTGCATGTGCGCCTCCACGCAGCCAGGCAATCCTCCCGGTGCCCCGGGCGGAGCACCGAACGGACTCCAGGCTGTGGCCGGACGCGCACACCGTCCGGTACCGCGCCGACCGGTTTTCGGTACGCCTCTGACCTGCGGCGGGACCGACTCCGGCATCGAACTGGCACGGGGAGAAGCGTGCTTCGTCCCGTTTCCCGGACCGGGACCGGTCGGCTGCGCTAGCCTCCCGGCATGTCCGACACCTGGGGGAGGGTCACGTGTCGTCCACCGATCCCGACACGCACCGTGCGAAGGAACTGGAACGCCTCGCGGATCAGCAGGCGACCCGGTCCCTCCTCGAAGAAAGCCCCAGCCTGCTGGCGTGGTTACCGGCCGCACGGATTCCCTCGCCGGACACGCCCGCCACACGCGCCCGCGCCGTCCATGACCTCTTCCGGGAAATCATGGAGCGTGCCCAGTCCGCGTACAGCGCGAACGCGGGAGACTCCGTCGCGCGCGACACCCTGGCCGTGGGAGCCCTGTTCGGTCTGGTGACCTGGGGTCCCACGGGGCGGCCGGACCCCGGCGGCCGCCCTGCCGCGAGCAAGGAGGTCCGGCGGGGGCTGGCGGGGAGCTGGCTGGAGCCACCGGTCCTGGCCGACACCATCCGCCGCAGAGTGCACAAGCAGCGCCTTCTGACGGAGTTCCTGCACACCCTGTACGACTACGACGCGCCCGCACCGCCGCCCCAGGGGGACATCACCCCCGCCCCCGTGATCCCCGCGCCCCCCGTACGCCGGGGCCGGGCCCGCAGGCGCTTCGTACTGACCGCCCTGGCGGCCGTGGTGACGGCCACAGCGGTGCTCCTGGCCGTGACGCGGCCATGGTCGGACCCACCGAGGAAAATCGCCGACAGCGCGCGGATCAAGGACCGCGCGGTCGGCGTCGAGGGCAAGGAAAGCGTGGGCTCACCGGTCAAAGTGATCTCGGTGAACTCGCTGAACACGGGCAGCAACAGCTGGGCGTTCCCCGACGTACGAGAACTCTCCGCCGCGGAACTGCGAGAGATCGGTGACATCGGCAACCAGACGCGCTACGACGACTGGTTCCTGGAGCGCGACGCCGTTCCCGTCGGACTGCGCGCGGATCAGGTCCTCCTGGAGGGCAACTCCGACCGCTCGGTGCGCATCGTGGGCCTCACCCTCGACAAGACCTGCCGGGAACCGCTCGCCGGGACCCTCTTCGACAATCCCGACGCGGGTCAGGACGACACGGTCATGCTGAGGGTCGACCTCGACCAGCGGTTCCCGGTCGTACAGAGCAGCGATCCCGACGCCGAGGAGGGCGACTACTTCGAACACAACTCCATCTCCCTGAAGCAGGGCGAGCAGGTGACCGTGATCGTCCTGGCGTACACACAGCGGCAGTACTGCGAGTACAACCTGGACTTCGAGATCGCCCACGGCGACGAGACCCTGACCCAGACCGTCAAGGACAACGGCCGTCCCTTCCGGCTCTCCGCCGACACCAGCGACACCGGCAGGACCCATCCGTACGACTCCTACGGGCGGGTCTACCTCGGCGGCGTCGCCGTCGCGGCCGTCTGCCCGAGCGGCGGCGGCGAGTTCATCGGCGTGGATCCAAAGACCTTCACGTACGACACCAGGCAGTGCTCCTGAGGCTTCCGGCCACCGCCTCCGACTGTTCCCAGCCAACTTCGTTAAGAAGACGAGACCGTACGAATCGGTCCGGACCGCCGTCGTACAGCCCATAATCACGTCGCCCCCCACGCCCCAGTACCCACTTCCTGAGCCAAAAGGTCGTCCTACTGATGCGCGGCACCGTCGACGGATTCCACTACGGACTCATCACACCCATCGCTGCCTACCTCATGGCATGTCTCGGCGCGGCTCTCGGCCTGCGCTGCACCACACGCTCGCTGCGAGCCGAACACTCCTGGAAGGCCGGCTGGCTGGCCCTGGGGGCCGGGGCCATCGGTTCCGGTATCTGGACCATGCACTTCATCGCCATGATCGGCTTCAACGTCGAAGAGACACCGATCAGTTACGACGGAACCCTGACGATTCTCAGCCTCTTCGTGGCGATCGTGATGGTGGGCATCGGCGTATTCGTCGTCGGCTACCGGGGCGCCAGCCGGTGGACCCTCGCACTCGCGGGCACGGTCACGGGGCTGGGAGTCGCGGCGATGCACTACACCGGCACGGCCGGGATCCGGCTGGCCGGCCATCTGGAGTACGCCGCTCCGACGGTCGCCGCCTCCATCGTGGTCGCCGTGGTCGCGGCGACCGCCGCGCTCTGGGCGGCGGTCTCCATCCACGGCTTCTTCGCGAGCCTGGGCGCGAGCGTCGTCATGGGGATCGCCGTCACCGGGATGCACTACATCGGCATGGCGGCGGTGACGGTACACGTCCAGAGCGCCGCGAGCTCGTCGGGCTCCGACTTCCCGGCCTCGTTCATCCTCCCGGTGCTCCTGGGGCCTGTGGTCTTCCTCCTCCTGGCGGCCGTCATCGTCATGTTCGACCCGCTCCTGGTCCTGGGCGACCAATGGGACAGACCGGTGGCACGGCCGCGGACGCGCCACAACGCGTGACCCGGAGGGGGGATCACGAGGGAGGATCGTGGGTCAGGAGAGGCTCAGTTCGGCCCAGATGGTCTTTCCCGCGCTGGTCCGGCGGGTCCCCCAGCGTTCGCTGGTCCTGGCGATGAGGAACAGTCCCCGGCCGCCTTCGTCGAGTGCCGAGGCCAGCCGCAGATGGGGGGAGGTGTTGCTGCCGTCCGAGACCTCGCAGATCAGGCTGTCCCCGTTGATCAGACGGAGGGAGATGGGGCCGGTGGCGTAGCGCACGGCGTTGGTGACGAGTTCGCTGACGATGAGTTCCGCGGCGAACTCGACGTCCTCACTCATGTCCCAGGCGGTGAGCTGGTCGGTGGCGTACTTCCGCGCCTGTGCCACCGCGGCGGGGGCGCTGGGCAGTTGCCACCCCGCGACCTGGTCGGCGCCCAGCGCGCCGGTACGGGCGATGAGCAGCGCCACGTCGTCCCTCGGCGGGTTGGGGAGCAGCGAGCGGAGGATGTGGTCGGCCGCGTCGCTCATGGAGGGGTTGGTGCCGCGCAGAGCCGCGCGGAGGAGGTCCAGGCCCTCGTCGATGTCGTGGTCGTAGGACTCGATCAGACCGTCGGTGTAGAGGACGACGAGGCTGCCCTCCGGGACGTGCGCCGTGGCCGACTCGAAGGGCAGTCCTCCGACGCCGAGCGGCGGTCCCGCGGGGGCGTCCAGGAGGTCGACGGTGCCGTCGGGGTAGCGCACCACGGGCGGCGCGTGGCCCGCCCGGGCCACGGTGCACTCGCAGGTCACGGGGTCGTAGACCGCGTACAGGCACGTGGCACTGAGGTCCGTGTCGGCGATCTCGTTGCGGACGCCCGCCGTCCGGTGCAGCACGATGCCGTCGAGGCGGGTGAGGAGTTCGTCGGGGGTCAGCTCGATGTCGGCGAGGGTCCGTACGGCGGTGCGCAGGCGCCCCATGGTCGCCGAGGCCTGGATGCCGTGCCCCGCGACGTCCCCGACGATCAGGGCGACCCGGGCCCCGGACAGCGGGATGACGTCGAACCAGTCGCCCCCCACCCCGGCCGCGGAGTCGGCGGGCAGGTAGCGGGAGTGGGTCTCCACGGCCATGAGGCTCGGCATCTCCTGCGGCAGGAGACTGCGTTGCAGCGCCAGGGCGGTCTCCCGCTCGCGGGTGTAGCGGCGCGCGTTGTCGATGCAGACGGCGGCCCGCGAGGCGATCTCCTTGGCGAGGAGGACGTCGTCCTCGTCGAAGGGGGGTCGTGTGCCGAGGCGGCCGAAGACGACCACACCCAGGGTGCCGCGGCGGGCACGCAGGGCGACGGCCATGGCGGACGCCGGACCCGCCTCGCCGGCCTCCGCCGGCTCTGCCGCACCCGGGGTGAACCAGGTCGCCGTGGTCGCGGGATCCTGGCTGAGGACGGAGCCGCCGGTGGCCAGGCAGGTGGCGGGACCGGACGACTCCCGGTACGTCATCGGGTCCCCGGGGCCCGGCGGACCTCCCGGCCCGGCCGACGGGCCGGCCCGCGACGCGGCCGGAAAGACCCGTTGCGCGCCGGTCGTGGGCGCCGCGAAGGGTTCCCGGGTGGCGACAAGATCGACCCGGACCAGATCGGCGAAGTCGACCACGGCCACATCGGCCAGTTCGGCGGCCGTACGGGAGACGTCCAGCGTGCTTCCGACCCGGCGCCCGGCCTCACTGAGCAGGCGCAACCGGGCTCTGGAGATCGTCAGGTTCCGGAGGCGTCTGTCCCGTTTCTCGCGGAGGCGGCAGACGAACAGGCTGACGACAAACGCGAGGAACACCGCGAGAACGGTGATGAAGCGGTCGCGTGTGGCGACTCCCTGGACGCCTGCCCCGTAGACACCGGCCACCGCGCCCAGGTCGGCCACCCCGACGACGAAGGTCAGCCGAAGGGGGAGGAGGGCGCTGGCGATCAGCTCGGCGAGGACCGAATATCCCGCCCACGGGAAGAGACCCGGATCCACCGCCAGCTGGAGGAAGGCGATGAGAGCGATGAAGGCGAGCAGCAGCGCGGCCAGGACGTGGTCACGATCCCATGCGTGAAGCATGCGCCTACCTCCCTGGCAAGTTTTTCACAGAACGAGGTGGCGGGCGCGGCGGCCCCACCGGCCATCCGCGTGATCCGCGGGATGTGAGACCGTGCGGGGCGTGAGGAGCTCGGCGGGGCTCACTCATGTGGTCACACGGTGCCCTGTCCGTACTCGGCCAGACCTCGCGCGCCCCCCCCGGCTGCTCGTCGAGCTCGGGCGGTGACTGAGGCACGTGACCCGGCCGCTTCCTCTGGCGACGGAGCCGGCCGGGCCTGCGGTATCGGGCCGCCGCCGGATTTGCCGACTGCTTACGCCCTGGTCCATGAGCCGGTGGTATTCCTCCCGCTCACGGACCAGGGTCCGGCTGTCCTGACGCTCACGGTCCTTGCGGATCTCGAAGCCCATCGCATCCCCCGGGCTGGGGTGTTGTAACGACCACCGGAACCCAACCCGGATGAGGGGGCACGGCGAAGGCCACACAGCGGACCGCGGCGGAATCAATCCGTCCAGTCCTTGCGCGCCGCCTCGATTTCGTCAGGTGAACGCCCGGCGAAATTCCACCGCATGACACGGACGGCAGACCGGAGAACCAACCTCCGCGCGCGGTGGAGCCCCCGAGGGGGCAGCCGTTACCGCGGTCCGGCGTCACCGCCCGGCAGCGCGTACGCGTCGGCGATCAACTGGTAGGAACGCACTCGCGCTTCGGTCCCGTGTGAGTTCATGGCAAGCATCAGTTCGTCCGCGCCCGTCCGCTTCTGCAACTCGTCCAGGCCCGCGCGGACCTCGTCCGCCGTTCCGTACAGGGCATTGTCAAGCCAACTGCCCAGAGCACCCTGTTCCTGTGCGGAGAAAGCATGTGCCGCGGCCTCTTCGGCCGTCGGGATCAGGCCCGGTCGTCCGCTGCGCAGTCGCACCGTCGCCAGCGCGCCGGTGAGCGCCTCCCGCCTCGCCGTCTCAGGGTCCTCCGCGGCGAACGCGAAAACGCCGATCACGGCGTACGGCTCCGCCAGCGTGGCGGAAGGGCGGAACGCCGTGCGGTAGAGGTCGAGTGCCGGGAGCGTGTTCTGTGCCGAGAAGTGATGGGCGAAGGCGAACGGGAGTCCCCATTCCGCGGCAAGGCGGGCGGAGAAGCCGGACGAGCCGAGCAGCCACACCTGCGGCCGCTCCGTGGGGCCCTGCACAGGACCGGGAATCGCGTGGATTCGCTGGTAGGGGTGCCCGTCGGGAAAGTCGTTGTCGAGAAAGCGGATCAGCTCCTCCACCTCTCCCCCGAAGGCGTCCCCCGCCGCTGCGGGCTTGTCGGTACGCCTCAGCGCCGCCGCGGTGGCACCGTCCGTGCCAGGCGCACGCCCCAGGCCGAGGTCCACGCGTCCCGGGGCGAGGGCCTCCAGGGTTCCGAACTGCTCGGCGACCACCAGCGGAGCGTGGTTGGGCAGCATCACGCCACCGGATCCCAGCCGGATACGCTCGGTATGCGCCGCCAGATGAGCCAGGATCACCGCCGGACTGCTGCTGGAGATCCCCGGCATGGAGTGATGCTCGGCGACCCAGTAGCGGTGGAAACCGCGCGACTCCGCCAAGCGAGCCAGCCGCACGGATGTGTTCAGCGCTTCGCGTGCGGTGTATCCCTCTCCCACAGCGGCTAAGTCCAGCACGGACAACGGTACGGGCGCGGTTCCCCGCGCGGAGCCCCGGACGGGGGCATTCTTCTGCTCAGCCATACCGTCATCAACTCGGGGGCCCGGGAGGCTATTCCGACGCCGGCGCACGTATCTCCGTGGACCGGTCTCCCGGAGCCCTGGCGAACTCGCCCCGCCCTCGGCGCAGTTCGGCCCCGGGGCCTTTCCGGCTCATGGAATCCGGTACCGGTTCTCGCAGAAGGCAGCTGGGCGCGGGGGTACGGCGGGACCCGGCCGCCCCTCGGCGGGACGGGCCCTGCCCGGGACGTGTCCCGGGCCTCAGGCCGGGTGGGCGGTGGCCAGGCCCGGGTCGACCACCGACACGTGCCAGCCGCCGTCGGCCAGCCGATGGCGGATCGACTCGGCCGTGACGGGAGTCGCGGCTATCCGCACCGCCAGTCCCGCCGCGTCACCGGGCCCGCACAGCTGTACGTCTTCCACGTCGACGCCGATTTCCGCCGCCGCGAGGAGCAGCCGCCCCAACTCACCCGGCAGGTCGGCCACCGCGATCTGGAGCGTCAGGTGCCCGGCAGGCGTGGGGTGGCCCCGGCCGTGCACAGTGGCCCAGCCGTCCTGACCCCGGGCCAGCAGCTCACCGAGCGCCGCCGAGGCGTCCGTCCGGACCTGTGAGCCGGACATCTCGATGTCGCGCAGCGCGCCCACGACCGTCTCCAGGTCCTTCATCAGTTCTCTCAACGTCTCCCCGATCGCGAGCGCGTTGGAGCGGATGATGTCGCTCCACAGCCCGGGGTCGCCGCCCGCGATCCGGGTCGCGTCCCGGAGCCCCTGCCCGACCAGTCTCAGCACTTCGGGTGGCGCGCCCTGAAGCCTGGCCGCCATCAGGGAAGCAACCAGGTGAGGGGCGTGGGAGACCAGGGCCACGGTGCGGTCGTGGGCAGCTGGTTCCATGACCAGGGGGGTCGCGCCGCACAGTGCGACGGCGGCCAGCGTCCGGTTGAGGGCGGCCGGAGAGGTTTCGATGCCGGGGGTGAGTACCCAAGGGCGGCCCTCGAACAGGTCGGCACGGGCGGTCAAGGGGCCGGAGTGCTCGCTGCCGGCCAGCGGATGACCGCCGACATAGCTGGTGTGATCTGCCGCGCCGCGTGTGATGGCCAGTGCGGTGGCCGATTTGACGCTGGCCACATCGGTGTAGCTGTGCGCCAGCGCGCGGTGCTGCTGTTCCGCCAGTACCTGGGCGACCCAGGCGGGCGGGACCGCGAGCACCGCCAGGTCGACGCGTTGGCCGGGCGGTCCGAAGGTGCCTGCGCCAAGCGCGGCGGCGACCCGCGCCGCCGACTCGTCGGCGTCCAGCAGATACACCTGAACACCGCGCCGGCTCAGCGCCAGTGCCGCCGAGGTGCCGATGAATCCCGTCCCCACCACAGCGGCTGTGCGGATCACGCGGCCCCGCCTTCCCTGCCGCGGAGAGCGGCCCGCCCGGAGGAGCGCGGCGGCACCGGAACGGGCCGTCGCCGATGGGCGGGCGCGGCCGATAAGGACTCTGCCACGACACCTCCGAACCCTGGCAGCATCACTGAGAGCCCCCTTCTGCCGGACGGCGTTCCGTCCATGACCGTCGAAGTCTGGCCAGAAACCGGGGCATGTTCTGCGGCGTCCACGCACGGCGTGTGCCGCATCCGCGCACTCCGGCTACGCGAACGCGACAGAGCGGGTGCGCGGGGACGACACAGTGTCCGTGCCCCGGTGGTTAACGTCTTGTCAGCGGCCCCGGAACGGCCCGGACAGGGGCGGCCGCCTCAACGTCCAGCACACGAGGAGAGCCGTGGAACTCGATCTGCGAACGGCGATGCGGCACTTCGCCACCGGCGTCGGCGTGGTCAGCACCCATCTCGCCGAGGCGGGCGCGCCCGGCGGCCGACGCCACGACGCCGTCACCGTGAACTCTCTCGCCCCCGTGTCGTACGACCCTCCGCTCATCTCGTTCTGCCTGCGCCAGGAGTCGGTCTTCCTGGCCGACATGCTGGTGGCCGGGGTGTGCGCGGTCTCCATCCTGGGAGCGGACGGCGCGAAGACCGCGGGGCAACTGGCACGCCCCAGGCAGAACCGGGTCGAGGCTCTCGAGGCGCTGCCCGCCGACCGCGGAGAGCACACGGGTGCTCTGATCTTCGACGGCCTCGGGTGGCTGGAGTGCGCGCTCGCCGATTCATTCACTGCCGGGGACCACCTGATGGTGATCGGCAGGGTCCTTGCCACAGGGGTACGCGCGCCAGGGGATCCGCTGGTGTTCCTCCACGGCGCGCTCAGGTCCGCAACCGCCAACTAGGCCGTGTCCCGCGCCCCCGAGCCCCTTGTCCCGCGGATCGGCGCGGACCAGCGACGCGCCGCACTCCTTCACCTCACCGGACCGGCCTCGTACGCCCGTACAAGGCCGGTACCGCCCCGCCAGGTACGGCACCGGAGGCCGCGAGCCTGATCCACGGAGATCCGCCGGACAGACCCCGGAGCCTGCCAGGCAGCCGTCCGTCCCCGCGCGTCCGACCACAGCCAGTCCAAGGGAGACCACCATGCCCGAACGGCCCACGGCGGCCGACGGCCGTCCCGGCGCACCGCACGCGCCCCGGCCCGCCCCGCCGTACAAGACCCTCGCCGAAGCCTCGCGGATCGTCGGTGAGGAGCGGGTCCTGCGCCCGGCACCCGGCGACGGGCCCGGAAGCCCACTGGGCCCGAACACAAGCCTCTTCCGCTCACGGCGTGTCGCCGCCGTCATCCGGCCGGCGACCACTGACCAGGCACGCCGTGTCGTCGAACTCTTCGGCAGGGACCCCGATTCCGGCAGCCTCCACGTCATCAGCACCGGCCGCAACTGGGGCCTCGGCTCCCGCGAGCCGGTCCAGGACGACGTGGTGGTCCTGGACCTGGGTGACCTCAACCGTGTCCGCGGACTCGACCTGGAGGCGGGCTGGGCCGTCATCGAGCCCGGGGTCACACAAGGCGGGCTCTCCCAACTGCTCGCAGGCTCCACACGGCTGGTCAACGTGACCGTCTCCGCCGCCTCCACCAGCATCCTCGGCAATGCGCTCGACCGCGGGGTGGGCCTGCGCAACCAGCGCACCCACGACCTCGTCGGCCTGGAAGTGGCGCTTCCTGACGGCGAGTTGGTCAGGGTGGGCTGGTGGCCGACCGACGACCGGACGGCGCCGGTCTACCCCCACGGGCTCGGCCCCTCGACGCTTCCGCTATTCGTCCAGTCCAACCTCGGAGCGGTCACCGCCGGTGTGATACGGCTCCTGCCCCGGCCCGAGGCACTCCGTGTGGTGCGCCTGTCCTTTCCCCGCCCGGTGCTCGCCGACGCCACCGACGCGATACGCCGCTGGGTCGCCCAAGGGTTGACCAAGGGCGTCCCCCGGATCTACGACGCTGCCGCCGGGCGCGCCTACGGCGGCGCGGAGGACGAGTTTCTGGTACACCTGCCGGTCGACGGCACCGCCGAGGTCGTCGAAGCGCTCAGTGGTGTCCTCCTCGCCGAGGCGCGCCGCTCGGGGCTGTTCACCCAGGCATCCGATTCCGACGCCGCCGACCCGGGCTTCCCGCACCACGAGGTGGCCGGGCTGGTGGAACGAGGGTACGCCGGTGACCCGGACGTCACGGACACCCTCTTCCGGGCGAAGATGGGAGTGGCGGCGCAGGAGGTCGACGAGCAGGCGGGGTTCCTCTTCTTCCTTCCGCTGCTGCCGTTCACCGGGGAGGCCGTCGCCAGGGCGGACGGGCTGCTGCGGCGGGTGGCCGCCGCGACCGCGGTGCGCGCCTCCGCGACCCTGCACATCCTCGGTCCCGACCTCATCGACTGCGTGGTCGCCGTCAAGTTCTCCCGCGACGAGGAGGACGCCGAACGGGCCCACCGCGCCCTCGACCTGCTCTACACGTCCTACGCCGAGGCCGGCTTCGTACCGTACCGACTGGACATCGAACACGCCCACCGTTATGAGAGCTTCGCCACCGACTCCGGTGCCCTGGCCCTGACACGGCGTCTCAAGAGCGTACTGGATCCCAACAACGCCATCGCGCCCGGACGTTACGCCTGAGGGCCGCCCCCCTTGTCGCCGGGGCGCGCGCGCCGTCGGCCGGGGCACCCCGGTGACCCGAACGGCAGGGGGCATCTCCTTCCCCTGCCGCCGCACACCGACCCACCCAGCCACCGGAATGACGGGACAGCCCTCGGCGTATCGGCCGGGACACCACACCGCACCACATCCCCGCCCGCGAACCCACCCACACGTCAGATAAGAGGCGAACAGACGAGATGGCCACTTCACAAACCGAACGCGCCCCCTACCCCACCCAGGCCAGGCCGACCACACCGGAGGAGGTGCTCCGCAGAGCCCAGAACCTTGTCCCCGTGCTGCGCGGTGCGTCGGACGAGATCGAGCGCGCCCGCCACCTGCCCGCCACACTGGTCGAACAGCTGCGTGACGCCGGCGTGTTCCGCGTGGGGGTGCCCACCGCGCAAGGCGGACCGGGGCTCGACCCCATGCAACAGACCGAAGTGGTGGAGACTCTCGCACGCGGGGACGCCTCCGCCGCCTGGTGCGCGATGATCGGCATGGACACCCCGTTGTACGCACAGTTCCTCCCCGAGTCCGTCGCGCGCGACGAACTCCGTGACCCGGACGCCATCACCGCCGGCCTGATCCTTCCGCTGGGCCGCGCCGAGCGCGTCCCCGGCGGCTACCGGGTCACCGGACGCTGGCAGTTCGGCAGCGGCATCACCCACGCCGACTGGGTGGTGGCCGGCTGCTTCGTCCACCGCGACGGCGAGCCCGAAGCCGCGCCGGACGGCGGGCCCCAGCACTGGCGCATCATGCTCGCACCCCGCGAGCATTTCGAAGTCATCGACACCTGGCACACCACCGGGCTGGCCGGCAGCGGAAGCCGCGACTACCAGGCCGACAACCTCTTCGTACCGGAGAACCACTCCTTCAGCCTGAGCCAGCCCCGGACCCACAGCGCCTCCTCCACACCGGACGCGATCCTGCGCAACATGCCCGGTGTGCCGCTCGGTGTGGCCCGTGCCGCCCTCGACTACGTACGGGAACTGGCCGTGGACCGGGTGGACCGCGCCGCCGCTACCCCGTGGGCCGACACCTACCGGGTGCAACTGGCGGTCGCGGAGTCGGAGATGGAACTGGGAGCCGCCCGCTACGCCGTCTACGGCAGCCTACGCCGCCAACTCCAGATACTCGCCGAACCCGGCGCGCTCGGACGCGACGAGCGGGTGGACACCGTACTGGCCCGTGTCAACGCCTTCCGCGTGGCCCGCACCATCGTCGCCCGCCTCTACGACCTGGTGGCGAGCACCGCGATCTACCGCCCTTCACCGCTGGACCGCTGGCTGCGCGACCTGACGACGATGCGCCAGCACGTGATCGCCCAGGACCAGGTGCTCCAGTCCGCCGGCGCCCATCTGCTCGGCGGCACCCCGCACAATCCGTTCAGCGTGGGAATCGTCGCGTGAGCGCCCGCCACCGACGCCCACCCGGGGGGAGGGCCCGTGCCCACCATGCCCGGTGAACCCGCCCTGCTGCACGGCGGCCCGCTCCCCGCACCGCCGGTGGCCACCCTCGGCGAGGCACTGGCACGCGCCGCGCGCGGTACACGGGGCATGGTCCTGCTCGACGCCGGGGGCAACGCGAGCCACCGGTCCTACGCCCAGCTGTACGACGACGCCGCCCGGGCACTCGCCGCACTGCGCGCCGCGGGAGCCGTGCCCGGGCAGACCGTGATCCTGCGGCCGGCTCACCCCGCCGATCTGCTCACGGTCTTCTGGGCCTGTGTACTCGGCGGCCTGGCACCGCTGCCGCTGCCGCCGGGCGGCGCGGACGAGGCGCTCGCCGACGCCCACCGGGCGGTGGGCACGGCATGGCTGACCGGCGACGAGGAACCGGACACAGTGCCCCGTGGCCTACGGTGGCTCGGACGGCCCGGCACCCTGCGGGCCCCGGCACCCGACCTCGCCCGGCACCCCGCCCGCCCCGAGGACCTGGCGGCGCTCACCCTCACGTCGGGCAGTTCCGGGCGGCCCAAGGCGGTGCCGCTGACCCACCGCAACATCCTCAGCCGGGCCCACGCCACCGCCCTGGTCCGCGGTCTCGACGAGCACACCAGGACCCTCAACTGGATGCCCCTCGACCATGTGAGCGGCATCGTGATGTTCCACGTACGGGATGTCTTCCTCACCTGCCACCAGGTGCACGCCGACACCGGCTGGGTCCGCGCGGACCCCCTGCGGTGGCTCGACGTGGCCGCGGCCGAGCACGTCGACACCACCTGGGCACCCAACCATGCCTTCGCGCTGGTCGCCGACCGGCTCGATGAACCGGTCGACCGCTCCTGGGATCTGAGCGGGCTGCGGTACATCATGAACGGCGGCGAGGCGGTGAAGGACCGGGTGGCCCACCGCTTCGTCGCGGCGCTCTCGCGGTACGGGCTGCCCGCCACCGCCGTCCATCCCGGCTGGGGCATGCCGGAGACCGCCTCGGGTGTCGTGGACAGTGTCTTCTCACCGCACGGGGGGCCCTTCCGCCGCTTCGTGCCGGTGGGCATGCCGCACCCCGGGGTGTCGCTGCGTGTGGTGGACGAGAAGGACCAACTGCTGCCGGAGCGTGCCGTGGGCCGTCTCCAGGTCACCGGGCTGCCGGTGGCAGGGGGATTCCTGGAGGGAGGCGTGTACCGGCGGGCGCCGCTCACCGCCGACGGCTGGCTGGTCACCGACGACCTGGCCTTCGTCGACGCCGGAGAAGTGACCGTGACCGGCCGGGCCGACGACGTGATCGAGGTGGCCGGCGCCCGCTACCACAGCCATGAGATCGAGGAGGCCGTCGAGGAACTCGCCTGTGTCACACCGTCATCCACGGTGGCCCGCGGCCTTCCCGGCGCCCCGGGCAGGCTCGCCGTCTTCTTCCGCCCGCGTCCGGAGTTCCCCGTACCGCAGGCGGAAGGGCTGGTGCGCGAGAAGGTGCGCAGCCGCTTCGGAGCCACCGTGGAGCACCTTGAGGCGCTGACGGAGGACGAACTGCCGAGAACGGCCACCGGCAAGCTGCGCAAATCCGCCCTGTCCGCCCGGTTGCCCGGCTGACAACAACCTCTGCGCGAACCGCGCACTTCGTATGCGCGTGCGCGCGGTTCTCCCGCCTTTTCGCCGCATACGCTCGCAACGCCGGGTGCCGCCGACCGGAATACCCGGGACCGAGCCGCCGACCGGATATCCGAGACCGAAAGGCTCCACGTGCCCCTGGATCTACAAGCGACCATGCACACCTTCGTCACCGGGATCTGTGTGGCGACGACCTACACGGAGGTGGAGGGAGAACGGCGGCACGACGCGGTGACAGTACGCTCCCTCGCCTCTGTCTCCCTGGAACCTCCACTGATCTCCCTCGCCCTGCGCCGAGACTCGGAGTTTCTCACCGACCTGCTCGCGGCGAGGGTATGGGCGGTGTCGATCCTCGACGTGGCGGGCGACGACCTCGCCAGATCCTTCAGCGCCCCGGACCGGGAGACCCGGGCCAGGGCCCTGCTGACCTGCGCGACCTCACCGGGCCCCCGTACCGGGGCGCTGGTGCTGGACGCGCCTGGCTGGCTGGAGTGCACCCTTCACGACTGGCGCGACTTCGGAGACCACACCGTGCTGATCGGCCGGGTGACACAGACCGGCGGAGGGCGCAGGCGCCCCCCGCTGGTGTCGCTCAACGGCGCCCTGCACGCCCTTGCCGACGCCTGAGCGCCGTCCCGCGCCCCTGTCGGGCGCGCGGGACCGTCAGGCCGTATCCGGGGGACCGCCCGGCCGGACCCGGTCCGGGTCCCGGCCCCTCCCTCACTCCAACGAAAAAGCCACTGAACCCGAGGAGAATCGGTGAAATTCGGAATATGGCTGGACTTCCGCAACCCGGTGCGCTGGCGCCAACCCTGGGAAGAGGTCTACGAGGAATCCCTCTCCCTGGCGACCGGGGCCGAGGAGCTGGGCTTTGAATCCGTGTGGCTCTCCGAGCACCATCTGACCGAGGACGGCTATCTGCCGTCTCTCTTCCCGGCGCTGACGGCCATCGCCGCCAGGACCCGGGACATCAGGCTCGGTACGGCGATGCTGCTGGCCAGCCTGACCCACCCGCTGCGCCTGGCGGAGGACGCCGCCGTCACCGACCTGCTCTCGGGCGGCCGGCTGGAACTCGGGCTCGCCCCCGGCTACCGGGACGAGGAGTTCCAGCTGTTCGGCGTGGACCGGACCCAGCGCGGGGCCCGCACCGAAGAGACCGTGGAGATCTTGCAGAAGGCATTCCGCGGGGGCCTCTTCTCCCACTCCGGCAAGCACTTCTCCTTCGACCGGGTAACTCTCACCCCGGCCCCCCGGAGCCCCGGCCCCCCCCTGTGGATCGGCGGTGGCAGCAAGGCAGCCGCACTGCGCGCCGGCCGCCACGGGCTGCGCTTCATGCCCGACCTCGGCACCCAGCCGGAGATCCTGGATCTCTACCGGCAGACACTCGCCGCGCACGGCCACGATCCGGCGGCCTTCGGTGTGACCGCCATCGTCACCCCCGGTGTCTACGTCTGCGAGGACGCCGAGCAGGGCTGGGAGGAGGTCAAGGAACACTACTGGTACCTGCTCAACACATTCCAGGAGTGGTTCGGCAACCCTGGTCTGCCCTCCGTCGACGACCTGCCCCGTGAACTCTTCCTGGTGGGCCCGCCCGACGTCGTGGCCGAGGGAATCAGGGAACGGGTCAAACCCCTGGGCGACGTCGAACGGGTCATCTTCTTCGGCCGGGCACCAGGACTGCCCGCCGACCGCGCCACGCGTTCGCTGGAACTCTTCGCCGAGCACGTCATCCCGCAATTCCGGTGAACACAGCGGCGGCCCCCGCCGCGCTCTCCACCCCACCACGCCGTAAAGGAGCACCATGCCAGACATCGCCATAGTGGGAGCAGGCATCTCCGGACTGCACCTGGCGCTGCGGCTGCAACAGACCGGGATCACCACCACGGTCTACACGGAACGCAGTGCGGAGGAGGTCGCCGCGGGACGTCCGAGCAATCTGCCGGTACGTTTCGGCCGCACCCGGCAGCGCGAACGGGACCTGGGCGTCGCGCACTGGGACCAGCCCGAGAACGACACCCACGGTGTGAACCTGGTCGCGCCCGGAGATCCCGGCATCCACTTCTTCGGCCGCCTCGACGAACCGGCGAGCGGGATCGACTTCCGCCTCTACCTGCCACGGCTCACCGCCGACTACCAGGAGCGGGGCGGACGGGTCGAGCCGCTACGCCCGGAGGTCGCCGAGATCGACCGGATCTCCCGTCACCACGACCTGGTCGTGGTGGCCTCGGGCCGCGCCGCCACCGGGCTCTTCCCGCGCGACCCGGCCCGCTCGCCCTACACGGAGCCGCAACGTGTGCTGACCGCCGGGCTGTTCCGGGGCATCGCCCCCTCCGACCCCGGGTGGATCCACTTCCAGGTCACCGAGGTCGGGGAGATCTTCTCCACCCGGATTCTCACCGCGGACGGCCCCGTGCACGGCATGGTCGTCGAGGCCCTGCCCGGCGGTCCGCTGGAGCAACTGGCGGCGTACGACCACGCCAAGGACCAGTCCGGCTTCGAGCGGACCCTGCTCAAACTCGTCGCGGACCACGCCCCGGAACTGCGTGAGCGGATCACGGAGAGCGACTTCGGGTTGGCGCGCGCCGGTGACGTGGTGCAGGGCGGGATCACGCCGACGGTACGTGAGAGCTGGGCCACTCTGCCCTCGGGGCGGATCGCGCTGGCGCTCGGGGATGCCTGGGTGGTCAACGACCCGCTCACCGGGCAGGGCGCGAACCTGGGCTCCCGGTCCGCCTTCGCACTGGCGGCGCTGATCACGGACGGGCCGCCGTTCGACGAGGTGTTCGCCCGGCGGGTGGCCGACCGGCTGTGGGGCATCGCCGAGCCGGTGGTGGCGTGGTCGAACCTCAACATCGGACCGCCGCCGGAGCACCTGGGCGAGATCTTCGCCACCGCCACGGCCGTTCCCCGGGTCGCCGACGCGTTCGTCAACAACTTCAACGACCCGGCGGCCATGTGGGACGCCATCAAGTCCCCTGCGGACGCCGCCACCTGGCTGAGCAAGAACACCCAGGGCCAGGACGTCTGACCTGTCGGCGGGCCACCTGACACCCTGGCGCGGGGTTGGCCCCGCGCCAGGGTGTCAGGGTGTCAGGTGGCCCGCAGGCCCAGATTCTCGCGCAGGGTACCGCCCTGATAGGCGGTCCGGTACAGGCCGCGCTCCTGGAGGGCGGGTACCAGTTTGCCGACGATCTCCTCGATCGTGCCCGGGATCGTCTGCGGTGTGATGTTGAAACCGTCCACCACACGGGTGCGGACGAAGTGGCCCCATTCGTCGGCCACCTGCTGCGGTGTGCCGCAGAAGACGTCGTGTCCGGGGCCGACCTCCATCACCAGTTCCCGGATGGACAGGCCGCGCTCGCCGGCCATCCGCCGCCAGCCCTCGATGATCGCCCGCTTGCCGCTGCGCCGGTCGCGCGCCACGGTCCCCCGGGACGGGTCGAGTTCCGCGTCCGTCGGTTCGATGTCGGGCAGGGGTCCGTCGGGATCGTAGCCCGACAGGTCCTTGCCCCACCACTGCTCCAGGAATGCCAGGGCACGCGGACCGTTGTTCTCCTCGTTCCTCATCCAGTGAAGCTTCTCCTGTGCCTCCTCCCGCGTGTCTCCGAGCACCACCACGGCGCCCGGCATGATACGCAGGGATTCGCGCGACCTGCCGTAGGAGGCCAGGCGCGCGGTGAGATCCTCGGCGTACCGCAGCGCCTTGTCGTAGGTGGTGTTGGTGGTGAAGACGACGTCGGCGTGACGGGCCGCCAGGTCGCGCCCGCCGGGAGAGTCGCCGGCCTGGAAGAGCACCGGCCCACCGGGACCGGCCGGCACGGTCGGCGTGGCACGCATCCGCAGCAGAGGGGTCGCGGCCGCCACCTGCCTGATCGCGCCCGGCCGGGCCCAGGCCGCCGCGGCTCCGTCGGCGGCCACCGCGTCGCCGTCCCAGGCCGTCCACAGGCTCTTGGCGGCGCGCACGAATTGGTCGGCCCGCTCATAGCGGTCCTCGTGTGCCAGCCAGCCACCGTGCCGGAAGTTCTCCCCGGTCCAGGCGTTGTCGGTCGTGACGATGTTCCAGCCGGCCCTGCCCTCGGAGACCAGGTGCAGCGAGGCCAGCCTGCGGGCGAGGTCGGCCGGGTAGTTGTAGGTGGTGTTCTGGGTGGCGACGAGGCCGATGTGGTCGGTGGCGGCGGCGAGCGCGGCCAGCAGGGTGATGGCGTCGGGCCGCCCGGCCACGTCGAGTTCGAGAACCCGCCCGCGGTTCTCGCGCACCCGCAGTCCTTCCCCGAGGAAGAAGACGTCGAAGAGACCGTGCTCCAGCGTACGGACGACTCGCAGGAACGTGTCGACGTGGTGGTGGGGCGCCGCTCCCGGAGCCGTCCAGAGCAGCTGGGGGCCGACTCCGGTGTAGAAGAGCCCCAGGTGAACGTGGGCGGACGGGTCGTGGCCGAGCCCGGGGGACAGGTTGTCAGATCGCATGGGTCACCACGGCCTCGGAGAAGGCCGGCGCCGTGGCGAAGACGTGGATGGTGGGCGCGAGCCCGATCCGGTCGGTGCGTGTGGAGAGAGGGGCGGCTCGGACCCCGGCGTCCGGCCGCACTGCGGCATGGGGCGCCGGGTGCGGAGGGAGGGGACCGTCGTCGAAGGTGGCCAGGGCGAATCCCGCGGACCGGGCCGGCTCCACGGTGGCGGTGAGCGCCCGTATGGAGAGGGCCGCGGACGGTGGTCGTCCGGCGGCCCGCCAGGCGGCTGGGTGCGCGCTGTCGCCATCGGCTTCCAGGGCGGGGTGAAAGGCGGTCGGCGGGTGTGTCGGGCTCATCGTGCCTCCGTGACTCGGGCGTGAGCGTGGCCGTGCGCGTCCCCGGAGGGCCCGCACGTGAAGCCGTGGGTCGATCCGGTCCTGGCGCCGGCCGTGTCGGGCGGCGCCAGGACCGAATTCCGCGTCAGGCGGCGGTAACGGGCCGGGGGCCTGCCGACGCGCTCCAAGCGGCCATCGCCATGTCCACCAAGGAGTGCAGCTGCGCGGCGTCCGTCCCGTCACGCGCCTGGAGCGAGACACCGTTGAGGAACGTGGTGTAGAACGCGGCGATCTTGTCCGTGTCCGTGTCCCCGGCCAGCTCGCCCCCGCCCACGGCGGCGTCGAGCCTGCTCTTGATGGTGGTCTTCGTACGGGCCCGGCAGCGCAGCGCGAAGTCACGGATGGACTCGTGGTCGGAGGCGCAGTTGGTGGCGGCGAGCACGATCATGCAGCCGCGCGGCTTGTTGTCGGCGGTGAACTGGTCGACGCTTTTGTGCAGCAGCGCCGATACCGCCTCGCGGGCGGTGGGCGCCTCCTCCAGCGCCCGCCGTGAGGCTTCGGCCTCCGTGGTCTCGTAGAGCCCGATCGCCTCTTGGAACAGGGTCTCCTTGTTCTTGAAGGCGGCGTAGAGACTGGGTGGGCTGATTCCCATGGCCGCGCTGAGGTCGGTGGTCGAGGTGGTTTCGAAACCGCGCTCCCAGAAGACCATCATGGCCGTATGCAGAGCTTCGTCCCGATCGAATGTACGAGGGCGTCCGAGCCTTGCCACAGGGCCTCCTTGACGACGGGTCAGCCGTTCGTTAGCTTTACGTAGAGGTTAGTATAGAAGTCGGGGAATCGCGCTGCCCCAGCCGCATTCGCCATCCGGCCGGCGACCCCCTCCAGGGTCCTGCGGCTTCACCCGGTCCCCCCTCCCGCCGAGGCGCTCCGACCCCGACAGCGAAGCAGCATTTCACCAGAAGGAGAATCATTCATGGCTGTGACGAACGACGCCCCGGCGACCGGGCCCTTACCTCCCGGGGGGCAGGAGCGGAAGGTGCACTGGGGGTTGCGGGAATGGCTCATGCTCGTGGTCGTGTGCGGCGCGTTCTCACTGGACGCACTCGACAACATCATGGTCGGAATCGCCACCCCGCAGATCAAGGACGAGTTTGACATGAGCACGTCGGCCGCTCAGTGGGTGGTGAGCGCCTACGTACTCGGCTTCGGCGGCTTCCTGCTGCTGGGCGGGCGGATGTCCGACCTGCTGGGCCGGCGGCGGGTGTTCATCGCCGGGCTCGCGGTACTCGCGGTCGGCTCCCTCGTCGGCGGCCTCGCGACCAGCGGGCTGCTGGTGATCGTCGGCCGGCTGGTGATGGGCATCGGAGCCGCGCTCACCGCGCCCTCCGCCCTGGCGATCGTGATCGGCAACTTCCCGGAAGGCCCACAGCGCAACCGGGCTCTCGGCATCTACACGGCCTGCGGTGCGGTGGGGTACTCCATCGGCGTGGTGGTCGGCGGCGGGCTCACCGAAGCGAGCTGGCGATGGACCTTCGTGCTCTCCGTGCCGGTGGCGCTCGCCGCTCTGGTCGGCGCCCTCGTCCTGGTCCCCAAGGACCAGGCACACGACGGCACCAAGCGCCACTACGACGCGGCCGGCGCGGTCACCGTCACCGCGGGCATGCTCCTGCTCGTGTATGCCATCGTCCAGGCGCCCTCCGAAGGATGGGCCTCCGGCTCCACTCTGGTTCTCTTCGCCCTCGTGGCCGTGCTCCTGGCCGCTTTCGCGTTCATCGAGTCGCGCGCCCCCCAACCGCTGCTGCGGCTGGGACTGCTGCGCAACAAGTCTCTGGTGGGCGCCAGCCTGATCGCCGCGGCGATCCTCGGCACCTACATGAGCTACCAGTTCGTCGGCAGCCTCTACCTCCAGTCCTACCGGGGCTGGTCGCCGCTGGAAATGGCCCTGGGCTTCCTGCCGATCGGGCTGCTGATCCTGACTTTCGCGCCGCGCGCCGGAAAGCTGATCGGCCCCATCGGGGTGCGCTGGATGATCTTCGGAGGCATGCTCGCCTACACCGTCGCCTTCCTGCTCTTCCTGCGGATCGGTGAGGGCTCCTCGTACTGGACGGTCGTCCTGCCGAGCATGGTGCTGATCGGCATCGGCTTCCCCTTCGCCTTCACCGCGGCCAATGTGCTGGCGACCAAGGGCGTGGACGAATCGGAGCAGGGCCTCGCCGCGGGCATCCTCCAAACCGGCTACCAGGTGGGCGCCGCGGTGGTACTGGCCGTGGTGACGGTACGGATGGGCGGCGAGGGCGGCGAACCGAGCCCCGCGCTGGCCCTGTCCGGTTACCACCGGGGAACGTGGGTGATCATCCTCATCGCGGCCGTCTCGGTCCTCGCGGTGGTCGCCGCGGCGGGCACCGACCGGCTGCGCGGGAAGCGGGCCACCAGGACCGCTCCGGCCGGCGCCGCCACGGCGGACGCCGGCGAGTAGCCCCTGCCGTCCCCGCCCAGCGGCCGGCGCCCCGTACCGGTACACAGCGCCCGCCGCCCGCGGTCCGTCCCCTGTGCGGGGACGGACCGCGGACCGCGGGCGGCGGGCGGGACCGCGCCTCTGTACGGAGGACGTGTGCCCGGCGTCCAGTGCCCGGACGGACGCTACTCCTCCAGCAGATCGGGCTGCTCGCTGGTGATCTCGTCCCACAGCAGCTGGAAACTGAACCAGCCGAGCTGCCGGTCGCCGAATCCGTCGCGTGCGGCAACGGCCTGGGCGTCGCTCATCGGTTTGACCTCACCGGCAGCCGCCGCCAGCAGTTGCACGTGGGCGGCGCTCTCATAGGTGAAGAACCAGTGCACCGCCTCGTCGACCGAGCCGCCGACGGTGATCAGGCCGTGGTGGCGCAGCAGTATGGCGCGGTTGTCGCCGAGTTCGGCAGCGATGTCCTGGCCCTGTTCGACGTTGATGGACGGCCCTTCGTAGGCGTCGTAGAGGACCTGGTTCCGATAGAAGATGGCGGATTCCTGGTCGAGCGGCTCCAGGAGCCTGCCGAGGGCACCCAGGGCCCGCGAGTAGGGGGTGTGACCGTGGGCCGCGGCGGTGGCACCGGGGTTGGCGCGGTGGATGGCGGAGTGGATGACGAAGGCGCTCGGGTTGACCCGGTGGTGTCCGCTGACCACGCGGCCCTCGGCATCGACCAGGAGGAGGTCGCGCACCTTCACCTTGCTGAAGGAGACACCGAACGGGTTCACCCAGAACTGGTCCTCGTTCTCGGGGTCTCGTACCGAGATGTGTCCCGAAATCCCCTCGCCGTAGCCGTACTTGCCGAACAGGCGCAGGGCCGCCGCAAGGCGCTGCTTGTGGTGCCTGCGCTCATCGTCCACGGATTCGAACACGGGTGGCGTGGGCAGGGGAAGCCCGGTGTGGGTGTCCGCGAGATAACCGGCCCGCTCGTGGACCGCTGTGTCGGTCATTCCGGGTGCTCCTATTCGTCATTCGTGGTTCGTGGTTCGCCTGAGGGGTGGGTCAGACGGTCTGCATGGCGACCGCGTGCCGGGTGGCGTCCCGGTGGATGGCGTCGGCGATGTCGACGGCCCGGTCCACCAGCGAGGGGATGCCGAAGGTGAAGAAGAGCGATCCGGAGGTCAGGTCGCCAAGGGCGTAGAGCTGTTTGTCGGTCACTCCCTCGACGCTCAGCCCGCTGGTGGCCCGAGTGACGCTCACTCCACCGCGCGGATGCCGGGTGGCCAAGCCTCGTTCGGTGAGCGAGGTGATCAGCGCTTCGGCGGCGGGAGGGACACGGTGCCCGGGCGGACTGACCGCGTTGATCACAACGTCGGCCCGGTGGAAACCGTCAGCGGTGTGGACCTCGAAGCCGCCGGAGCCCTTGGTGATCCGCCCGACGCCCCGGGTGAACGCCAGCTGACCGCTGTCGGCCAGCCGCAACAGGGTCGCGGCGCTGGCCGCCGGCATCGGGCAGCACAGGGTCATGATGGTCCTGTAGTGGTGGCGCAGCAACAGCGTCCGGTCCTGTTCGGGAAGCAACTGCCATACGTCGGGCCCGGATTCGGGAACGGCGCGCTGAAGGATGCGCATCCCCGGGTCCGTGTCGTCCACCGCGTCGATTCCCCGGCGCAGCCGTTCGACAGCGTCTTCGCTGTGCGCCGAGGTGATCTCGTGGGCGATGCGTTCGAGCCCGGAACCCGCCGCGGTGAGTTCGTCCCCCATGAGAGCGGTGGCGCCGGCCACGGTGAGAGTCTCGCCCCGCGCCAGCATGGTACGGAAGCGCGCCATGGTGAAGTGCCGCAACTCGTGGTTCAGGAACCGCTGGCGGACGCTGGGCAGCACCCCGCGCCGCGAGGCGAGGACGATGCTCCCCTCATGGCCCGCCGCCGTCAGCGCCAGCACGGCGTCGACGGCGGTCAGCCCGCTGCCCACCACGACCACCCGGGCCCCGGCGTCGATGCCGGACAACCGGCTCGCCACGGGATACGGCTCGGGAACGAACCCGGGAGTCCCCGACAGTCCGTGGGGGTCCGCGGGAGCGCCGTTTCCGACACAGAGCACCACATGGTCCAGGGGGTACGGCGCGCCGTCTGCGGTGCGCGCGACGAAAGCCCCCTTGTCACGGGCCAGGTCCGTAACCGCCTTCCGGACGAAGACGATGGCGCTGCCCCGGACGGCGAGGCGGTTGAGCGCGCCTCGGGCGGACTGTTCCAGATAGTCCCCGTAGACGGCGCGTGGCGCGAAGGAGATGCCCGACCTGGGGTCCGTGTAGTCGGCGCGCGCCCCCAGAGCCGAGCGGCGCGCCTGCAACCAGCGGGCGAAGTGCCCCGGATCGTGGGCCCGTACGGTCATGTCCTCGGGCGGGGCGTTCACCCACAGGACCGCGGAGTCCGGCTGATAGGCGCGCCCGCGCCAGGGGTGGGGGGAGGGGTCGAAGACCGTGACGGCCTCGGGGACTTCGTCACGCTGGCTCAGTGCGTCGAGCAGACATACCGCGGAAGCGCCGCCGCCTACTATTCCTATCCTTGTGGGACTGAGCATGCGAAGAGACCTCGTTCGCAAGGGGTGATGGTACGGACGATGACGGAAACTTGTACCGACAACTGCCGGGACCGCGCAGAACAAAGGCACGGCATCCCCCGGCATTGTGCGCTCAGATTTCAGTATCGAGCCCGGCCGGTGTTCCTTTTCGCGCGAACGCGCATGCGGTGTGGCGGGTTCGCGCACGCGGAATGCGGGACGACTACGGCCGACGGCTCACGGAGGGAGAAGCAACGTCTTCTTCCGCCACTCCCGGGGGGTGGCCCCGTAGCGATCACGGAAGATCCTGCTGAAGTGCGAAGCGCCGTGCAAACCCCACCGCCCCGCGATATTGGCCACGGTCAGGTGGGTCGTCCGCGGGTTCCGAAGATCGTCACGGCATCGTTCGAGGCGCTCGTTGCGTATCCAGAGAGCGGGGCTGGTTCCCTCGTCCCGGAAAAGGATCTGGAGATAGCGGAGGGAGATGTTGTGAGCCCTGGCCAGCTCGGGAGGAGTCAGGTCCGGGTCACCGAGGCGCCCGCGCGCATAGGTCCTGATCCGATGCAGCAGGGCCTGCCGCGCGGCGGCGGCATCGCTGCCCGAGTGCCCCAGTTTCTCCGCGCACACCGCGCTGACCAGGCTGGCCACGCTGCTCCCCAGGTGATCGGCGACCGAGGTGTCCAGTTCGGTCATGTGGCACGCCACGCTCCGCAGCAGGTCGGCGAGGAGCACGCCGACCCCTTCACGGCCGGACCAGGTGGCGGCCCAGAGGGGATGCGCCTGGCCGGGCCTGAGATCGACCAGGCGGTGGTCGAACTTGACGGCCACCATGTGGATGGGTTGGCGCATCCGCAGAGTGAACGGGGAGGAGCTGTCGTACGAGAACAGGCTGCCGGCCCGGACCAGGGCGGTGGTTCCCCCCTGGCTGACCTGGACTTCGCCGTCCAGGATGCAGGTGAGGTAGAGAGGGCTGGAGTGTGCCCGGGCAGCGTGCAGTTCGGTCTTCTCGACGGCGTGCGGCCCTGAGCGGACCGCCGCGAGCTGGACGGCGCCGAACGCGCCGGTGACGATGGCCCCCTCGAAACCGTCCCTCCCGGCCCCACGGACCTGGAGCGGCCCACAGACCGTGGCGACCAGGTCGCCCCAGCCGGAACGGCGGTCGACGCCGGACCGCTCCGTCCTGAGAACCTTCACGGGCCGAAGCCCGGCGGTTTCTAAACCGTTCATGAGGGGTGTCCCGTGATCCGTGCGCCCGGCCACACGGCGGCGGGCACCGTTCTCCGCGCGTATCCGGCGTTGCTGCCTGGTCTGCGGCACATGGAAAAATTCCCCCTGAATGCGTAAGCCAGTTCGAACTCGCAGCGTACCCATCGCGCGATGAACACCCCAGGACAACCTGACAGGTTCAAGTCATGGTCTGAAAGTGGTCAGGTTCGAGTCATTCGCAGAGAGAGGGTGGTCACGTTCCGTGATGCGGCGCCCGGGGGCCGGACCAGCCGCGGTGGCGCCGCTGACGCCTTGGTGCGGCCGTCCCCGCCGGAGGCGAATTTCCTTGCGGCGCAAGAGTGAAGAATGGGCTTCGCGCCGGGATTCCCGGTACGCGCCGACCTGCCGGGCAACTCGCTGAACCATGGATTACATGGGGTCACAGAGAACGGAATCCGTTATTACGCTTCTTGTTTTGCTGTTCACGGAATTGTCATCTCTTTCCCATCCGGCCAGCTGTACGCGGTCCCGCCCGCGGCCTTCCAAACAGAATGAGGCGCCACAGCGCCCGGAGGCCGAAAGGGGACCCTTGACCGGGGGCGGAAACGACATGGCCGCCTAGGCGACGGGGATGCCCCCGTGTGCCACCTCGTGCTCCCAGTCGCCCCTTGACTGGGTGTGCAACCGCCAGTAGTGCTCGGCGATGTCATCCGGATCGTAGGCGGTACCGGGAGCGACCGCGCCCGGAACGGTCACGGAGGCGACATGGACCCCCGAGGAGCCGTACTCCGCGTGGAGCAGACTGACCAGATTGCGCACCCCCAGCTTTCCCAGACTCAGGCTGATGTAGCGGGGATCGGGCTGCGGCATGCCACCGGTGATGAGGATCGTGCCGTGGCCCCTCTCCGCCATGCCCGGTGCCACGTGCGATGCGGCGCTGAGAGCGCCGACGACGTTGACCGCCCAGGCGTCCAACTGCCCGCGCGCGTCACGCTCGCCGGGCGAATCCCGGCGGATCAGCGCTGCGTTGTACACCACGACGTCGAGTGGCCCCACCTCCGCCGCGGCGGTATCGAGCGCGGCGTGCAGTGCCTTCTCGTCGGTGCTGTCGGCGGTGAGGGCCAAGACCTTCCGGCCGCGCTGTCCGATCTCGTCTGCCACTGCCTTGAGCGTCTCCCTGTTGCGCGCGATCGCCACGACGGAGAGCCCCTCCCGCGCGAACCGGTCGGCTACGGACTTTCCGATCCCCGGTCCCGCGCCGACCACTACTACTCCTGGCATGTTCTGCTCCTTCAGTTCAAGGCAGGGCCGATGTCTGACGATTATGACGAGCGCAGACGCCTCCCCCGGCACGGTGCCCAACGACACCGCGATGGCTCTGTCACGCGCACGCGGCCCCGATCACACCATCGCGGTACGCCCGAGGACGCGCTCCACGACCGCCCCTGTGGCCGGTGCCCCGGGGGCGGGAGTGGCCGACCCGTTGTCTCAACTTCCGAAGGGCGCTGGCTGATCATCACCATCGGGGCTGGGTAGCCCGGCTGACGGCGCCGGGGCCGGCGCACGGCTCGCCCGGTGCGCAGGGCCCGGGTCAGCTCGCGGCGGAGTTCTCCCGGCCCTGGACGTAGAGGGACTGGCAGATCCGCTCCGGACGCCAACGGCGTTCGAGGTGGCGCTGGATGAAGTCCCGCAGCCCAAGGTCCTGGCCGATCCTGCCGGGCTCGGGCCGGGGCCGACGGGCGTCAGCACGGCTCTGCGCGGCATGTGGTCGGTAGGCCCGGCGAGTGGCATCACCCCGTGGAGGCATGCCGTTGCGGCGTATCTCCCGGCTGGTGGTGGACGGGCTGCGGCCCAGCTCGGCGGCGGTGGTCCGGACCGGTGCTTTCTCTCGCAGGTGGTCCGTGATGTGGATGTGGTCAGCCTCATGCAGGGAGCGGGACGGGCCCGATCGGGGAAACGGCCTGTTGCTTTCGGGAATTCTCGGATACACCAGCGACCGATACCGCGCCCTCTCCTCGGTCGGACCAATCTCCACCAATTTCATGGAAGAGATCGAAGACGGTACCGTCGATCTGCCCGAGCTGCTCGACAGGGCTTCCGGGGCCAGGGTAGTCATCGGTGAGCTTGTGATCGAGTCGTCTGCCGGAGGGCAGATCGACCACACGGCACCGCCTCTCAGCATGGCCACTCTTGAAGCCGTCAAGATTCGCTTCTCCCGTTGCCCGCCCCGGTCGGAGTGGTTCATACCGTCAAGCAACTGAGGACTCGGGCGTACGAGCTCATGGCGTTGGCCGGTCTCCGCAGGGTGCATCTCTACCTCGCTCGTGCGTATCCTCGCCCCCGTTGGGCGTCACTCGAACATCGCCACGACGAGACGCTTCTCCATCAAGCCGGACGTAGAGGATCTCCGCCCGGCGGCCAGGACGTGGGAGGGGCTGCACGGCGCCCCGGCCGCCCTTCGTGAGATTCTGTGGGATGTGAGACCGTGCGGGGCGTGAGTCTGACGACAGAGAAGACCCTGCAATACCGCTCTGACGGGCCAGAAGACGCTCCAGTGTTGATCTTGGGGCCGTCCCTCGGTACTACATGGCACATGTGGGACCGGCAGGTACCCGAGCTGGCCCGGAGCTGGCGGGTGGTCCGCTTCGACCTGCCGGGGCACGGCGGGGCCCCCGCGCACCCCGCCACCAGCGTTCCCGAACTCGCGGAGCGGCTGCTGGCCACGCTCGACGCGCTCGGTGTGCAGCGCTTCGGGTACGCGGGGTGTTCCGTCGGCGGGGCCATCGGGGCCGAGCTGGCGCTGCGCCGCCCCGACCGGATCGCGTCCCTCGCCGTGGTGGCCGCCTCGCCCCGCTTCGGCACCGCCGACGAATTCCGCCAGCGCGGGGTGATCGTCCGCGCCAACGGCCTCGACCCGATGGCCCGTACCGCGCCCGAGCGCTGGTTCACGCCCGGCTTCGCCGCCGCCCAGCCGGCCATCGTCGAGTGGGCCGTCCAGATGGTCCGTACCACCGACCCCGGCTGCTACATCGCCGCCTGCGAGGCGCTCGCCGCCTTCGACATCCGCGCCGAGCTGGGCCGTATCAGCGTCCCCACCCTGGTGCTGGTCGGTGCCGAGGACCAGGTCACCGGTCCTGCCGAGGCGCGCACCCTGGTCGCCGGGATACCTGACGCCCGGCTCGCCCTCGTCCCCGGCGCCTCGCACCTGGCGCCCGTCGAGCAGCCCGCCGCCGTCACGGACCTGCTCGTCCACCACTTCTCCACGGCCTGGTTCAACCCCTCGGACACCGCCACCGGACTGACCGTGCTGCCCGACCGGGCCGTCGCCCCCGCCGTCTCCCCGACCGTCGGCCCGGTGGCCGAGATCGCCCCCGCCGAGCAGCCGCGGGCCGTGGGCGGTCTTCCCGGCCCGGTACGGCGCGACCCGTACGAGACGGGCATGCGGGTACGCCGTGAGGTCCTCGGCAACGCACACGTGGACCGGGCCATGTCCGGCGCCGACGACTTCGCCGGCGACTTCCAGGAGCTGATCACGCGCTACGCCTGGGGCGAGGTGTGGACCAGGGAGGGCCTGGACCGCAGGACCCGCAGCGCGGTGACGCTGACGGCGCTGGTGGCGGGCGGGCACCTGGAGGAGCTGGCCTTCCACACGCGCGCGGCCCTGCGCAACGGCCTCACGCCGGCCGAGATCAAGGAAGTGCTGATGCAGACGGCCGTCTACTGCGGTGTCCCCGCGGCGAACTCCGCGTTCCGCGTCGCGGCGACCGTGATCCAGGAGGAGACGCGCCCCCGGTCGTAGGAGGATGAGGGGGACGGGACCTGGGCGGTTCGGTCCCACGACGTTCGGTCCCACAGCGCTCAGAGGGAGAGGTGCTCCGCGGTGAGGCTCACCAAGAAGACACATGCCTGCGTCCGGCTGGAGAAGGACGGGCGGACACTGGTCATCGACCCCGGCATGTTCACCGAGGCGGACGCGGCGGTCGGCGCGGACGCCCTGTTCGTCACACACGAACACCCCGACCACTTCGCGGAGGACCGGCTGCGGGCCGGCCTGGAGGCCAACCCGGCCGCCGAGCTGTGGGCGCCGCGCAGCGTCGCCGACCAGATCTCCGCGGCCTTCCCCGGCCGCGTCCACACCGTGGGCCACGGCGATGCCTACACCGTGGCCGGGTTCGACGTCCGGGTCCACGGCGAACTGCACGCCGTGATCCACCCCGACCTCCCGCGCGTCACCAACGTCGGCTATCTCGTGGACGGCTCCCTCTTCCACCCGGGCGACGCGCTGACCGTGCCCGACCAGCCCGTCGACACCCTGCTGCTGCCCCTCCAGGCGCCCTGGAGCAAGGCCTCCGAGGTGATCGACTACCTCCGCGAGGTCAAGCCGGTGCGTGCGTACGACATCCATGACGTACTGCTGGCGGAGCCCGGCCTGGGGCTCTACGGGAGCCTGCTCGGGTCCCTCGGCGGTACGGACCACAGCAGGCTGGCGCCGGGCGCCTCGGTGGACGTCTGAGGCGCGTGCGTGGCGGCCGCGTCCGAGGCGCCGTGTGCACCGTCCTGGCCCGCCGCTCCGGTGACTGTCCTACCCCGCCGATAGGCTGGGGAGCATGCGCATCGCGACCTGGAACGTCAATTCGATCACTGCCCGGCTGCCCCGCCTGCTGGCCTGGCTGGAGAGCAGCGGGACGGACGTGTTGTGCGTCCAGGAGACCAAGTGCACGGAGGAGCAGTTCCCCTCCGAGCAGCTGAAGGAGCTGGGGTACGAGTCCGCGGTCCACGCGACCGGCAGGTGGAACGGGGTGGCCCTGCTCTCCCGCGTGGGCCTGGAGGACGTCGTCAAGGGCCTGCCCGGCGGGCCCGAGTACGAGGGCGTGCGGGAGCCGCGCGCCGTCTCCGCGCTGTGCGGCCCTGTGCGCCTCTGGTCGGTGTACGTGCCCAACGGCCGCGAGGTCGGGCACGACCACTTCGCCTACAAGCTGCGGTGGTTCGACGCGCTGGGCGCGGCGGTACGGGAGGACGCGGCGGGGGAGCGCCCCTTCGCCGTGCTCGGTGACTTCAACGTCGCCCCGACCGACGACGACGTCTGGGACCGGTCGTTGTTCGACGGCGCCACCCATGTCACCCCGGAGGAGCGGGCCGCGCTCGCCGCGCTGCTGGCCGAGGGACTGACGGACGTGGTGCCCCGCCCGCTCAAGTACGACCATCCGTTCACCTACTGGGACTACCGCGAGTTGGGCTTCCCCAAGAACCGGGGCATGCGGATCGACCTGGTGTACGGGAACGGGCCGTTCGCCACGGCCGTCAAGGACAGTTACGTCGACCGCGAGGCACGCAAGGGCAAGGGCGCCTCGGACCACGCCCCGGTCGTGGTGGATCTCGACATCTGAGCAACCATCCGGCTTCGGGCGCGGTCTCTCCCTGCGGGACCACCCCGGCCCCCGGCCGCGCCCTATGGTGACCCGGCCAGCGGAATGGCAGGCTGAGCAGTATGAACATCCCTTTCTTGGACAACTGGCGCAAGCGGCGCGGCGACGCACCCGGTTCGCCGTCCGCCTCCGCCGCCGGGGAGTCGGCCGGCGTCGCCGAGCTGCTCGCCGAATGCGAGCTGCTGCGCGTCCGGGCAGGGCAGAGCGGGCTCGAACTGGACGACTCCCCGGCGTCGTTGGAGGCGCTCGACCAGCTGCCGCCGCGCTGGCGCGACGACCCAGAGGAGCTGCCCTGGCTGGGCAACGACGCGGGTCTCTACCTGGGCACGGTCATCGTCCGTACGATCCCCGGCGCCGTCTGGAACATCTGGCCCGACGGCCACCCCGTCGTACGGCTCGCGTCCGGCCGGGAGATCCGGGTCGTGGAGGCGGGCGTCGAGTGGGCCGGCACGGGCGCGCCCGAGCTGTCCCAGGTGTACGCGGAGGCCCAGGAGGTCTGAGGCGCCGACGGCGCCTGTGCCGGGGAGCGCCCCGCGCGGGGCCGCTCGCGCGGGGCTGCCCGTGCGCGTACGGCCGTACCGGCGTGCCTGTGCAGTAAATACGGCTTATGCCCGATTTTAGCGTGTCGGCCGTGAAGTCCCTTGTCCGGCTGGATAGTTTGCGCTGACCTCGACCGGTCGAGAGGGGGTGAGTGCGGACCGTGATGCCCGGCAGACCGCCGCGTACGGCACGCACGTCCACGGCTGCGGCGCTCGTCCTGCTCGCCGCCGCGCTCGGCGCCGGCTGCGGCAAGGACGGCAGCCCGCCGGTGAAGGGACCCCGGGTGGAAGCCCTGCCCCGGTACGCCGTGGACGCCGCCTTCCGGCTCCCCGGCTCGGCCACCTGGAACAAGGCGAAGCGGCGCGGCCATCTGGTCGTGGGCGCCAAGGAGGACCAGCCGTACCTGGGCGAGAAGGACCCGGCCACCGGCGTCTACTCCGGCTTCGACATCGAGATCGCCCGGATGATGTCCGCCTCCCTAGGCTTCGCCCCCCGGACCGTCAGCTTCCGTACGATCGCCTCGGCCAACCGCGAAACCGCCCTCCAGAACGGGCAGATCGACTACTACGTCGGCACCTACACCATCAACGACAAGCGCAAGAAGCTCGTCGGCTTCGCAGGACCGTACTACCTCGCGGGCCAGTCCCTGCTCGTCGGCGCGGACGAGAAGGACATCAAGGGCCCCGGGGACCTGGCGGGCAAGCGGGTCTGTTCGGCCGCCGGGTCCACCCCGTACCAGCGGATCCAGCAGGACCACCCGCGCGCGGAACTCGTCGCGTACGACGCCTACTCCGTCTGTGTGGACAATCTGCTGACCTTCCAGGTGGACGCCGTCACCACCGACGACACCATCCTCCAGGGCTTCGCGGCCAAGGTCCCCGGCGAGCTGAAGGTGGTCGGCGAGACCTTCTCCGAGGAGCCGTACGGCATCGGCGTCCCGCGCGGCGACCACGCCCTGCGGCTGGCGCTCGACGACGCCGTCGAGGCCCACCGGAGGAACGGCGACTGGCAGAAGGCGTACGACGCCACCCTGGGGCTCTCCGGCCGCCCCGCGACCTCAGCCCCGCCCGTCGACCGCTACCCGGCGAGCTGAGGCCGGCCATGGACGTACTGACCCAGAACTTCCCCCTCTACCGCGAGGGCTTCCTCGGCACGGTCGAGCTGACGTTCTACGCGTCGCTGATCGCCCTGTCCGTGGGACTGCTCATGGCGGCCTTCCGGGTCGCTCCCGTCCGCGCCCTGCGGGCGGTCGGCACGACCTGGGTGAACATCCTGCGCAACACCCCGCTGACCCTGCTGTTCTTCGCGGTCCTGCTCGGGCTGCCGCGCTTCGGACTGGTCCTGCCCTTCCGGCTGTTCGCGGTCCTCGCGCTCGGCTGCTACACCTCGGCCTTCATCTGCGAGGTGGTGCGCTCCGGCATCAACACCGTGCCCAAGGGCCAGGGGGAGGCCGCCCGCAGCCTCGGGATGACCTTCCCCCAGACCCTGGCGTACGTGGTGCTGCCGCAGGCGTTCCGTACGGTCATCCCGCCGGTCGGCTCCACCCTGATCGCCCTCGCGAAGAACTCCGCGATCGCGGGCGCGTTCAGCGTCACCGAGCTGCTCGGCACCTACCGGACCCTCAACGAGCGGGGGTTCAGCATCGTCTGGACCTTCGTCTGGATCGCGGTCGGCTACCTGATCATCACCCTGTCGCTGAGCGCCCTCTTCGGCGTGATGGAGAAGCGCTGGGGGATCGCCCGGTGAGCGAGTCGACGGTCCTCTACGACCTCCCGGGCCCCGGCACCCGGCGGCGGCACGGCCTGTACGCGGCGGTGTCGACCGCCGCGCTCGTGGGGGTCGTCTGCTGGCTGCTGTTCCTCCTGCTGGACTCCGGGCAGTTCACCGCCGTCAAGTGGACTCCCTTCCAGTACAAGGGGATTCAGGAACTTCTCCTGCGCGGCCTGGGCAACACCCTCAAGGCGTTCGCGCTCGCGGCCGTGCTCTCGCTCGCGCTGGGTGTCGTGCTGGCCGCCGGGCGGCTCTCCGCGCACCGGCCGGTCCGGTGGCTCGCCGCCCTGCTCGTCGAATTCTTCCGGGCCATGCCCGTCCTGGTGATGATCTTCTTCATCTTCGTGGCGCTGCGGGTGCAGGCACTGCCCGCGCTGGTCGCCGGACTGACCTTCTACAACGGCTCCGTGCTCGCCGAGGTGTTCCGTACCGGAGTCAACTCGGTCGAGCGCGGGCAGCGGGAGGCCGCGTACGGGCTGGGCATGCGCAAGACCCAGGTCATGAGCCACGTGCTGGTGCCGCAGGCGGCACGGGCCATGCTCCCCACGATCGTCAGCCAGTTGGTCGTCGCGCTCAAGGACACCTCGCTGGGCTATCTGATCACCTATGAGGAGTTTCTCCACGCGGGAAAGCTCATCGCGTCGAATCTCGACTACGATTTGCCGTTCATCCCTGTGGTGATGGTGATCTCGCCGATCTACATCGGGATGTGCATGCTGCTCTCCTGGTTCGCCCACCGGCTGGCCAGGCGGCAGCGGCGCAGTCCGAGAACAGAGGCCGCGGGGGTACCCCCGGCCGAACCAGGGACGCTGCTGCCGGGCGCGCAGTAGCTCAGGGGCAATGGCCCGTCCGGCAGCAGCCGGAGATCACTTCTCGTACCGAGGACCGGCGTGCGCCAACGTCCGGCCGGGGCGGGTGGAAGGTCAGCTGCGAGCCGGTCGGGTTGTGCTCGATGTGGAGCGGGCCCGCGTCGCGGAGGTAAGCGGCGGGGGTGCCGTTCCGCGGAGTCCGCCTCCCGCGATCCCGCCTCCCGCTCAGGCCGCGTCCGCCCCCTGCGGGGCCTGCCGGGGCTGCTGGGCCGCCCGCGTCACGTCCGCCACCAGCTCCACCACGTCGGGGCCGTACGCCTGCGAGTTGACCACCTTCAGCAGCAGGCAGAACGAACCGCCGCCGTACTTGCGCGCCAGTTTCTCGTGGTGGCGGGCCAGATAGCGGGAGGCCGCCTGGTTGGTGATCGCCCGCTGCCCGCAGAAGAGGAAGACCGGGCGCGCCTCCTCGCCGGCGGTGAGGCGCGCGAGCAGGACGTACTCGGCGACCCCCGGCTCCGCCGCGTACCGCTCGGTGCCTATCCCGTACGCACCACGGTCCGGGCCCGGCTCCGACTGGGTGTTGATCGTCACACCGGGCAGCAGCGTGCTGAGGTGAGCCGACATCCGGCGGTTCGAGGCCGGCCCGCCGAGGCAGAACTCCGTGCGCTCACCGAAGCCTTGCTGGGTGGCGTCGTGCTGGACGATCCTCGCGTGCGCGCCGCAGTCCTTGATGAGGGCGGACAACTCCAGCAGGGCGAAGACGTCGTAGCGGTGGACCGCGCCGTCGCCGCCCGCCTCCCGGTTGACCACGAGCAGGCACTCGGAGTGCCCGGGGAGCCCGAAGAAGGCCTGCTTGCGGCGCAGGGCGCGCCGCCAGAGATAGGTGCGGAAGATCCACCCCAGAGAAGCGGTGACCCCCGCGGCGACCACGCCCAGCACGATGTTGCGTACGTCGTCCGTCATGGGCGCGCATGGTAGCGGTGGCAGGGCACCCGCCGCACCACTGTTCGAGATGGTCCTGGCGGGCAGGTTGCGGTGAAGTTACAGTGCGCGGACGGTTCCTGACTGGAGGTACGGATGCATCGCTCCGCTGTTCGGAATGTGTCGGCCACGGCCGTCGCCGCGGCCATGCTCGCGGTGGGCGCGGCCGCGCCGCCCTCGACGGCGGCCCCCGGGGCTTCGGCGAAGACCCCCGCCACGAAGCCGCCGGTGAAGCCGCCGGTGGCCGCGGGGTACGGGGGAGCGGTGGCGAGCGTCGACGCGGACGCCTCCGCCGCCGGGATCGAGGTGCTGCGCCGGGGCGGCAACGCCGTGGACGCGGCGGTGGCCACGGCCGCGGCGCTCGGCGTCACCGAGCCCTACTCCGCCGGGATCGGAGGCGGTGGCTACTTCGTCTACTACGACGCCAAGTCCCGTACGGTCCGGACCATCGACGGCCGCGAGACCGCCCCCCGGTCCGCCGACTCCGGACTCTTCCTGGAGGACGGCAAGCCGATCCCGTTCGCGGACGCGGTGACCAGCGGGCTGAGCATCGGCACGCCCGGCACCGCCGCCACCTGGGACACCGCGCTCGACGCGTGGGGCAGCAGGTCGCTGGGGCAGCTGCTCAAGCCCGCCGAGAAGCTCGCCAAGGACGGCTTCACCGTCGACGAGACCTTCCGTACCCAGACCCAGGCCAACCAGGCGCGGTTCGCCGACTTCCCGGCGTCCGCGAAGCTGTTCCTGCCCGGCGGGCAGCTGCCGGTCGTCGGCTCGACCTTCAAGAACGCCGATCTGGCGCGTACGTACCAGGAGTTGGGGCGCCGGGGGACCGACGCCCTGTACGAGGGCGAGCTGGCCCGCGACATCGTCCGTACGGTACGGACACCTCCCGTCGACCCGAAGTCGACCCGGGTCGTCCGCGCCGGCGACCTCAGCACCCGGGACCTCGCCGCGTACCGGACGAAGCGCCAGGCACCGACGAAGATCTCCTACCGGGGCCTCGGCGTGTACGGCATCGGGCCGTCGTCGTCCGGCGGTACGAGTGTCGGCGAGGCGCTCAACATCCTGGAGAACACGGACCTTTCGAAGGCCACCCAGGCGAAGTACCTCCACCGCTACATCGAGGCGAGCCGGATCGCGTTCGCGGACCGGGGCCGCTGGCTCGGTGACCCCGCCTTCGAGGACGTCCCCACCAAGGGGCTGCTGTCGCAGCGCTTCGCTGACTCGCGGGAATGCCTGATCAAGGACGACGCGGTCCTCAAGAGCCCGCTGGCGCCCGGCGATCCGGGCAACCCGACGCCGTGCGCGCCGGGCGGCACCGCCGCGCCGACCACGTTCGAGGGCGAGAACACCACGCACCTGACGGCCGCCGACAAGTGGGGCAACGTCGTCGCGTACACCCTGACGATCGAGTCCACCGGCGGCAGCGCGATCACCGTGCCGGGGCGGGGCTTCCTGCTCAACAACGAGCTGACGGACTTCTCGTTCGCCCCGGCCAACCCGGCGGTCCACGACCCGAACCTGCCCGGGCCGGGCAAGCGCCCGCGTTCCTCGATCTCCCCGACGATCGTGCTGGACCGGCACGACCGGCCCGTCCTGGCGCTCGGTTCGCCCGGCGGCTCGACCATCATCACGACGGTCCTCCAGACCCTGACGGGCGTCGTGGACCGGGGTCTGCCGCTGGTCGACGCGATCGCCGCGCCCCGCGCGAGCCAGCGCAACGCGGCGGCCACGGAGCTGGAGCCGGGGCTGTGGAACAGCCCCGTGCGGCAGCAACTGGAAGCGCTGGGGCACGTGTTCACGCAGAACCCGGAGATCGGCGCCGCGACCGGCGTCCAGCGTCTGCCGGACGGCCGCTGGCTGGCGGCTGCGGAGACCGTCCGCAGGGGCGGCGGCTCGGCGATGGTGGTCAGCCCGGCAGGCAAGCAGTAGGCACAACGCCCGAGGAAACGCCCGAGGAAACGTCAGAGGAAACGCCTGAGGAAACGCCTGAGGACGGCCCGCGCGCACGGCTCACAAGGCCGTGAGGATACGCGGGCCGTCCGTCGTGATCGCCACCGTGTGCTCCGCGTGTGCCGCGCGGCTCTTGTCCAGCGTGCGGATCGTCCACCCGTCGTGGGCGGTGTAGTGCCGGTCCGTGCCGCTGCCGATCAGCATCGGTTCGATCGCCAGCACCATGCCGTGGCGCAGCGGCATCCCCCGGCCGGGGCGGCCCTCGTTCGGGACGCCCGGGTCCTCGTGCATCGTCCGGCCCACGCCGTGGCCGCCGAAGCCGTTCGGTATGCCGTAGCCGGCCGCCCGGCAGACACGGCCGACCGCGTGCGCGATGTCGCCGATGCGGTTGCCGACGACGGCCGCCGCGATCCCCGCCTCCAGCGCCGCCGCGGCCGTCTCGACGAGCCGTACGTCGGCGGGCCTGGCGCGGCCGACAGTGAAGCTGATCGCCGAGTCGCCCACCCAACCCCCCAGCGTGGCCCCGCAGTCGATGCTGACCAGGTCGCCGTCGTGCAGCCGGTAGGTGTCCGGGATGCCGTGGACGATCGCGTCGTTGACCGACGTACAGATGACGGCGGGGTAGGGGAGGGGCGCCCAGGCGGGGTGATAGCCGAGGAAGGGCGAGTCCGCTCCCGCCTCGCGGAGCACGGCGCGAGCGGTCTCGTCCAGGGCGCGCAGCGGGACGCCGACGTCCGCCGCTTCCCGTACCGCCGTGAGTGCTTGTGCGACGACCCGGCCGGCGGCCCGCATGGACTCCAGGGACGCGTCGGACTTGATGTCCACCATTCCAAGAGGTTACGTCCAAGAGGGTGCACCCTGCCTGCCCTCTGCTCCTCTACGCCCCCGAGATCAGCCGGTCCACCGCCGGGGTGCCCGATGTGTAGCCCCTGCCGTTCGTCACCGGAGGCAGGGGCATGGCGGCCGGGGCGGGCCCCATGGGCGCGGCGGGCCAGACCTGGGCCGGGACCAGTCCGAGGCCCTGGGGCTGGGCGGTCGGCTGTGGTGCGGCGAGGCCCCTGGCCGGCACCGGCAGGTGACCGAGCATCGGCTGCGGAACGGCCGGGGGCAGCGGGGCCGGGGTGACCTGGCGGCCGTACAACACCTGCTCCATCCCGGAGATCAGGCGCTGCACCTCACCCTCCTGCCGCACGACCAGCCGCAGGAACCGGCTGGACGACCCCACCTTGTTGCCGCACTCGCGCACCAGCACCCCGTGCTCCGCGAGCAGCCGGTCGCGCAGCACCGCGCCGTCCACGCCCTCCGGGAGCCGTACGAACGCGAAGTTGCCCTGCGAGGGGTAGACCGTGAGCCCCGGCAGCTGGGCGAGCCGGGCGATCATCGCCTGCCGGTCGCGCCGGGCCAGCTCCAGGCTCTCGGCGTACTCCTGGCGGTGCTCCTTCAACATGAACACCACATGCTCGGCGAAGGAGTTGAGGTTCCACTTGGGAAGCATGGAGCGGACCTTCCCGGCGAGCGACGGGTTGGCGACGAGATAGCCGAACCGGACGCCGTGCAGCCCGAAGTTCTTGCCGAGGCTGCGCAGGACGATCACATTCGTACGGAGCGGGGCCTCGTCCACGATGCTGGTCTCGCGCGCCGCGTCGGCGAACTCCAGGAAGGACTCGTCCACGACGACCAGGTCCAAGTCCCGCAGGGAGTCGCACAGATAGAGCACCTGGGCCTTGGACAGCAGCCCGCCGTCCGGGTTGTTGGGGTTGCAGATGACGGCGGTACGGGAGCCCCGGTCCTGGACGAAACGCACAAAGGCCCGGGGGTCCAACTGGAAACCGTGTGCCTCCGGCAGCAGGAACATGTCGCAGCGCTTGCCGGTCTCCATCGGCTGGTCGGTCCACCGTCCGAAGGTCGGCACGGGCACCGCCAGCGAGTGGCGGACCAGCAAGTGGTCGATCCAGGTGATGAGTTCGGTGGAGCCGTTGCCCATGGCGACGGTCTGCGGATTCAGGCCGAGGACCTGGCACAGCTCGGCGGTGATGGTGTCGGCGCCGCTCGGGTAGTAGGTGAGGATGTCGCGGATCTTCGCACCCATCGCGTCGAACATGGCGGGGGTGGGGAAGTACGGGTTGCACGGGATGCAGAAGTCGGCGATCCGCCCCGCGGCCCCGCCGCCTGCCCGGTTGAGCATGGAGATCGAGGGGCTGTGCGCGGTGGACGCACGGAAGAGTGCGGTGACGTTGCCGGCCATGGCCTGCCTTCCCTGCCGGGGGCGGCCCACCGGGGATGTGCGGACCGCCCCTCTATACGGCTGCGATGGGGGGCGTGTTCAGCGGAGGGGGCGAGGGGACAGGTGAACGGGCCCGGGACGCCCGGGAGTTCACCGCAGGACGCGTACCTGGTGCCCTCAGTCCGCGACGGCCAGCAGGACGCGGTGATGGCGCGGCTTCTCGATCTCGTCGACCACCGCGAGCGCCAGGTCCGCGTGCGCGAGACGGCCGGGGCCGTCCACCTGGCGCCCCAGCGCCGTCCGGTACCGGCCGGTCGGGGGCGCGGCCGCGTCCAGGTCCATCGGCGGCGCGATCACCAGCCAGTCCAGCGCGCCGCCCGCCGCGACGAGCGTGTCGAACTCCGACACATGGCCCTGCGTGAAGGCCCGGTACGCCTCCGGGAAGTCCGGCGCGTCCATGACCCGTACGCCGGGTTCCGTCTCCAGCGCCGAGGCGATGCCCAGCGCCACCAGGCGCCCGACGCCGGCCCGCGCCAGCCCGGCGATCATGGCCTTCGCCCCCGCGACGAAGAACTCCTCCGCCCCGGTGTCCAGCCGGGCGGCCGTGTGGACCGCCGCGTCATGACCGGCGGCCGTCGCGGCCACGCTGTCCGGGTCCGTCGCGTCGCCCCGTACCACCGTCACCCCGGCCCGGGTGAGATCCAGGTGCCGCCCCGGATCCCGGACCGCCGCCGTGACGCGGTGGCCCCGGTCCACCGCCTCGGTCACGACCGCCCGGCCGACCCGTCCGCCCGCTCCGAAAACAATGATGTCGCTCATGCCGGGGACCGTAGAACGGCGACCCCCAGTTACCGCAAGGGAACCGGCCACGCGCCCACGGCCCCCGCACGCGGTCCCCTATCGTCGGAAGGATGACCCAGAAGACGAGAGAACCGTTGCCGGCGGACCTGTTCCCGGACCCGCGCTGCTCGCGCGGGCCGCGACCCTTCCGGGTCGGCGACAAATGGTCGGCCCTGGTGTTGCGCTGTCTGGAGGGCGGGCCGCGTCGCTTCACCGAACTGCGTGTCCCCCTGCACCACATCACTGCCAAGGTGCTCACCCAGACCCTCCGGGCGATGGAGCGCGACGGGTTCCTCACCCGTACCGCGTACGACGAGAACCCGCCCCGGGTCGAGTACGAACTGACACCGCTCGGGCGGGCGTTGATCGTTCCGCTGGACACCCTGTGTGCCTGGACACGTGATCATCTTCCGCAGCTGACAGAGGCGAGGGCGGCCTGGTCGCACTTCTCGGCGGAAGCGGGGAACGCCGGTGCCGGGGAGCCGGGTGAGGGGCGTGCCTGTGGGGCCGGGAACGCGTAGTCTCGCGTCCGTGACCACCCTCGACGAAGTCGGCGAACTCGGCCGCGCCCGCTATGTCAGCCTCACCACCTACCGCAAGGACGGCACGGGTGTCGCCACCCCCGTCTGGCACGCCGTGGAGAACGGTGAGTTGTTCATCTGGACCAGGGACGACGCCTGGAAGGTCAAACGGATCCGCAACAACGGCCGTGTGGTCCTGGCCGTCTGTGACGTGCGCGGGCGCATCGCGCCCGGCGCGACCACCGTGGAGGGTACGGCCCGCGTGCTGGACGTGTCCGAGAACGACCGGGTGCGCAAGCTCCTGACCCGCAAGTACACCTGGCAGTTCTGGACGATCGACCGGCCGGCCCGGATCTTCCGGCGCGGCAGGACCAGGACGGTCGGAATCGCCGTCACGTTCTGAGCAGCGGCGTTGGCGCGGGCGTCGGCACCGGTGCCGGCGCCGGCCCTGGCGCAGCGTGGTGTGCCGATCACACCGCACCGTCCCGGAAAACTGCGCGTAGCCGTCCTGTAACACGGCTGCGGTCGAATGCCACCTGACCGCAGGGCAGGCACGGGGGGTCAGAACGGGGCAGCGATGACGGTGCATCAACTCCCGGCAGAAATAGGCGCGTTCGCTCGGTACTTGCGCGACTTGACGTCGCTGCTCGACCCGGGCGGCGGCTGGTACGGCGTGTTCAGACAGCGTGACCCCGACGGGCTGCGGGCCTGTTTCGACGGCGTCGAGATACCTCCGTGGGACGTCGTGGAGTCACTGCTCCAGGACTTCGGCGCGGGCCGGGACGCCGAGCAGACGGCGGCGGAGGCGGCCCGCGCACGCCGCCTGCACGCGGCGTCCGCCGCCGCGTACGACCGGCGGGCCGGTGGCGGGGAAGCGCTGTCGGAGCGCCTGCGGCTGATGCTCCGCGAGCAGGCGTACGCCGTGGAGCGGGCCGACGAGCTGGTACGACAGCTCCGTACGACCCCGGAGGGCTCGCCCGAGGGCGGGCAGCTGGCGCACGACCTCGCGTGGGTGCGCGACGACCACGCGCGCGCGTCCGCACGCTGCGCCGAACTCCGCTCCCGGCTCACCGCCCTGACCACCCCGGGGCGCGGCGGACCGCCCCCGCGCCCGGTGGCGCCCGAAGGGTGGTTCCGCGCGGAGGAGTCCCCGGCGGACGAGGAATCCGTGTTCGGCACCCGCGACCCGGCCCCGGCCGGCTCCGGACCCCGCGACAACGCCCACGACAACGCCCGTGTCAACGCGCAGGGATCCGCCCGGTACGCCGGCGGGGGTACGGGCGCGGGCACGGACGGGACCGGCGGCGCGCCGTCGTCGTGGGCGGGCGAACCGCGCGCGGCCTGTGCCTACGGCCAGGCCGCCCCCCAGGGGCCGTACGGAAACGGGAACGGCCCCGCCCACGCTCCCCGCGACGCCACGTGGGGCCCCGGAGCGCCGTTAGAGGGCCTGGGACACGGCCCCGCGAGCGCGGGTCGGGGCGCGGGTCGGGGCGCGGGGACGGCCCCGGCCGCCGGCGGCTCGGAGGCCGTACGGGACAGCTCACCGCAGTGGGCCGGGGAGGCCCCCCGGACCGCGCCCCGCGACCAGGAGCCCGAGCCCGCCCCGACCCGGCAGAAGAAGCGCGGCTCCGCCGCCAAGCGCAAGCCGCGCGGCGCCCGGTTCGCCGGACTCGACCTCGACGACGACGCCGACGAACCGGTGGCCGCGCCCCTCACGGACGCCCCGCCCCCCACCGCCCGCGACACCCCGCGCGGCGCCCGCTTCGGCGGCGCGCTCGCCGGTGCCGCCCGCCCCGCCGAGCCCGCCCACTCGCCCGAGGACCTGCGCGCCGCCGCCGACCTGGTCGCCTCGCTCGTCGGGCTCCGCGCCCAGGGCCGGTCCGGCGAGGCGCACGTCCTGCTCTGCGAGGCCGCCGGGCGCCCGCCGGGCCAGCTGCCGCTGCTCGCCGCCGAACTGAACCGCGCGGGCCTCGGCGCCGACTGGGCCGAACTGCTCTGGGAGGCCGCCTCCCTGCCGCCCGACCGCCTCGCGGCGGCCGCCGGGGCGCTCGCCGTCGCCGGCCGGGACGACGACTGCGGCCAGCTCCTGCGCCAGGGCGCCGCCCGCCCCGCCGAGGAGATCGCCGACGCCGTGCTCGCCCTGGGCGAGGCGGGCCGGGCGCACGAGGCGCAGGCGCTCCTGAGCACCTTCGTCCAGGCCCGTACGCCGGAGGACGCGGCGCGGATCGCCGTACCCGATCCGCGCCGTCTCGTACCGCAGCTCCTCGACGCGGCGCGGGCCGTCTCGGCCGGTCACGAGCGGGATGTCGTGCATGCCCTGCGGGTGGCCGGGATCGGGGCCGCCTGACCCGGCCGTGCCCCGATCCGCCCGTTGTCGACCGCTCGGGTGTGAAACTTGATCGACTCTGCGGGTTAACGACGATGGTCTTGCCCCCGTGTGTGACGGGGCTTACGTTCTCCTCCTACGCATCTGTCTACGTGCGTAGAAAGCTCGTCGACGATCCCGCCCAAGGAGCAGTCCCGTGGCCAGAGTCGTACGCGCCGCACTTGTCCAGGCGACCTGGACCGGCGACACCGAATCCATGATCGCCAAGCATGAGGAGCACGCCCGCGAGGCGGCCCGGCAGGGCGCGCGGGTGATCGGCTTCCAGGAAGTCTTCAACGCCCCGTACTTCTGCCAGGTGCAGGAGCCCGAGCACTACCGGTGGGCCGAGCCCGTCCCGGACGGTCCCACCGTCACGCGGATGCGCGAGCTGGCCCGGGAGACCGGGATGGTGATCGTGGTCCCCGTCTTCGAGATCGAGCAGGCGGGCTTCTACTACAACACCGCCGCTGTGATCGACGCCGACGGCACGTACCTCGGGAAGTACCGCAAGCACCACATCCCGCAGGTCAAGGGCTTCTGGGAGAAGTACTACTTCAAACCGGGCAACGCCGGCTGGCCGGTCTTCGACACCGCCGTCGGCCGGGTCGGCGTCTACATCTGCTACGACCGGCACTTCCCCGAGGGCTGGCGCCAGCTCGGCCTGAACGGCGCCCAGATCGTGTACAACCCGTCCGCCACCTCGCGCGGCCTCTCCGCCTACCTCTGGCAGCTGGAGCAGCCGGCCGCCGCCGTCGCCAACGAGTACTTCATCGCGGCGATCAACCGGGTCGGCCAGGAGGAGTACGGCGACAACGACTTCTACGGCACGAGCTACTTCGTGGATCCGCGCGGCCAGTTCGTCGGTGAGCCGGCGAGTGACAAGGCCGAGGAACTCCTCGTCAGGGACCTGGACTTCGGGGTGATCGACGAAGTGCGGCAGCAATGGGCGTTCTACCGGGACCGCAGGCCCGACGCGTACGAGGGACTGGTGCAGCCGTGACCGACACGACGGACATCCCGCGGGCCACCGGCCACCCGGGCACCCCGCAGGGCACCGACCGGCTCCTCGACCGCCACCGCGCGGTCCTCCCCGACTGGCTCGCCCTGTACTACGACCGGCCCTTGGAGATCACACATGGCGAGGGCCGCCACGTCTGGGACGCCGACGGCAACCGCTACCTGGACTTCTTCGGCGGCATCCTCACCACGATGACCGCCCACGCCCTGCCCGAGGTCACCAAGGCGGTGAGTGAGCAGGCCGGGCGGATCATCCACTCGTCCACGCTCTACCTCAACCGCCCGATGGTCGAGCTGGCGGAGCGGATCGCCACCCTGTCCGGCATCCCGGACGCCCGGGTCTTCTTCACCACGTCCGGTACGGAGGCCAACGACACGGCCCTCATGCTGGCCACCACCTACCGCGCGTCGAACCAGATCCTCGCGATGCGCAACAGCTACCACGGCCGGTCCTTCTCCACCGTGTCCGTCACCGGCAACCGGGGCTGGTCGCCTACCTCGCTCTCCCCGCTCCAGACGCTGTACGTGCACGGCGGGGTCCGCGACCGGGGCCCGTACGCGCACCTCGGCGACGACGCCTTCATCGCGGCGTGCGTGGCCGACCTGGAGGACCTGCTCGGCCACACCCGCGCGCCCGCCGCGCTCATCGCCGAACCGGTGCAGGGCGTCGGGGGGTTCACCGCCCCGCCCGACGGGCTGTACGCCGCGTTCCGCGAAGTCCTGGACCGGCACGGCATCCTGTGGATCAGCGACGAGGTGCAGACCGGCTGGGGCCGTACGGGCGAGCACTTCTGGGGCTGGCAGGCCCACGCCGCGAGCGGCTCGCCGGACATCCTCACCTTCGCCAAGGGCATCGGCAACGGCATGTCCATCGGCGGGGTCGTGGCCTGCGCCGACATCATGAACTGCCTGGACAGCAACTCCATCTCGACCTTCGGCGGCAGCCCCGTCACGATGGCGGCCGGCCTCGCGAACCTCTCGTACCTGCTGGAGCACGACCTCCAGGGCAACGCCCGGCGGGTCGGCGGACTGCTGATCGAGCGGCTGCGGGGGATCGGCGCGGGTGTCGCGGCCGTACGGGAGGTCCGCGGCCGGGGCCTGATGATCGGCGTCGAACTGGTGAAGCCGGGCACCGACGAGGCGTCGCCCGAGCGGGCGGCGGCCGTACTCGAAGCGGCCCGCGAGGGCGGGCTGTTGATCGGCAAGGGCGGCGGCCACAACACCAGCGTGCTGCGGATCGCACCGCCGCTCTCCCTCACCGTCGCCGAGGCGGAACAGGGCGCGGCCATCCTCGAACAGGCCCTGCGGGGCGTCTGATCCGTCCGTACGGCCCCGGCGCGGGCGGCCGACAGCCGCCCGCGCCAGGGCAGTTCGGACCAACCTCCGTCCCCGCGAGCGCGGTCGCACCGCAAGAATGGGAGCGCCACCACCATGAGCACCCGCACCCTGATCCGTGGCGGGCTTGTCATCACCGCCGCCGAGGAGACCCACGCCGACGTCCTGATCGAGGACAGCAGGATCGTCGCCCTCGCCGCGCACGGGTCCACGGTCGCGGAGGGCTGGACCGCCGAGCGGACGATCGACGCGACCGGGAAGTACGTCATCCCCGGCGGGGTCGACGCCCACACGCATATGGAGATGCCGTTCGGCGGCACCCTGGCCGCCGACACCTTCGAGACGGGCACCCGCGCCGCCGCCTGGGGCGGCACCACCACGATCGTAGACTTCGCCATCCAGTCGCCGGGACGGGCGCTGCGCGAGGGCCTGGACGCCTGGTACGCCAAGGCCGACGGCCGATGTGCGATCGACTACGGCTTCCACATGATCGTGGCGGACGTGAACGAGAGTTCGCTGAACGAGATGGATCTCCTGGTCCAGGAGGGTGTGACCTCCTTCAAGCTCTTCATGGCCTACCCCGGCGTCTTCTACAGCGACGACGGCAAGATCCTGCGGGCCATGCAACGCGCCTCCCGGAACGCCGGGTTGATCATGATGCACGCCGAGAACGGCATCGCGATCGACGTGCTCGTGGAACAGGCGCTCGCCGAGGGCCGCACCGACCCCCGCTACCACGGCGAGGTACGGAAGGTCCTGCTGGAGGCCGAGGCCACCCACCGCGCGATCCAGCTCGCGCGGGTCGCCGACGCACCGCTGTACGTCGTGCACGTATCGGCCGAGGAGGCGGTCGCCGAGCTGGCGCAGGCCCGCGACAAGGGGCTGCCGGTCTTCGGCGAGACCTGTCCGCAGTACCTCTTCCTCTCCACCGACAACCTCGCGGAGCCGGACTTCGAGGGCGCCAAGTACGTCTGTTCGACCCCGCTGCGGCCCAAGGAGCACCAGGCGGCCCTCTGGCGCGGGCTACGTACCAACGACCTCCAGGTGGTGTCCACGGACCACTGCCCGTTCTGCTTCACCGGGCAGAAGGACATGGGCCGGGGCGACTTCTCCAAGATCCCGAACGGCCTGCCCGGGGTGGAGAACCGGATGGACCTTCTCCATCAGGCCGTGGTCGAAGGCCACATCACGCGCCGCCGCTGGATCGAGATCGCCTGCGCCACCCCGGCCAGGATGTTCGGCCTCTACCCGCGCAAGGGCACCATCGCGCCCGGCGCGGACGCAGATGTCGTGATCTACGACCCGGACCACGAGCAGACGCTCTCCGTCGCCACGCACCACATGAACGTCGACTACTCGGCGTACGAGGGCAAACGGATCACCGGGCAGGTGGAGACCGTGCTGTCCCGGGGCGAACCGGTCATCGACCGGCGGGAGTTCACCGGCCGCGCGGGCCACGGCCAGTACACGCCGCGCGCCACCTGCCAGTACCTCGACTGAGCACGTCCGCCAAGTGAACGAAGCGAACCGAACCGAGCGAACCAAGTGATCTAGGAGTGGCACGGCCATGGACTTCGGACTCGTCCTCCAGACCGACCCGCCGGCCTCAGGGGTCGTCGGGCTCATGCGGCGCGCGGAACGCAACGGGTTCCGCTACGGCTGGACCTTCGACTCGGCGGTCCTCTGGCAGGAGCCGTTTGTCATCTACAGCCGCATCCTGGAGCACACCACCAGCCTGATCGTGGGCCCCATGGTCACCAACCCGGGCACCAGGACGTGGGAGGTGACCGCCTCCACCTTCGCCACCCTCAACGAGATGTACGGCAACCGCACGGTCTGCGGCATCGGGCGGGGCGACTCGGCGATGCGGGTGGCAGGCCGCAAGCCCAACACCCTGGCCCGGGTGGGCGAGGCGATGGAGGTCATCCGCGACCTCGCGGAGGGCCGCGAGGCGGTCGTCGACGGCCAGAGCCTGCGGCTGCCGTGGGTACGGGACGGGAAACTGCCGGTCTGGATGGCCGCGTACGGGCCCAAGGCCCTGGCCCTCGCCGGGCAGAAGGCCGACGGTTTCATCCTCCAGCTCGCGGACCCGTACCTCACCGAGTCGATGATCAAGGCGGTCCGTACCGCCGCCTCGGACGCCGGGCGGGACCCGTACTCGATCACGATCTGCGTGGCGGCGCCCGCGTACGTCGGTGACGACCTCGCCCACGCCCGCGACCAGTCGCGGTGGTTCGGCGGGATGGTCGGCAACCACGTCGCGGACCTGGTGGCGCGCTACGGCGAGCACTCCGGGCTGGTGCCCGACGCGCTGACCGACTACATCAAGCAGCGCGAGGGGTACGACTACAGCCACCACGGGCGTACGGACAACACGTCGGCGGACTTCGTGACCGACGAGATCGTGGACCGGTTCTGCCTGCTCGGTCCCGTCGAGGCACACATCGAGAAGCTGGAGGCGCTGCGGGCCCTGGGCGTCGACCAGTTCGCGCTCTACAACATGCACGACGCGAAGGAAGCGACGATCGACGCGTACGGCGCCGAGATCATCCCGCACTTCCAGGACTGACCCGCCCTTTCCCACCCGCTTCCGTCCCCTCCGCAGGAAGGGTTCCGCCGCGATGACCGCGATAACCGACACCGGAGACACCGGGAGAGACGAGGGCGGCCGGGCCGAGCTCGCACCCGGCGCGACCCCCGGCGACAGCCGCTTCGTCAACGACGACCTCCTGCCGGTGCCGGTCGCCCGCCGCACCTGGACCACGTACAACTTCGCGGCGCTGTGGATCGGCATGGCGCACAACATCCCGTCCTGGCTGCTGGCTTCGGGTCTTGTCACGCTCGGCATGGACTGGAAGCAGGCGGTCCTCACGATCGCCCTCGCCAACCTGATCGTGCTCTTCCCGATGCTGCTGACCGGCCACGCGGGACCCAAGTACGGCATCCCCTTTCCCGTACTCGCCCGTGCCTCCTTCGGCCTGCGCGGCGCCAACCTGCCCGCGCTGATCCGGGCGGCCGTCGCCTGCGCCTGGTTCGGTATCCAGACCTGGATCGGCGGCCAGGGCATCTTCGTCCTGCTCGGCAAGATCTTCGGCGGCTGGGCGGAGGCGTCGCGGGTCGGTGGCCAGCCCTGGACGCTGTGGGTCTGCTTCGTCCTCTTCTGGGCGCTCGAACTCGCCATCATTTACCGGGGGATGGACACCCTGCGGCGCTTCGAGAACTGGGCCGCGCCGTTTGTCATCGTCGGCGCGCTCGTGCTGTTCCTCTGGATCACCGTCAAGGCCGGCGGCCTCGGCCCGCTGCTCGACCAGCCGTCGAAGCTCGGCTGGGGCGCGGACTTCTGGCCGGTCTTCTTCCCCTCCCTCATGGGGATGATCGCCTTCTGGTCCACCCTGTCGCTCAACATCCCGGACTTCACCCGCTTCGGCGCCGGACAGCGCGCGCAGATCTGGGGACAGACACTCGGACTGCCCACCACCATGACGGTCTTCGCGCTGCTGTCGGTCTTCGTCACCTCCGGCTCGCAGGCGGTGTACGGAGCGGCCGTCTGGGACCCGGTCGCCCTCGCCGCCAAGACCGACAACGTCTTCGGGCTGCTCTTCGCGCTGGTGACCGTACTGATCGCGACGATCTCCGTGAACATCGCGGCGAACGTCGTCTCGCCTGCCTACGACCTCGCCAACCTGGCGCCGAAGCTCATCAACTTCCGTACGGGCGCGCTGATCACAGGGGTGGTCGGGGTGGTCATCATGCCGTGGAAGCTCACCGAGACGCCCGAGCTGTACATCTTCACCTGGCTCGGTCTGGTCGGCGGTCTGCTCGGTACGGTCGCGGGCATCCTGATCGCCGACTACTGGGTCGTCCGGCGGACCGTCCTCGACCTGGCCGACCTCTACCGGCCCGGCGGCCGTTACTGGTACACCAACGGCTGGAATTTCAAAGCCGTATGGGCGTTCCTGGTCGGCGGGCTGCTGGCGGTGGGCGGGTCCCATTCGGCGGAGGGCCAGGGGCCGTTCCCCGAGGACGGCCTGATCCCCTTCCTCAAACCGCTCGCCGACTACGGCTGGGCGGTGGGCCTCGCCGCCTCGCTGGTGCTCTACGTCGCCCTGATGCTGCCCGAACGGCGGGCGGTGGCCGCCGGATCCTGACGATCGGGCGTCCATCCGGAGCAGTACTCCTCCGCCCCGGCGGCTCCCCCCGCCGGGGCGGAGGTGTGAGCCACGGCATCTCCGAGCTACGGCATCCCCGCCCGGATTACGGCACCCGCGCCGTCCACGCCCGGCTGCCGAACTTCGTCGCGGCGAGTTCGCGCGCCCGCGCCATCTCCTCCTCGGTGACCCGGCCCTCCGTCAGGCCGTACCGCCCCCGGAAGGACGCGATCATCCGCTCGATCACGGCCTCCCGCGACAGACCGGTCTGCCGCCGCAGCGGGTCCACCCGCTTCTTCGCGCTGCGCGTCCCCTTGTCGGAGAGCTTCTCGCGGCCGATCCGCAGCACGTCGAGCATCTTGTCGGCGTCGATGTCGTACGCCATGGTCACGTGGTGCAGTACGGCACCCCGCCCGCTCACGACCCGCTTCTGCGCCGCGCCCGCGATCTTGCCCGCGTCCGTCGCGATGTCGTTCAGCGGCTGGTACCACGCCTTCACGCCCAGGTCGCCGAGCGCGCCGAGCACCCAGTCGTCCAGATACGCGTAACTGTCGGCGAAGCTCAGCCCCTTGACCAGCGCCTCCGGCACGGAGAGCGAGTACGTGATCGTGTTGCCCGGCTCGATGAACATGGCGCCGCCGCCCGAGATCCGGCGGACCACCGTGATGCCGTGGCGCTCCGCGCCGGCCGGGTCCACCTCGTTGCGCAGCGACTGGAAGCTGCCGATCACCACGGCGGGCGCGCCCCACTCCCAGATCCGGAGCGTCGGCGGGCGGCGGCCCGCCGCGACCTCGGTGGTCAGGACCTCGTCCAGCGCCATGTGGAGAGCCGGGGACTCCGGGGCCGCGTGGATGACCTGCCAGTCGTAGTCCGTCCAGTCGGTGGCCCGCGCCAGGGCACGGCGTACGGCGACGGCGACTCCCTCCGACGTCAGGCCGTACATCACCGTCCCGGCGGGCAGCGCCGCGTCGATCCGGGACGCGAGGGCGGCGGCGTCCGTGTCGGCGGGCGCGCCCTCCAGCGCGGCGTCGATCGCCTCGATGGCCTCGTCGGGCTCCAGGAAGAAGTCCCCGGCGACCCGGACCCCGCGCAGCACCCCGTCCGCCGTGTCCAGGTCCACGACGACCAGCTTGCCGCCGGGGACCTTGTACTCACCGTGCACCGCGTACCTCCGCTACGGTCCGTGCCGCCTCGCACCCGTGGCGGAGCTGGGCATGATCACCCACAAATCGTACTGCTGGACCACGGGCGACCACGGACGACCACGAACGGTCGATAGCCTGCTCGGCGAACAGACGAACGAGACAGCAAGGCGGCGCACGCATGTTCACCACCCGGCCCACCCTCCAGGGCACCTTCGGCATGAAGGTGTCCAGTGGACGGCACTGACCTGTGGCGATGCCGCCCATATGGCCTCTGAGCTGGACGGACGTCTCTTTCCGTGTCTTTCACGTTCGTGCCGCCTTACGCAATCGATTCTCCCCGGACGCTCCCCAGCGGTACCTGTACTCCCCAGATTCTCCCCAGGCGGCGTCCCTCCAGCGATCGTGTGCTGGAGGGACAGGTTTCTCTGGGCGACGTTCACCAGTCACCGGGAGTGATTGCCGAGAGCTGGCCTTGCGGGAGTTGCCTGGACATTTTCGGGCCGAGGGCGGCGCGCAGGTCAACTGATGCAGGTCGACCTTCTCCAGCCCTACTAGGAGGCGGCGACACTCGTGACCGCGGCTTCGGCAACCAGGCGTCGACCGTTCGGGGGACGAGGTATGTCACCTCATTTCATTCCGATGACGCACCATGTGGAGTGCGTGGCGATCCTTGAACCTGCCGTGAAGGGCCGCTGACCTGCGGCTTTGGCGGGTGCGCATGATGTGCTCCATGTGCGTTACGGGCGATGTCTTGACGCTGAAATGACGCTCGCAGCGGTATCTTGACGCTCATTTGACGCTCGTTCTGATAGGTCGTCAGGTGCTTTGGAGTGCTGGTCAGGGTACGTGGAGATGGCATCCGATCGGGCAAGAGATTGTTCGAACTTCGCAGTGCCAGGGGTGGTCCAAAGCCGTAGGGGAGCGGGTGCCGCGCGCTGGTGCCGTCTCGTTGAGGACTTTTTCCCCTTGATCTCCGCAGGTTTAGTGAGTGGAAGTCCCTCGCGCCGGCCGGGAGGACCGCTCGGCCTGGGGCGCGGTTCGAGGGCTCTCCTGCACACTCCCGCACCGGCGGGGAATACCAGCACCCGGCTACCTACACCGAGGCTGACGCCGAAACACCCCCGCGCTGACGGGGAGGACGCCAGCAAGGAACTCGACGCGAACCCCCACCTCGGAACACCCCCGCGCTGGCGGGGAGGACGACGACGAGAAGGGCCTGGAGCCCGACGACGACGGAACACCCCCGCGCTGGCGGGGAGGACCCGTACGAACGTCGTCACCAGGGCCAAAACAGCGGAACACCCCCGCGCTGGCGGGGAGGACACGCGGGCCGCGGAATGGGCAGCTGGGGAACGGACGAGCTGGCCTGGGCCGAGGAAGCGGACGAGCTCCTCTCTGAGTCGGAGTTTCCGCGCAAGATGTCCTCGAACCTGCTCCTCGCCGACGGCACCGTCGTCGGGCGGGCGCTGATCCAGTTCGGCGACACCGCCGACGGCTTCACCGCGAACCTGACGATCTACCTCCCCGTCACGTGCCCGGACGAGGTCCTGGACCACCACCTGCGGCACTACGCCGTCGAGCAGGCCGCGCTCCTCCATCCGGCGCAGCTGATACGCGACCGAGCTGGTACTCGACAGGCCGACCTCACGGCCGATCTCACGGATCGACGGCCCCTCCTCCCGGTCGGCGATCCACGCTCGGACCACGCGCAGGATCTGCTCCTGGCGCTCGGTCGGCCCGCCCGTCACGCCGCCCACACCCCGGCCCGCTCCGAGGAGCCGGCCTGCTGGCGCAGCCGGACCATCCGGGTCGACAAACGGAGCAATCGCCGGCGCAGCCGGGTGTTGTCGGCCGGGCGGGAGGTCGCGGCGAGCGCCTGGTACGTGGCCCTCCAGGCGCGCCGGGCCTGCGCCAGATCCTCGGGAACGGTGATGGAGTCCATGACCTTATTAGAACGCACATTCGATTTTCAGTTCATAGGGGCCCGCTGTGAAGGTCGGCTTGGGCCTGGGTTATGGGGGCGGGGTCCTCGGGACCCAGGCCAGGCGCAGCTTCCCGCCTGGGGCCAGTAGTACGTCCGCTCGTGCCCGCCACCCCCGCGCGGCGGCGTCACATTCACCCGGAACGCGGCCCGGCCGTCCGGGTACGCCACACGGGCGAGCACCTGGGAGTGGAGCCACCGGCCATCGATACGTACGCGTAGGACCGGAAGGCGGTCGGGCGGCCACGGCCACCGCACGGGCACATCGCCAGAGGGTGAGGGCTGTTCCGGCTCATCCATCGCTTCCCCCGTCACCGTCGGAGCCCTGACTGCCCGTCGCCTCGACGGCCGCCTTGCGTACGGCCATGGCCACCTCCAGGCGGTTCTGACCCGTCTCCTTGGCGTAGTCGGTGATCGCCGGGCTTCCCCGCCAGCGCGGGGGTGTTCCGACGTACGTCCCGGTCGGCCGCACCGATGTGCCGTCCTCCCCGCCAGCGCGGGGGTGTTCCGGCCTGGCAGATGGGCTGCTGTAGAAGTCGGCGACGTGGGGGCCGATGTTCTCCACCACGCGCGCTCCGAGGGAGGCAGGGGCCCCGGAACAGTGTGTGGAAGCCTCCTTCTCCCGGGTGCGGCCCCCGGTGCCGCCGGGTGGCCGCGGTGCGGAGCGTCGGGGAAACGGGCATCGGGTACGGATTCCGACCGGTCGGCTCGCGGGGTGCTAACGCGTGGTCGCGGGGGCAGCAGGAAGTCAGCCGCGGCTGCTGTCGCGGTCTGCGCCCGGGTCCGAGTTCGAGGAGCATCATGGTTACTGCGTCATCGCGGCGTCTGCAGCGCAGCGCGCGGGAGGTATTCGGCTGGGAGCGTTTGCGCCCGGAGCAGTTGCTTGCGATGGAAGCGGTGATGGAGCGGCGGGACACGCTGGTGGTGATGCCCACCGGCGCGGGCAAGTCGGCCGTCTACCAGGTTCCCGGTCTGCTGATGCCGGGTCCGACCCTCGTGGTGTCGCCCCTGATCGCCCTTCAGCGGGACCAGGTGCAGGGGCTGCTGGCCCGGTCGGGCCCGGACGCGGCCGCGGTGAACTCGACGCAGAGCGGCAGTCAGAACGCGGCGGTGTGGGACCGGATCAGTGCGGGCGGTGTCGACTTCCTCTTCTTGGCGCCGGAACAGCTGGTGAAGGACGAGGTGATAGAGCAGCTCGCGGCGGCGAGGCCGGCTCTGTTCGTGGTGGACGAGGCGCAGTGCGTGTCGTCCTGGGGCCATGACTTTCGTCCTGAATACCTGCGCCTGGGGCAGGTCATCGACAGGTTGGGGCGGCCTCCCGTACTCGCCTTGACCGCGAGTGCCGCCGCCCCTGTGCGGGCTGACATCGTCGCCCAGCTCGGCATGCGCGACGTGCACGAGGTCGTCACCGGTTTCGACCGTCCCAACATCCATCTGGAGGTCATCCCCTTCCGGGACGCCGCGGTCAAGAAGCGGGCGGTGATTGAACGGGCGGCGGCAGAGCCCAAGCCAGGCCTGGTCTACGCGGCGACGCGCCGGGAGGCCGAGGAGTACGCGGACGAACTCGGTGCGCTGGGGCTGGATGTGGCGGCGTACCACGCCGGGCTTCCCGGCGCCGAACGCGGCGCGGTGCACGACCGGTTCATGGCGGGCTCGCTCGACGTGGTCGTGGCGACCTCCGCCTTCGGGATGGGGATCGACAAGCCGGACGTGCGCTTCGTCCTCCATGCCTCCGTCCCCGGGTCCCTTGACGCCTATTACCAGGAGATCGGCCGGGCCGGACGTGACGGCGAGCCCTCGCGCGCGATCCTCGCCTACCGGCCGCAGGATCTCGGCATGCAGCGCTTCTTCGCGGCAGGCCGCCCGGACCCGGACACCGTCACCCAGGTGGCAAGCACCCTGGAGAACCACGACGGGCCCGTACACCCCAGCGATCTTCGGGACGAGACCCACCTGACAGCCAGCCGGCTGACCGCGGTCGTCAACCTCCTGGAACAGGTCGACGCCGTCCGCACCACCGACGACGGCGACCTGGAGCCGACCGGCGACAAGACCGCGGCTCGCGCCGCGCGGCAAGCTGTCGAACTCGGCGACGCCCAGCAGCAGCTGGAACGATCACGGGTGGACATGATGCGGGGCTACGCGGAGACCACCGGCTGCCGCCGCCGATTCCTGCTCGGCTACTTCGGCCAGATCCAGGACAAGACCGAAGGATGCGGATCCTGTGACCGGTGCGAGGCGGCCGAGCTGGCCCAGCAGGGGGGAGGCGGCGGCCCGGCGGTACTGTCCGGCACCGGAGGCCCGCTGCCCGAGCCCCGCGACTCTTCGCCGGCCGGCGGGCAGCACCCCTACCAGCCCGGCACCCTGGTCCGGCACAAGCACTGGGGGGAAGGCTCGGTGATGAGCGAGGAGGACCAACGTCTGACCGTGCTGTTCGAAACCGTCGGCTACCGCACGCTGTCCCTGGACGTCGTTCGCGAGAACGGCCTGCTCACCGTCTGCTGAACACCCCGGCGAGGGCGTCCGACGCTGCCCGCCGGCGGATGACGAATCGTGCTGTGTGAGGCCGGGACACCGGGGCAGACCCCACTCATGGATGTTCAAAGCGGTCGCGCCTACCCTCTGGGCGCCCAGTACGACGGCGCCGGCACCAACTTCGCTCTTTTCTCGGAAGTCGCGGAGAACGTGGAGCTGTGTCTGGTCGACGACGACGGGGCGGAGCACCGCATAGCGCTGCCCGAGGTCGACGGGTCGGTCTGGCACGGCTATCTGCCCGGTGTCGGCCCCGGCCAGCGGTACGGGTACCGGGTCCACGGGCCTTTCGACCCGGCGAACGGGCTGCGCTGCAACCCGGCCAAGCTTCTGCTGGACCCCTATGCCAAGGCCATCGACGGGCAGATCGACGGGGATCCTTCGCTGTGCGGCCACCGCCTCGACGATCCAGGCGTTCCCGACGACCGCGACTCGCTCGGGCACGGCATGCTGGGCGTGGTCACCGATCCCAGTTCGTTCGACTGGTCCGGCGACCTGCCGCCCAAGCGCTCGTATCACGAGTCGGTGATCTACGAGACTCACGTCAAGGGCATGACCCAACTGCATCCCGAAGTACCCGACGAACTGCGCGGTACGTACGCCGGCATGGCCCACCCCGCCGTCATCACGCACCTGCTCGACCTCGGGGTGACCACGGTCGAACTGATGCCGGTGCACCAGTTCACCCAGGACGGCTTCCTGGTCGACCGGGGCCTGTCGAACTACTGGGGCTACAACACCATCGGCTACTTCGCCCCGCACAACGCGTACGCCGCCACCGGCACGCGCGGCCAGCAGGTCGACGAGTTCAAGGCCATGGTCAAGGCCCTGCACGCGGCAGGCCTGGAGGTGATCCTGGACGTGGTCTACAACCACACCGCCGAGGGCAATGAACAGGGCCCGACCCTGTCCTACCGGGGCATCGACAACCGGTCGTACTACCGTCTGGTGGACGACGACCCGAGCCACTACTTCGACACCACCGGCACGGGCAACAGCCTGCTCATGCGGCACCCGCACGTCCTGCAAATGATCATGGACTCGTTGCGGTACTGGGTCACCGAAATGCACGTCGACGGCTTCCGCTTCGACCTCGCGTCCACCCTGCTCCGGCAGTTCCACGAAGTGGACCGGCTCTCGGCGTTCCTCGACATAGTGCAGCAGGACCCTGTCATTGGCACGGTCAAACTGATCGCCGAGCCCTGGGACATCGGCGACGACGGCTACCAGGTCGGCAACTTCCCCGCCCTGTGGAGCGAGTGGAACGGCAAGTACCGCGACAACGTGCGCGGCTTCTGGCGCGGAGACCAGGGCACGCTCGGCGAGTTCGCGGCCCGTATCACCGGCTCCCCGGACCTCTACCAGCACCACAGCCGCAGACCCCGGGCCAGCATCAACTTCGTCACCGCCCACGACGGATTCACGCTCCGCGACCTCGTCTCCTACACGGAACGGCACAACGACGCCAACGGTGAGGACGGGGCCGACGGGGAAAGCAACAACCACTCCTTCAACTGCGGCACCGAAGGACCGACCGACGACCCCGGCATTCAAAAACTGCGGCTGCGCCAGCAGCGCAACATCCTCACCACCCTGCTCATCTCGCAGGGCGTACCCATGATCGCCCACGGCGACGAGACCGGCCGCACCCAGGGCGGCAACAACAACGTCTACTGCCAGGACAACGAAACCGCCTGGATGCACTGGGACCTGAACGAAGATCAGCGGCAACTGCGCGACTTCACCGCCCACCTCCTGCGACTGCGCGGCAAGCACCCGCTTCTCCGCCGCCGCCGGTTCCTACACGGCCCCAGCGACACCATCCCCGCCGAACGCGCCGACATCGCCTGGCTGCGCCCGGACGCACAGCTCATGAACCAGGAGGACTTGCAGCGCGGCGACGCCCACGCGCTGGCCGTCTTCCTGGGCGGCGACAGCGACATCGAACGCACCGAACGCGGCGCCGCCCCCGACGACTCCTTCCTTCTGCTCTTCAACGCCCACCACGAACCCGTGGAATTCCATCTCCCCGCAGCGGCCTTCGGGGAGAAATGGACCACCGTCGTGGACACCACGGAACCCCTCACCGCGGAGACCGGCGCCCTGGCGGCGGATACCGCACTTACCCTCCCCGCCCACAGCCTGCGGATACTACAGACCCCCCGCATCACCTGAGCCCACAGCACAGCCGCCATCCGGCCCCTGCCCGTCTCCGGCCGCCCAACGGCCGGAGACAGGTTCCCCGGCGTGCGGGAGGTGCTGATCAGCTGCTCAGGGCGCGGTGACGAGGGTCTGCCTGTCGAGTATCTCTCGTCGCGTTCCGTACGCCGGTCGCCCCGCACTCCGCCTGATTCACCCGCCACTGAACGAGCACAGGCCGTCCCGCTGTTACACGAATCGCTTCCGCTGGCGTGGTGGCGTGTGGGGTGGGTGTCGGGGTGGCCCGCCCAGGGGCGCGACCACGATCTCCAGTCGTGATGCGGGTGGATGCGGACCGTGATGGTCATGTATGCGACAGGTTGGCGTATGGTTGCCGTATACGGCGGAGAGTTATGGGTATGTCCGTGTTTGGCAACGCGAATCTGATGTTCCGGTTGTGCGGGTGGTGACTGCGTCATGGTCGTGTTCTCGGCCGAACAGGGCCGGGGGAGTCCGGCGTCACGCGGGCCCGTCAGGGGGTCCCGCAGGCGCCCACTTTGAGGGGGCATCATGTCCACTTCCACAACCGCCCGCCGCACGGCAGCTCTGGTTCTCGCCGCGGGCGCCATGGTCGGGGCCGCGGCCCTGCCGGCGTCCGCGGTAGGCACGCACCGGGCGGCGCCGCGCTCCAGAGTGGTCCTCGGGGAGATCCAGTACGACAGTCCCGGCCGCGACAACGGGTCGAACCGCTCCCTGAACGGCGAGTGGGTCGAGGTCACCAACACCACCCGCCGCGCCGCCAACCTGGACGGCTGGACCTTGTCCGACAGTGACGGCAACCGCTACCGCTTCGACAACCTGCGCCTGGCCGGACGCTCCAGCGTCCGCGTCCACACCGGTGTCGGCAACGACACCCGCACCGATGTCTACCAGGACCGCCGTTCCCGCATCTGGTCCAACCGGGCCGACACCGCGACCCCGCGCAACGACCGCGGCCGTACCGTCGACTCCGAGTCCTGGGGCCGCGGCAACCACCGCTGACCCACACGCTGACTGACGTACCCCCGGCGTGGCCGCGCCGGGGGTACGCCTGTGCTGCACGGGGGTGCGGCGCTGATGACGGAGATCGGCGCGTACGGGCCGGGTGGCCGCGCTCACTACGGAGCCGACCCGTCCGGGTGTGGGAGGGCAACAGGCCCCTGGCTGCCTGCGGCGCTCCCGGGTGCCGGTCGCGTCGGGAGAGCCGAGGGGCTGTAGCTGCTCGGTAGCCTTTCGGTATCGCGTTGTTCGGAGGGTGCTGTTCGTGGATGATTTCTTCTTACGAGTTGGTGCGTGATAGCGGGTGGGGCGTGTTTGGCCTAGCGTGGTCTGATGTCAGGCTGTGGTGCTGCGGTCGGAGACGAGGCCGGCGATGGCCCGGTAGGTGTCGGGGAGGCGGTCGCGTCGGTGGGTCCAGCGTGTCAGTTGCTTCCAGCGTTTGTGGTCGGCGAGGGCGTGCTCGACGGTGATGCGGTCGGATGAGTGCCCGTGGCGGTCACGTTCCCACTGTTCGACTCTGCCGGGCAGTGCTCCCGGCCGCGGTTTCCGGGGCGGTGTGATCGCTTGCCCGCGGTGGTCGCGGCTCGGGCCGAGGTAGCCGTCGTCCAGGAGGACCTCGACGTCGGGAAAGTGCTGGAAGCAGATGGCGATGCCCTCGTTGCGGGCGGCCGTGGCATCGTGCATATGTCCAGGCCGGAGTGCATCGGTCCATAAGGTGCGACCGTGGTGGTCGGCGATGACGGTGGCCTTCATCGTGTTCTGCTTCTTTTTCCCGGAGACGAACGCGCGCCGGCCACCACGTCCGGCCGGCGGCCGCCGGACCTGGATCTCGGTGGCATCCAGCCGCAGCTCGACGCCTTCGGCCTGGGCGTAGGCGAACACATCCGGCAGCGTCCGAAGACGCAAGCCAGGGGTGCCGGGGACCGCGCATCCCCGCTCCGCCAGGAGCCGACGCATCTCCCCGATCGCGCGGGTAGTGGTGGAACGGTCAACGCCGAACAGCAGCCCCAGCACCGAGTGCGGCAGGTCGTGCCGCAGATGGATCAACGTAACCACCAGCCGGTCGACGAAGACCAGTTGGTGGCGGGCGCCGGCTCCCGCAGCCCGCTTCCTGGCCCCGCCTCGCGCGGCATGACGGCGGCCCTCGACACCTGCCTGCCACGGCACCGCCAACTCCTCTACCAGGCGCGCGAGATGACGCCGAGAGATCCCCGTGAACAGCCGATGCGCCAGCACCACCCGATTGACCATGATCGCCACAGACGGATCATTCCACCGGTCGGACATGACACCCCACCTGCTATCACGCACCAACTCGTTAGAAGCGGAGCGGCGGGCGTACGGGTGGCCGGCGGGGCGGGCCGATCTGCACTGGCATGTGCTGTTCGACCCGGCGGTTGTGCAGGAGCGGTTGGTCGTCCCGTACCGGGAGATCACCCATCGGGCCGGGGTTGCTCCGGTGGAAGCGCGCTGGGTGCACGCGACGGTCATGCACGGTGGTCCGGTGGAGAGGTACGAGGCGGGGGAGATCGGCGCGATCACCGAACGGGTCCGCCAGGAGGCCGCGGACATCGAGCCTTTCGACCTGGTCCTCGACCGTCCGACGATCAGCCGGCTCGGGGTGGAGTGCACCGCCCGTGCCGGGGCGCCGGCCCGCCGCCTGTGGGAGCTGACCACCAGAATCGACGCCGAGGTCACCGGCGCCCGTTTCCCCACGATCCCCAGCGTCTACTACCCGCATCTGTCTCTGGCGTACGGCGTGGCGGGTGAGGAGCGTGCCGACCGCAGAGCGATGAAGGCGGCGATGCCGGATCTGGATCCGCCGGGTGAGCCGGTGGTGCTGCGGGCGGAGAGGATGTCGCTGGTCGCGCAGTCGCACGACCGGCAGTTCATCACCTGGAACCACCTCGCGGACGTGCCGCTCCACGGCGGCCGCTGACGTACGGTCCGTACGACCGCATGCCGAACGAGTCAGGGGCCGGTGAGGATGTCGTGGGTGCCGACGCGGCGCCAGACGATGTGCCGCTCGCCCTTGAGGATCGCTTTCCCGTAGGACCAGGTGGCGTGACGATGACCGCCTCGGTCCTCACCGGGGCCGGGTGCGGGACCCCGCTGTCCTGGCAGACGGAGATCGCCCACAAACTCCCGTACGGGTACACCCAGTACGCCGACCTGACGATGCGCGCCCCGGACGCCGCAGTACCCGCGATGCTCCTCGAGGTCGACCGCGTCACCGAGCCCGTCGACGACCTGACGGCGAAGCTGCGCCGCTACCCCGACTGGTTCGAGCTTTTGACGCCGAAGGCTGACGTGAACAAGGAGAAGACTGCCCGTCGCCATGGTGCGGCGATGCATGACTTCCGGCTGGGGTCGCGGATCTACCCGGCGACCGGCGGGAGGGCTACGTTCCGGTGGCGTTCGTGTTCACGGGCAAGACGGAGGCACAGCGGGCGAGCCGGATGCCGCGCCTGGAGCAGAGCGCCCGCCGCTACTTCGCCGGCGCGGCTGACCGGGGGGCTCAGTTCAGGGCCGTCGACTTCCACCAGGCGGTGCCCGTGGTCGTCACCGAGCTGGAGCGGATCACCGACGAGCCGCAGTCGGGTAGCCGGGTCACGGCAACGTGACCGGCTACCCGACTTAGACCGTGTCCTATGTGGTGATTACTCGTTGGTCTGAGCATGGGGCGGGATACGTAAAGTTGGATTGTTCCGGACGGGTTGTGGGAGATCGCGGAGCCGCTGATCGCACTGTCGAAGGTGCGTCCGCAGGGCGGCGGGTCGCAGGACACACCGGATGAGCCGCTGTTCGCGGCGATCGTCTACGTGCTGGTGAGCGGGTGTGCCTGGCGGGCGCTGCCGCCGTGCTTCGGAATATCGAAGTCGACGGCCCACCGCCGGTTCGTCATCTGGTCCCGAGCGGGTGTGTGGGAGCGGCTGCACGAGGCGGTGCTCGACCGTATCGACGCGTGCGGTCTGCTCGACCTGTCACGCGTGGTCCTCGATTCCGTGCACGTGAGGGGTAAAAGGGGGCGAACTCACAGGCCCGAGCCCCGTGGACGGAAGCGTGGCGGACCTACGGGGGGCCGGGCATGATGTCGACCGAGCCACCGGACGAGAGACGGGATGATCCGCAGCCGGCTGGTGCTGACGGGACCCTCGCGGAGCCAGCCCCACAACAGGCCAGGCAGAACAGGGCCTTGGTCGGCGGCCCCGGCGGCCGCGGTCGCGCAGCCCCCGCGACAGAGTGACGCCGACGAGGGAAACGGAGCGCGTGAGCGCTTCGCATCGATCGTCGCCGAGACGCTCGGCCTGACACCCGGCTCCTCTCGGCGACCGCCGTCGCCCTGGCGGTCACGGCCAACGCGGAACGCCGTACACGCCGGCGGGCCTGACTTCGGCGTCGCCGCCGTCAGCACATGAGCCCCCACCGGCGCCCCGGCATGCAGAAGGAGCCAGCACGGCACCCGCAGCCGACGGAACCTCTCTCACTTCCCGCGGAAGTAGGCGTCGAACAGCGGCTTTTCGAGCGGCTTTCCCAATGCCCGGCTTTCGTTCAGTTCCATTGTCATCCAACTGACTTCCCTGGCGTACCGCAGCGCGCCTTCCACGAAATATGCCTTGCTCTTCACCGGGGTGAAGTAGTTGTAGATCGCCTTGTCTCGGATCTCATCCCAGTCTTTTTTGCCGGATGCGGCCAGCTCATGCTCCTTGGAGTAAAGAACGTCCGTCACCGCGCGAGCCAAGGTCTCCGTCACCGCTTCGTCCGCCCCTTCCCCCCATTCGGATTGATTGTGTTTGTCCTGTAGGCCGGCCGTCAGCGTGCCACTCGGCTGCCACGAGTGGGCGTGCATGAATTCGTGCGCCAGCAGATGCCGATACGCGTCTCGCGCATGCACATGGTCGCTCTTCACCACCAGCCCGAGGTCCTCGAATTCTTTGAATTCTTTCACCATGACCCGCCCGTTCCGGGTGGCCGCCGGATTTTCGGCACTCTTGTAGCTTTCCACCACCTCGGACGGATTCTTTAGGTCACTCAGATATTTTTCGAGTTCTTTGTCCCTTTCCCCTTGCGCTAATTCCCTGAGGAAGGTCTCCTCCGTCACGGCCTTGTAGGTGGAGATCGCTTTCTTGGGATCCTTGTAGTACTGATCATCCGTAGTGAGGGCCAGAATCTTGGCCAGGCGGTCCGGACTGAGCTTGAAGAGCCGCTCGGTTTCCCACGCCTCGTACAGCTTCACCTCGTCGGTGATCATTTCCAGTTTCCGGAGTGCCCTCATCACGTAGAGAAATCCGCTTCGGACAATTTCCACGTCGGTTTTGCCGCTGATGCTTGCTTCGTCCGTCGCCGTCTTGACCAGATTCTGGTACCAGCCCGGGATCGCGGATACCTCGCGGCTCCACTTCTCGCGCTTACCCTTCGGGTTGAAGCCATAGTCTTTGTTCCGAAAAGCGAGGGAAGTAACCGCACCGGTCGTCCGGTACAGCGAATTTTCCGCCTCTCGCGATTGGATATTCGCGGTCTTACTGGGGAGGGCAATTCGTTGCAGGTCGTCGCCGGGCATCCGGGAAGGCCCCAGGACGTCTTCCCTTTTGATTTGCGCTCTGGGTGACATGAAATTTCCCCACTTTTCTTGCGTCACAGTTTCCCGTGAGTGATGAGCGAGCAGGGGCGAGGTCGTGGGTGCGGCCACGCGCGAGTACGCCCCGGTCGGCGCGCGCCACGGCTGCGGCGATCGGACGGGCGGGGCGCCTCGCCTCACACGGTATTCACTCTGAGTCACTAGTTGCAACTCTGAGTAGTCACTGTCATGCTGCCGATGCTGACACCAGCAAGATCCACGAGGGCGCCGTACGGCTGTCCTCGTCCACCGCACGGTGAACCGTGCCCTTGCATGTGTAAGGACTACTCCGTGACTGAGCCCATCGGGCCCACGATGGCCGGCGGCATCCAGAAGGTGACCAAGAACGGCTACAGCGTCAACTTCTATCCCGACGCCAACAACTACGAGTTGATGAAGGAAGGGAAGAACCCGGTCTTCTACTGGCTTCCCACCCGGATGACCATCGCCCGCAAGGACGACGGCACGGGCGACTACAAGTTCAACCTGACCCGCTTCGCCGGCCTGGAGACGGACGCGGTGGGCGGGGTGCTCAGCATCACCACCACGGGCGGGATTCCGGCGAAGGAGTGGGAGGCGGCCACCAAGCAGGTGATCGAGGACGTCAAGGGGCACACCAGCAGCCTCTGGAACCCGCAGAACCTGACGCCCGACTTCATGCCCGTCACGTTAGCGTCCAACAACGTCACCCTGTCCAACCTGGATCCCTCCGAGAAGGGCTACCAATTCTTCGAGAAGGACAAGCAGACCGGGAAGCTCCAGCTGCGCACGTCCTGGCATCTCGGCGAGGAGAACCGGACCAGGCTCCTCACCGGATCTCCCAAGGACGGGTTGATCGACAAATGGTACTGGGCACTTCAGGGAGCGGGCGCTGGGTCGATTGATCCCAGCGCCGAGCACGCCTTCGTGGCCCTGGTCGGCAACTACCCCGCCCAACTGCTCTACGCCGGGTTCAAGGGCACCAGCACGGGCCTGGTCTTCGCCTCGTCCGCCATGCAGCTACAGATGTGGACACCCAAGATCGGGCTGAAGATCACCGGTGACTGGGAGAAGGTCCAGGAGCACTTCTCCACGCACACCGTGGCGAACGGGTGGTTCCTCAAGGCCGACATCCAAACAGAACTCAACAAGCTCAAAACGAGCGGCGCCGTGAAGGTCACGATCACGCCGCCCGCCGAGATGCCGGACGCGAAAAAAATCGCGGAACAGCTGGAAAAACATTCCGAGCTGATCGTTGACAAGTTCCTCGAAGAGGCGCAGCGCATCATTTTCGAGCCGGCGCCGGTGAAGACGGACGCTGCAGAAACGTCCTCCGGAACCACTCCCTGGGGATTGGGCTTCGCTCTCAAGAAGAACGTCACCACCACGGGGCTGCATCTCCAGTACGAGGAGGAGACCCAGTTCAGCCATCTCCAGGACAACGTCATCTCCAGTTCGCTGACCGGGATCCTGCGGGAGGAGGGCGACGTTCAGGTGACCGAGCCCAAGTACTTCAGTGTGGTCTACCTGGACGACTGGCCCGCCAAGCTGGCCCGGGTGTGCACTCCCATCGCGGCCTGGAACACGGGTATCTACAACAGCCTTTCGGTCCAGATCGGCTACCCGAACACCGAGGGAGCCCTCATCTGGGGCTCCCATGTCTTCAGCGGGCCGGCCGTCGGCGAGAAACTGGAACGCTGGAGCTACTCCACCATCCAGAAGACGAAGGAGGAGGTCTCCGATCCGCCCGAGGGCTGGGAGCCGGACAGGACCTTCATCAAGCGGGCGATCCACTTCGCGGAGCCCGACCCGGACAACGAGTACGTCATCGTCCACCTGGCCGAAGGACACGGCGACCTCCCGCTCGATCCCGGTGAGAACGGCACACCGATCAACGAATCGATCATCGAAGTCCGGGCGGAGTCCCATGACATCCTGGCGGTGAACATCCACTTCAAGGCCACTCCGACCACGCTCACCGACAACATGTTCGCCGAACTCACCCTGGAGCCCGTGGACACGAAGGACCAGCCCGTGGGCGGGGAGCAGGCGGTCTTCGCCTGCGAGAAGGCGGACTCCAAAAAGGCCCGCAAGTGGGTGATGTGCCCAGCCGTAGATCCCGCGAACAAAAAATACCGGTACAAGGTGAAGGTCACCGACTTTGAAGAGGAATCGGAGTGGGAGACCGACTACAAGGTCAGCTTCGCCACCACTTTGAACGTCCCCATCCCGAAGAAGAACGGCAAGGGCGTCACCTTCAGGTTCAAGGAAAAGAAGTAGATGGAGCAGTTCCGGGGGCCCACCGAGATCGCCGGCCGCCGGATCCGCGAGGTCGACGGCTACCGCATCGTCTTCTATCCCGATGCGGGCAACCCCACACGGCCAGGATGTGAGGCCTCCAGGTTCCACTGGATGCCCGACCGGCTCTACCTGGGCCGCGAGGGCAGCGGTTACGACTTCTCCTTCACCCGCTACGCCGCCCCGGACCAGGGGGACGTCTGCGGGATGGTGCGGTTCAGCCTGACCATGGGACTCCCCTCCGGGGTCGTCGACAAAGCCACCAGGATGCTCTCCGAATCGGAACCCAAGACGGACCCGTACTGGGGGTCCAGGTACTACTACCGGGAGGCATACACACCGCTGACGTTCCGATACACCCACACCACGCTCTCCGACGTGGCGGCGGGGTCCGACCGGATCGCCCGGACTCTGCCCGGCGCCGCACCCTGGTATTGCGAGAACCAGGGTGCGGACACCGGGCCTCTCCAGGCGACCGAGAGCCGCTCCTACACGACCCTGCTGGGCCGGTACCACACCGAGCTTTTCCATCAGGCGGTCGTGCAGGACACCCAGTCGGCCCCCGCCGTGAACCGGGCGCTGGGCATCGAGTTCCAGGCCCCCGTGAACAGCTTTTCCCTTGCGGCCGATTGGCCCGCGGTACGGGAGGAACTGCTCCGGGGGACCCGGGGCGCCGAGCGGGACGTCACGCTCGATCAGATCCGCGGCGCCGTCCGCCGGCTCCGCGAGGCCGGGAAACTGGCGGCCGACTGCGTGCTCGACCCCAGCGTGCCGAAGGAGGACCCGTACCGGACGAACCTGCTGACCTCTTCCGGGTGCGTGGACGGCCGGTTCCTCGAACTTGCCCGGGCCACCGTCCTGGACGCCCCGGACAACCGGCCCACCGCGCTGGCCTCCGACGCGGACGGCCCACCCAACCCCTGGGGCGGCAGCTGGAAGGTCACCGACGGCGACTCCCCCTGCCGGACCGCCGACACCGACACCGAGGGCCCCTTCACCTACCTTCGTCCCCTCACCGTCACCACCCGGTTCCTCACGGAGTTCCAGGAGATGCGGGCCACCCCCAAGAAGTACTTCCCCACCGTCTACCCGGGGGACATGAACCACACCCTGTGCCGTGTGTTCCGCCCCGTGATGAGCCACGACAACCCCGCCGTGTCCACCCTGTCGGTCCTGTGCGGCTACCCGGACACCACCGGGAAGATTGTCTGGGAGGGCCATGCCTTCTCCCGCCCGGACCATCCTGACGACGACCCTCAGCCCTGGACCTACAGCACCGTCCAGAAGTCGGCGGGCGATGTCCACGACCCCCCGCCGGGGTGGGCCCCGGACCGGACCTTCATCAAACGCCAGGTGCGGCTGCGCGACAGCTCCGAGGCGACCGGCGAACTCTGCGTCGTTCACAACGACATCACCGAGGCCGACATCGACCAGGGAGACGACGGCACCCTCTTCAACGACATCGCCATCGACATCTCCGCCGCCATGGTGCGCCATCTTGACGTCCACCCCATCCGCCTGTTCCGCAAGATCGGGCCGGGGGAAAGCGTGAGCGTCGCCTTCGAGGCGCTGGACGCGGCCGGGCGGCCCGACGGGATCCACACGGCGGAGTTCCGATGGACGGAAGGCGACCAGCGGCCACGCCGCTGGATCGTCTTCCCCGCCGCCGTGGACTTCCCCGCCGCCTTCCGCTACCGGGCCACCGTCCACGACCACCGGGGCACCCGGCCCGGCCCTTGGATCAGATCGTCCGGCAGCGGCCCCATCCACCTCTTCGTACTGCCCGCGGCGAAGCCGTAGGACCGCGTCAACCATCCTGTCCGGTCGGGACCGTCGTCCTGACGGGGACGCCGTTGACACGGCAGTCATCGGCCCTGATCGGAAGGGTGCTGATGTCCTCGGTGGCGTGCTCGGCCCCGCCGGACAACGTGAAGGTGAAGCTGTCCGAAGGCTGGATCGTCTTCTTGTGGGACCAGTCGGCAGCTTGGACGGCGATGGCCAGTCCCCGGCTGTCAGGCTGGGCCAGGACCAGTTCGACACCGTCGCCCTCGGCGACACTGACCGTGCCGCCCAGTCCCTTGGACAGGTGAAAGGACAGGGCCCAGTCCGTCAGGGGCTCACCCTGGGCAGGGTTCCGCAGGATCACCTCGGCCTTGAAGTAGTCGCGTTGCTGCTGCCCCGGGACCGCCGCCACCTCCACGGTGACATTCGATGCCCAGATCTGGGCGTGCCCGATATCGATGAACCACCACTTCATCTTGGCGTCATCCGGGTCGAAATCCGTGACCTGCATGAGCACCGAGCCAGGGGTGTCGTCCGCGGTGGAGACGTACTTGCTCCCTCCCCGGATCGAATAGGTGCCGTCAGCGGCTTTCTGGTACTTCACATTGTTCCGGTATCCCCAATCCCGATGGCCCTGCATGACACGCCACCCGATGGCCGGGGCTTCATTGAGCATAAAATATAATCCACTGTACTCGTTCCTCATACTGTGGTCATCGGGATCGGCGTAATGGCCGTACGGTTCCACCACCGTCCAGTGCGCGCTCGCGGCACAAGGGTCTGTTCCCTGTACGATATTCTCCGTTGTGAAGCTGAGGGATTCGAGGTCCGCGAACATGCCACTGTTGACGGACTGTAAAAGATACGTTTTCCCCAGCTCGGGAGTGTCGCCCTCCCAATTCTTCACGCCACTTACATCCCTCATGCGCACCCTCTCGGTTCCGGACAATCGCTACGGAACGGCCGTGCGGCACATGGCCATTTCCTCAGTTTCCCGCCCCGTGCGTTCCACCGCACGCCGACACGCACGAGCAGGATATTTTGGTGCGAGTGTCGACGGCGATGACACGGGGAACGGCGTCCCGGAGATGGTAGAAGAGAAACCAAAGGTCCACGCCCAGGAACCTGTACAGAGAAAGCGAGAGAACGGTGAAGGAAGCCGCTGCGAAACGCCTGGAAAACGAGGGGAACGGCCGTGTGGATACGGAAGCGGACAAGAGGGTCCTGTCGATGCCCCTTGAGATCAAGAGAGAATATCGCACCCACAAGGAAGCCCTTGCTGGACTCGAAGACGCAGTCCCGCAGGGGCGTAGAGCGAACCTGTCGCAAGCGCTCAACGACGCGTTCTCCGGAGGCGGAAAGCCCAGCGGACAGCACACGATCACCAATGTGGGAAAGGTGAACGTACGCCACGCCAGCGCCGGCAACGGCCAAAAGAGCGTCACCCTCTTCTTCGTAGAGGGCGAGCCGTTTCGCCTCCTGGCCCTCGGCGAGCACTCCTCCCGCAAGGACTGCTACGACATCGACGACGACCTCGGCCAGGACAGGCCCGCCGACAGCGACGAGGTACGCGCCTTCCAGAGGAAGAAGACCGTCAACGTCAACGGCAAGTGGTGGCAGGACTGATGGGCTGTAGCCGCTGGGGCTCGTCCGCGAAGAGCCCGGGACCCGTACCCTGAGCCGGACCGCGCCACCGCGCCGTGTTGTGTCCGTGTGGTGGCGCGGTGTGCCCGGGTAGTCGTCGTCATCCACGGACAAGCTGTCCCTGAATGCGGTGGTGGGAATCCGGCGGGCTGGAGAGAAGCCCAGGAGTGCCTCAGCAGGCTGTGTGAAGAGCCGATCAAAAAACGGCCAGCAACACTTTAGCCAGAGGAGCTTCCGCGACGCCGGGACCCGGGGGCTCGTCCCAGGGGCGTCTGACTTCTTCCGTTGTTCCGTACCGTCCCGCGCTCCAGTGCATCGCCGTCGTCTCCTTCGGCGTGGTCGTGCCTGGTCACGAACCGAAAGGGGGGCCGGGCAGACCGAGGCGCTGTTCGCCGTCGCCCATGCGCACGCCCTCGCCAAGGCGGGCCGGCGGCAGGAGGTTGTGCGGGAGGTCGAGCGCGTAACCGCCCTGAGTTCGGCGAAGGGGGATGACCTGCCGTTCTGGGCGCTGTCGTGGGGGCCGCCTGCCGCCCCCGTTCACAGCCGTACGGCGATGGTCTTCGAGACGCTCGGCGACCGGCGCCGGGCCGCGGCGATGTACGGGGCGGCGGCGTCGAGCCGACCACCGGGCACCTACGCGGATCGTCGTCCTCGACCTGGTCGCGTAGGCCGAGATGCGAGCCGCCGAAGGCAGCATCGAGCAGGCGTGCACCACCTGGGGCCGGGCCGTCGACCACATGGACGGCGTCCGGTCGGGGCTGACCCGCGAGGCCCCCGGAATCAACCCAGCAGGCCCCTGCCAGCTGTCAAGATCACTTATCAAAACGTCAAGATCGGCTGTCAAAGGGCACCGGTGCCTGTCCTTCGTCATCCATTCCAGGTGTTTGACAACGAACCCAGCCGCTTCGGCTTCTCTGAGAGCGAATCTAGTCTTGAGGGGTGAGAACCCTGGGTCCGGTATTGCGGCATCGGCTGGGGCGCACAGCGCCGTGCTACACGTCGAGGGGCCTGTGCGGAGGTGCACTCGGGCGTTGTTGGCGGTGTTCGTTGCTGGAATGTGCGAAGACCGGGTTCGAGGACCTGCTTCCGGTTCAGCCGTGGCGGTGGGGCCCAGTCGTTCTGCCGCACTGGCGCGACGGTTCGCGTGAGCGTCGGCATTTCCGGCACTGCCTCGTGCGACGGGCGAACGGCTCGGTTCGTAGTCGCCGGTCTCTGCCCCGACAACTGGATCGCGCAGAGCAACGTCGAAGGCGGGGTTAGCGCGTTCCCGTGAGACGTTGGCTGCCCTGAGGGCGGACGAAGAGGACCACGAAGCGCGCTCGCGTTATGGCGACGCGTAGGAGGCGTCTCTGGGCGCGCAGACGTTCAGGGTCCCATCTGGGGTCGAGCAGGGTACCTGCGTAGGGTCCTTCGACGATGACGACACCGTCAAATTCCTTGCCCTTGGAGCGGTGCATGCTCATCAGGGAGACTGGCTCTGGCGCTTGTTGGGCTGCGGTGAGGGATTCGGCGGCAAGGACGGCGCGGACTGTGGCTGTGGCTTCTCTGTAGGCAGACTGGCCGTCCCAGGCATCAGACAGGCCCCAGGCCATCGCATCGGTAGCGTGGAGTAGGCGCAACAGGCGTGTGTGTTTGAGGACTTCTCCGAGTTCGCTGGAGCCGCGGAGGCGGTCACGCGCGGTCTGCCAGTCGGCGACCGGTTGCCCTATGTAGGAGATCCCAGCATCGTAGGCAGCGGTCACGGCCTTGACGCTCTTGGAACGGATGGTCTTGCCAGACGTGAATGCGACGAGCCCGTTCTCCAAGGGTTTGATCTTGCCGCGTGCGCCGACCGTGCCGCTGGTGAGCTTGACACGGTAAAAGTCGGCAAGGGACTGCACGGTCCGGGCCACAGCCTCCACGCGAGGCAGCCCTGGCCACTCCATGATCGACGCGACGACGTAGCCGGCCGCTGCGGTCAGTTCGGGATCCCATTGCAGGGCGTGCTCAACTGCAGGAAGTGTGATTTCTCCGGTGTCGGTGTCGGTGTCGAGGGTCTCGGACACCTGACCCAGCAGGGAGTTGACGCTTGCGAGGATGGCGATCGTCGGTGTGCGCCCCAGCTGGGTGGTGAGGTGATCCCGCACGGCGACGACCCCCTTGTGGACACGGGTCTGCCAGGGAACGCCGTAGCCAGGGGTATAGGTCCAGGTGCGGACGTTGTCTGGCTGAGGGTAAAGGGTGTTGTTCAGGACGGCGTTGGCGTAGTCGAGCAGTCCGCTGCCGGGACTGCGGTGGTTGTCCTTGGACAAGTCGAATGGCTTGGGTGCGAGGTGCGCCACGGCGTCGTCAAGGCGCTGCTCTTCAACGCCGTCCAGGTGGTCGAAGATGCGCTGGTCAGGGTCGGCGAGGCAGATGACGGTGGAGGTGCCACTGAGAGCCTTGATCACGCGCCACTGGTCGGTGTTGGTGTCCTGGAACTCGTCGACGATGATCAGTGGATAGATGCTGCTGTAGAGGACACGCAGGGCGGCGCTACGCTCCAGGAGGGTCGCCGTTGTGCCGGCGAGGAGGTCGAAGACGTAGCGGCCCTCCTCGGTCGCGAGGCGCTGACGCTCACTTTTCCAATCGCCGTCGAAGTCCGCCTGGATCTGCCGTTCGCGGTCGGGTGCGATGAACGACGATGGCCGGCCGGTGAGCAGTCGTCCGTGGCTGCGTACGACGTCGAGGAAGAAGGCGTGAAAGGTGCGTACTTCCAGGCGCTGGCGGCTGGCCTGGTCCAGGACTCCGGACATCCGGTCAGTGATCTGGCGTACGGCAGCGCGCGAGAAGCTCAGGAAAGCTACGCGCTGTTCGGGTTCGAGGGCGGCCAGCCTCGTTTGGGCCTTGAGAAGAGCGATGGTGGTCTTGCCGCAGCCTGGGCCCCCGACGATCAGAAGATGGCCGGGAGCGTCGAGGATCTCTTGCCGGACCGGGTCAATCTCCATCGGTCTCGTCCGGGTGAGCTGAGTCGCTAGTTCCGGCCCCGCCCGCGGAAGTTGCCAGATCGAAGTCAATCTGGAGAAGGATATCGGCCAGGGCAGCGGGGAGTTGGCTGCGGCCCTGGCACTCAGCTATGAGCAGCGCGGCATAGCCGTCACCCTTGCGGGCCCACAGCACGTCATAGGCGAGGGCGCTCACGGCCGGGTCCGTGGCAGACGGGTCGGGGCGTGCACATCCGGAGGGATAGTCCGTGCGCTGGGCCACCGCGGCGAGGAAGCGACGCTGGGCGTCAACCGGCACTTCGGCGACCAGGAGCTTCTCGACGCTTTTGTAGTTGAGCACCGTGTAGTGCGTGAAGTCGGCAGTCTTCGCCGCAGCCTTCGCGTCGAGCGGTTTGTCCGGGAGATCGTGGATCCCGTAGACCGGCTTGCCCAGCCCCTTAAAGACGGGGGCGAACAAGGGCACAGAGACGTCGTTCTGAGCGTCGAAGATCGTGACGCCAGCAAGGTCCAGAGGGACGTAGCCTGTGACGGCGGGGTCCGCTTCCAGTACGTCCGAGACCGCCGGGAACAGGGCCGCTTCCGCAGCGCCCTCCACCACTAGTACGGCGCGGCCCAGGACAGCCTCAGCGAACTGCCGGCGGTTGTCACGGTACTTTTTCAGCTTGAAGTCACTGGGCAGGACGACACGGTTGCTACTGAGTGCGCCCTTTGAGTCGCGGTTGATCATGACAATGCGGGAGGGCTCGAACTTCTCGATCACGTAGGGCGAATGAGAGGTGACGATCACCTGGCCCATGCGTTTGACCACGAAGTCGATGAGACGGCGCTGCGCATGTGGCGGGAGCGCTATCTCCGGCTCCTCCATCGCAAAGATCACCGACTTGTCGCCCTTGAGTTCGGCAATGTAGGTGAGCAGGGCGAACACCAGCAGGTTCAGCGATCCGGTGCTCAGCCGGTTGAACGGCACGGTGTGCGGCCCGGGCTGGGTCGCGATGAACAGGCGCAATACCTCACGCAAGTGTTCACGGGTGAGTTCAGACACCTTCAGATCGACCGGATCAGCAGTGTCGCCGAGGCTGACAAAGCGATCGACACGGTCGCGTATCTCGGTACGGATCTTTCCGAAACCAGATTCGGCCGCGGCGACTGCGACTTGGTCCAGGTCACGAAGCGCCTTCTCCCACAGCGGGCCCGCAAGCTCTGCCTCCAGTCGCACGATCGTGTCCAGAAGGGAGCCACGCTGGAAAGTGAGCGCCCTGCTGCCAGTACGGTTCGGCCGCAGATAGAGGAATCCGCAGTGCCGCTTGTCCTCACGAGTGAAGGTTTTCAGCCCTACGCCCAGGCCGGTCTCCTCCCCGTCAAGGCCATCCGGGACGCTCTCGGGGTGCGCGAAGAACGTTCCCCCGACGAAGTCGTCCTCCTGAGGGTCGTAGCGGCCGAGGAAGACCACCGGCAGGCACCATTCGCCGGTCTCGGCGTCTTCGACCGCGTCGGGGACCGTATCGAGGAAGTCGCTCGTCCGCGCCGACCAGCGGCGCAGATGGCTGCCGAACCGGCGCTCAGCGGCATCAGAAAGTTGGGTGAGGACCACCTCGATCCTCACTTCGGGCAGCTCGCCCTCCCGTTCCTGATAGCACCCGCCATAGAAGTCGTACTCGTCGACCACGGGCCGCCGGAACATGCGCTCGGGCCCAAGTACGAGCTCCAGCCCCTCACACACAGTCGACTTGCCGACGCTGTTCGAGCCGACCAACAAGGAGTGGCCATCCAGGAGAACTGTCCCGCCCTTCACGCCACGGAAGTTCTCCAGGGTCACCCGCTGTACCTGCATGCTGCTCCCTCTCTTCGAGGGAGCAGGGCGCAGCTGACTCGCCGCCCCTGGCGCTTCCTCGCGCGAAGGCCGTCGCCACAGGACAGACCGAAGCATCCCCCGACGAAACCGAGACGATTCTACGACAAGCGGGATCTTCGTACCGCCTCTGTAGGCGAAGAACGCAGCGGGTGCACGAAGCTGCGGGGCAGTCCCTCCGCTTCCACGACGAGCCCTACCCCTGCCCGTCCCGCCCGTAGCCGCCCGTCAGCCACGCTCCCGCCGTGCTCGTGTCCAGCCGCCCCTCGCACACGGGAAGCGCCGTTACCTCGACCAGATCGGGCGAATTGAGGCCGTTGCCTTCGACGTCGACGACGAGCGCCGGAGGCCACGAGGAGAAGTTCATGCGGTTTGCGTTTCGTTCCCTGCCCCCCAGCCGATGGGGCCCGGCCGAGCTGGCGGCCGTAGTGCGGCTTGTCGCGTTCGTGGCACTGGTAGCCGAAGCCGTGCTGGAGGAAGTAGCCGGGTGGTTCGTCCCGTTCCTTAACGATGATGGCGCGGTCGTTGACCTCCACCGCACCCGTCACGCCAAGGATCCGGGGTCCATGGGCGAACTTGTGCTGTGGTTGGAGGCATCAGCTCGCGACCGTGCGGGGAGGCTCGGAAGGGGCTACGGCTACGTCGTGGCGCCCTTGCCGAGGTATTTGCGGACGCGCTCGAAAATGTAGGTACCTGCACGCGGGCGGGATGCTCGTTAGGTCGCTTGGGGGACGGGACCATGGCGGGCTGGCGATCACGTTCGACGCTTCAGGCGACCTTGGCTGACCAGCCTCGTCGGAAGAGAGTGGCGGCTCCATCGGAGGTGATGGTCACTGCGGCCCCCCGGACGGGAAGGTCACCGTCCACCACAAGCCAGGTGCGGATACGGTCCAGTTCGTCCCACAGCCTCCTTGGACCACCTTGGTGCACGGTGGGTGAGCCCCTGCGCTTCGTTGCTGTGGCGCGAGCCCAGGATCCGTCTGGGTGGAGCATATACATGGTGCGTGTGCCATTGGCAGCGGTGTGCTGCCGGTGCTCGATGCCCGGCGCTACGAGTTCCAGGGTGGAGCGCACGTCCCAGGTGTCCGGCACGTACATCAGGGGGTAGCGGCTGGTGGTGACGGTCTCGCCGTCGGCGTGCTGGGCGGTCTGCCATACAGGGGCGTCGTCCGGAAGGACCGTCGTAGTTCTCGCCGTGGCGCGTGCTCATGAACCCGGCTGATTCCGGTGCGACATGACCTGTTGCGCCGCCGTCGGCGGACTTGTCCGCGACGATGATCAATCCAGTCCGAGCGAGGGTGGTCACGAGCCGTCCGCCGGGAGCGAGTGCTTCCAGCCATGAGACCGGCACGGTGGGTACCGCCACGGTGGCGACGATGCGGTCGTAGCTGCCTTCAGGCAACTTCTGCGTCAGGTCGCCGATAGGGCCGCACCTGGGCGGTGTATCGCTGAACAAGGTGTCTGCGGTCGAGCTTCGCGCCTGCATAGTCAAACTCGAATCCTCGTGCTCGCCGCAGTACGCCCGCAGCATCCTCACAACGCTGTCGAGCGTCCTAGACAGCGGTTGATGACAAGCGTCTTGCTCGGAATCCGATGAAGTCCAAGTCGGTCCGATCGCCGAAGCTGCCCGATGAGCGTCGCGAGGCGTGGCCTGAGGCGCTAGCTCGGAGGGTGCGTGATGAGATCAGCCAGAGGCACCGTATAGCGGTAATTCTTGGGCTTGGGTGCGGTCTGCGGGAGGGTGAAGTCTTCGGCCTGAGCATGGAAGACATCGACCACGCGCGCGGAGTCCTTCACGTCCGACGGCAAGTGCAAATAGTCAATGGCCACAAGTACTTTACCCTTCCAACAGGCGGCAAAACGCGCGTTGCGGATATGCCGCTTTCCGTGGTCGGCGAGCTGGTGAAGCATGCCAGGACATACCCGGGTGACAAGGTCGAGCTTCCCTGGGGCGGCCCTGAATCGGACAGGGAGCGGAAGAAGTTCGGCCTCGTACTGACAACGAAGTACGGGAACGCGATCGCCGCCAACACGTGGAACACCGAGATCTGGAAGCCTGCCCTGGCCAGGGCAGGTGTCATCCCTCCGCGTGCCAAGGGGGCGAAACCTTGGCAGTGGCAAGCGGCACCGAAGGACGGGTTCCATGTATTGAGGCACACGTACGCATCCATCGTGCTGGAGGCAGGAGAGTCGGTCGTCACCCTCGCCAGATGGCTGGGGCACTCGTCGCCGACCATCACGCTCGATCACTACGCGCACTTCATGCCGGAGGCGGGGAAGAAGGGGCGCAGGGCGATCGATAGCCTGCTGGGGGAGCGGGAGGAGGAGAGCTCCAGTCCGAACTCCCCAGATCCTCCCCAGGCTCGATCCTGAGTGCACATTCGACCGTCCGACGCGCGTAAACAGCGAGGTGAGAGCCCGTATGTTCACCACCCGACCCACCCTCCAGGGCACCTTCGGCATGGTCTCCTCCACCCACTGGCTCGCCTCGCAGTCCGCGATGGCCGTCCTGGAGGGCGGCGGGAACGCGTACGACGCCGCCGTCGCCGCCGGGTTCGTGCTGCACGTCGTGGAGCCCCACCTCAACGGGCCCGCCGGCGAGGTGCCGATCATCCTGGCGCCGGCCGGTGGTGACGTACGGGTGCTGTGCGGGCAGGGGCCCGCGCCCGCCGCCGCGACCGTCGCGCACTACCGCTCGCTCGGCCTCACCCTCGTCCCTGGTACGGGCCCCCTGGCCGCCGCCGTCCCCGGCGCCTTCGACGCCTGGATGCTGCTGCTCCGCGACCACGGCACGTGGACGCTCGCCGAGGTGCTGCGGTACGCCATCGGGTACGCCGAGGACGGCCACGCGCCCGTCGAGCGGGTCGGCCAGACCGTCGAGACCGTCCGCGAGCTCTTCGAGACCGAGTGGCCCTCGTCGGCCGCCGTCTACCTGCCCGACGGCACCCCTCCGGCCCCCGGCACGCTGTTCCGCAACCCCGCACTCGCCGCGACCTGGCGCCGCCTCGTCGCCGAGGCCGAGGCGGCGGGCGCGGACAGGACCACCCAGATCGAGGCCGCCCGCGCCGTCTGGCGCGAGGGGTTCATCGCGGAGGCGCTGGTGCGCCAGGCCGGCCGGCCGACCCTCGACACCAGCGGGACGCACCACACCGGCCCCCTGACCGCCGCCGACCTGGCCGGCTGGTCCGCGTCGTACGAGGCCCCCGCCACGTACGAGTGGGACGGCTGGACGCTCTGCAAGGCGGGCGGCTGGAGCCAGGGCCCCGCCTTCCTCCAGCAGCTCGCCCTGCTGCCGTCGCGCGCCGCCGACCTGCCCGCGTACGGCTCCGCCGCCTACGTCCACCTCCTCGTCGAGGGGTGCAAGCTCGCGATGGCCGACCGGGAGGCGTGGTACGGCGACGCGGGGGAGGGGGCCGCCGGTGACGTGCCGCTCGACGTGCTGCTCTCGGAGCCGTACAACACCGCCCGCAGGGCGCTGATCGGCGAGACGGCCTCGTACGAACTGCGCCCCGGCAGCCCCGGAGGGCGTACGCCCGTGCTCAGCGCACACGCCGGGACCGTCGTGGAGGGTGAGGAATTCAGTGCGATGAGCATTCCGGGCGCGGGGGAGCCGACCGTCTCCAAGGACGGCGCCACCCGGGGCGACACCTGCCACCTCGACATCGTGGACCGCTGGGGCAACATGGTCGCGGCCACCCCCAGCGGCGGCTGGCTCCAGTCCAACCCCGTCGTGCCCGAGCTGGGCTTCCCGCTCGGCACCCGGCTCCAGATGACCTGGCTGGAAGAGGGCCTGCCCAACTCCCTGACCCCCGGCCGCCGTCCGCGTACCACCCTCACGCCGTCCCTCGCGCTGCGCGACGGGGTGCCGGTGCTCGCGTTCGGCACACCCGGCGGGGACCAGCAGGACCAGTGGCAGCTGCACTTCTTCCTCGCCCTCGTCCTGCGCGGGTCCGTGCGCGGCGGACTCGACCTCCAGGGCGCGGTCGACGCGCCGAACTGGCACAACGACAGCTTCCCCAGCTCCTTCTACCCGCGCGGGACGCGGCCGGGCAGCGTGACCGTCGAGGAGGGCATGGACCCCGCCGTCATCGCCGGACTGCGGCGCCTCGGCCACGACGTCACGGTCGGCGAGCCGTGGTCGGAGGGGAGGCTGTGCGTGGTGGCGAGGGACCCCGCGACGGGCGTCCTGTCGGCCGCCGCGAACCCGCGCGGCATGCAGGGTTACGCCGTAGGCCGCTGAGTTGTCACCCGACCTGTCATACGCGTTGTCAGTGCCGCGTGATGGGATGGACGCATGATCGATGACATTGCGGGCGGCGGCGCCGGGTCCGGGTACGGAGACCTCCTGTCCATGAGGGTGCCGGTGCGCCGGACGGCTCCCGACGGACAACAGGGCCCCGCCGTGACGGCCGGCGCCCCGGCGGCCTCCGGGCCGCTGGTGTCCGCCGTCGAGGCGGCGGTCCGCGCGGCCGCCGCCGCCGAGATCATGCCCCGCTTCCGGCAGCTCGCCGCGCACGAGATCGTGGAGAAGAGCGGCCCGCACGACCTGGTCACCATCGCGGACCGGGGCGCCGAGGAACACCTCACCGCCGCCCTGACCGCCCTGCTCCCCGGCTCGGTCGTCGTCGGCGAGGAGGCCGTGCACGCGGACCCTTCCGTGTACGACGCGCTGCGCGGCGAGGCGCCGGTGTGGATCGTGGACCCGGTCGACGGCACCGCCCAGTTCGTCCGGGGCGAGCCCGGATTCTGCACGCTCGTCGCCCTCGCCCAGGGCGGCGAGGTGCTGGCGTCCTGGACGTACGCCGCCGCGCCGGACGAGATGGCGATCGCCGTGCGCGGCCGGGGCGCCTGGCTGAACGGCGTCCGCCTGCGCTCCGGCGCCCCCGCGCCCGGCGTGCCGCTCACCGTCGCGATGTCCCACCCGGACTACACGACCGAGGACCAGAAGCGGGCGCTCCTCGGCCTCCGTACCGAAGGCGTCGGCACCCGCGCGTGCGGTTCGGCGGGACTGGAGTACCTGGCCCTGGCACGCGGCGCCCTGGACGCGGTGGCGTTCAGCTGGGAGCTGGCCTGGGACCACGCGGCGGGGCTGCTGCTGGTGGCCGAGGCGGGCGGCGCGGACACGACGCTCGCGGGCGAGCCGTTCCGGATCACGGGCGGCAACACGCTGCCCTTCACCGCCGCCCGCGACGCGGCCACGGCGGAGCGGATACGGGATCTGCTGCTGGCCGGAGCCTGACCGGGGCCCCGCCCGGCACCGCCCGGCCGTCGCGGACAGTACCGGCGTCCGGGCTGTCCGTGCCCAGGAATATCCTGGGGGTCCTGGCCATCGGCTGACGAAGGAGTCCGAAGGTGCCGTCGATGCTCGATGCAGTCGTCGTGGGGGCGGGCCCCAACGGACTGACCGCCGCGGTCGAACTGGCCCGCCGCGGCTTCTCCGTGGCCGTTTTCGAAGCCAGGGACACCGTGGGCGGGGGTGCCAGGACGGAGGAGCTGACCCTCCCCGGATTCCGCCACGACCCCTGCTCCGCCGTCCATCCGCTGGGCGCGGGGTCCCCCGTCTTCAAGACCATGCCCCTCGACCGGTACGGCCTGGAGTGGCTGCACCCCGAGCTGCCCATGGCCCACCCGTTCGACAACGGCACGGCCGCCGTGCTGTCCCGCTCCGTCGCCGAGACCGCCGCGTCGTTCGGTGCGCGGGACGCCGGGGCGTACCGGCGGCTCGTGGCGCCCTTCCTCGGCCGGTGGGACGAGTTGGCCCAGGACTTCATGTCCCTGCCGCTGACCACCCTCCCGCGCCACCCCGTGACCCTCGCCCGCTTCGGTCTCGCCGGCCTTCCGCCGTACGGTGTGCTGGCGCGCCGGTTCCGCGACGAGAAGGCACGGGCCCTGTTCGCCGGACTGGTCGCGCACGTGATCGCCCCGCTGAACGGCATCGCCACCGGCGCCGTCGGCCTGGTCTTCGCCCTCGCGGCGCACGCGGGCGGCTGGCCGATGCCGCGCGGCGGCTCCCAGTCGATCTCCGACGCGCTCACCGCGTACCTCAGGGCCCTCGGCGGCACGGTCCACACCGGGTACGAGATCAAGCGGCTGGACGACCTGCCGCCCGCGCGCGCGTACGTCTTCGACACCTCACCGACCGCGCTCGCCCGGATCGCGGGGCTCGGCCGGGTGTACGACGGGTACCGCTACGGGGCGAGTGTCTTCAAGATCGACTACGCGCTGGACGGGCCCGTGCCCTGGACGGCCGAGGAGCCGCGCCGGGCCGGCACGGTCCAGGTGGGCCCCACCACCGGGGAGATCGGCAGGGCGCTGCGGGAGGCGTCGGGCGGACAGGCGCCCGGGACGCCGTTCCTGATCACCGCCCAGCCCAGCCTGGTCGATCCGTCCCGCGCGCCCGAGGGCAAGCACGTGTTCTGGGCGTACGGACATGTCCCGAACGGCTGGGACGGCGATCTGACCGACGCGATGGAGCGGCAGATCGAGCGCTTCGCCCCCGGCTTCCGCGACCTGATCCTGGCCCGGGCGACGGCGGGCCCGCCGCAGCTCGCGGCCAAGAACGCGAACTACGTGGGCGGGGACATCGCCTGCGGCGCCGCCTCGGGCCTCCAGTTGATGCTGCGGCCGAAGCTCTCCCTGTTCCCGTACACGACCCCGCACCCGGCGGTCTTCCTCTGCTCGTCGGCGACCCCGCCGGGGCCCGGGGTGCACGGCATGTCGGGGCACAACGCGGCGAAGGCGGTGTGGCGGCGGCTGCGGGCGGAGTGACGTGGCGCGAAGCGGCGGGGCCCGGGGCGTATTCGGAATGCGCCGTACGGCCCCGGCCTGACAGAGTTTCCCGCATGGCACAACTGACACTGGTCCAGGGCGACCTCACACGGCAGAGCGTGGACGCGATCGTCAACGCCGCCAACTCGTCGCTCCTCGGCGGCGGCGGGGTCGACGGCGCGATCCACCGGCGCGGCGGCCCCGAGATCCTGGCCGCGTGCCGGAAGCTGCGCGCCGGGCACTACGGCCGGGGGCTGCCGACGGGCCAGGCCGTCGCCACCACGGCGGGCCTCCTCGACGCCCGCTGGGTGATCCACACCGTCGGACCCGTCTGGGCCCGTGCCGAGGACCGCTCCGAGCTGCTCGCCTCCTGCTACCGCGAGTCCCTGAGGATCGCCGCGGAACTGGGCGCGCGGACGGTCGCGTTCCCGGCCGTCTCCACCGGCGTCTACGGCTGGCCGATGGACGACGGCGCCCGGATCGCGGTCCGCACGGCACGGGAGGCGGCGGTGGCGCCGGTCGAGGAGGTGCGGTTCGTGCTCTTCGACGCGGCGGCGTACGGGGCGTTCGAAACGGCGCTGGGAGCGGCGTCCTGACAGGCCGGACGGGAAGGGGCGGGCGGGGACCCACCCTGATGTCGGATTCCTGCCAGCCCCCGCCTCCCCGGTGCCGGATGCTGGAGGGCATGTACACCGACACCGAGCGCTGCGTACGGGCCGTCAGGTCCAAGGACGCGCGGTTCGACGGGTGGTTCTTCACGGCCGTCCTGACCACCCGGATCTACTGCCGGCCCAGCTGTCCCGCCGTGCCCCCCAAGGCCCGGAACATGATCTTCTACCCCAGCGCGGCCGCCTGCCAGCAGGCCGGTTTCCGGGCCTGCAAGCGCTGCCGGCCCGACACCAGCCCCGGCTCGCCCGAGTGGAACGCCCGCGCCGACACGGTCGCCCGCGCGATGCGGCTCATCCAGGACGGCGTCGTGGACCGCGAGGGCGTGCCGGGACTGGCCGGCCGCCTCGGCTACTCCGCCCGGCAGATCGAACGCCAGCTCCTCGCCGAACTGGGCGCGGGGCCGCTCGCCCTGGCCCGTGCCCAGCGCGCCCAGACCGCCCGCGTCCTCATCGAGACGACCGCGCTCCCGATGGCCGAGGTCGCCTTCGCGGCCGGGTTCGCGTCGATCCGGGCCTTCAACGGCACGGTCCGTGAGGTCTTCGCCCTGTCACCGAGCGAGTTGCGCACGCGCGCGGCCCGTCGTGGCCGCAAGGGGAGTGGTGCGCGCGGCGACGAGGCGCCCACCCCCGGCGTGATCTCCCTGCGGCTCCCCTTCCGCGCCCCCCTCAACCCCGACAACCTCTTCGGCCACCTCGCCGCGACCGCTGTGCCCGGCGTGGAGGAGTGGCGGAACGGCGCGTACCGCCGCACGCTCTCCCTGCCCTACGGACACGGCATCGTCGCCCTGTCGCCGCGCCCCGACCACATCGCCTGCCGGCTCTCGCTCACCGATCCGCGCGACCTGACCTTCGCGATCAGCGCGTGCCGCCGGATGCTCGACCTGGACGCCGACCCGGTCGCCGTGGACGAGCAGCTGCGGTCCGACCCCCTGCTGGCCCCGCTGGTCGACAAGGCGCCGGGCCGCCGGGTGCCCCGTACCGTCGACGCCGCCGAGTTCGCCGTACGGGCCGTGCTCGGCCAGCAGGTGTCCACGGCGGCGGCCCGCACCCACGCCGCCCGGCTGGTCACGGCGTACGGCCTGCCGGTCGACGACCCCGAGGGCGGCCTCACGCACCTCTTTCCGACCACCGAGGCCCTGGCGTCCCTGGACCCGGAGGCCCTCGCGCTGCCGCGCAGCCGCCGTACCACCCTCACCACGCTGATCGCCGCCCTCGCCGACGGCTCGCTCCGGCTCGGCACCGACAGCGACTGGGACGAGGCACGCGCCCGGCTCTCGGCCCTGCCCGGCTTCGGGCCCTGGACGGTCGAGGTCATCGCGATGCGCGCGCTCGGTGACCCGGACGCGTTCCTGCCCGGCGACCTCGGTGTCCGCAGGTCGGCCGCGGGGCTCGGCCTGCCCGCCACCCCGGCCGCGCTCACCGCGCGGGCCGCGGCCTGGCGGCCGTGGCGGGCCTACGCGGTGCAGTACCTCTGGGCGACCGAGGACCACGCCATCAACCACCTTCCCGCCTAGGAAAGTTCAGCATGCTCAAGCAGCACACCGTGATCGACAGCCCGTACGGACCCCTCACGCTCGTCGCCACCGACGGCCTCCTGAGCGGCCTCTACATGGTCCAGCACCGCCACCGCCCGGCGGAGGAGACCTTCGGCGAACCGGACCCCCGGCCCTTCGGCGAGGTACGGCGTCAGCTCACCGCCTACTTCGACCGCGAACTGACCGAGTTCGACCTGCCGTTGCACCTGGCGGGCACCCCGTTCCAGCGCAGTGTGTGGGCGCGGCTGGAGCTGATCCCGTACGGCGAGACCCGGTCGTACGGCGAACTGGCCGAGGCCCTCGGCAAACCGGGCGCCTCACGGGCGGTGGGACTGGCCAACGGCAAGAACCCGGTCAGCATCATCGTGCCCTGCCACCGGGTCATCGGCTCGACCGGCGGCCTCACCGGGTACGGCGGCGGCCTGGACCGCAAGCAGCGGCTGCTGGTCTTCGAGGGGGCGGCGGCCGAAGTCCCGGCGACGGCCACGCTGTTCTGACCCGGCCGGTGGCAACTTCCTTACTCCGGCAGCTCCTCCAGCACCGGACGCGCGATCCCGGCCGCCCGCAGCACCCGCGCCACGAACTCCGCCTTGCCGTTCGTGTACGCGTTCCTGGCGGTCGGATTCTCGCGCGCCAGCCGGGACTTGAGCCGTTCGTACTCCGCCGCCAGCGACGGATCCGCCCGCAGCGCGTCCCGGAACGCGAGCAGCGCCGTGGCCCGCGCGCCCCCGTGCACGGCGACATGCAAGTGGTGCGTCCGTGCCTCCGGACGCGGTCGCAGGAACCACAGCCGGGTGTCCCCGCGCGGATCGTCCGGCCAGTACAGCCAGCCGCCGGCCGACAGGACCCGTACCATCGCGGCCCGCGCCTCGCTGTCCAGGGACCGTACCGGCGCCAGGACGTCCACCACGGGCTTGGCCCGCAGGCCCGGCACCGCCGTCGAGCCGACGTGCTCGACGGGCGCGGCCAGCCACGGCGCGAGCAGCACCGCCAGCCGGTCGCGCTGTTCCGCGAAAGCCACGGCCCACGCCGGGTCGTGGGCGGCCGGCGACACCCCCATGTCGGCGCGCTCAGCCACCGTGGAACCGCTTCAGCAGCGCGGGGAGCGCCGTACCGATCGGCTCCCGCACGATCTCGTCGGCCCGGTCGTCGTACGGCGTCGGGTCGGCGTTCATCACGATCAGCCGCGCCCCGTGGTCGGCGGCGATCCCCGCCAGCGATGCGGCCGGCTGCACCTGGAGTGTCGTACCGACCGCGAGGAACACCTCGCACGCCTTGGCGATCGCCATCGCCCGCGCCAGCACCTCGGGGTCGAGCCGCTCACCGAACATCACCGTCGCCGACTTGAGGATCCCGCCGCACACCAGGCACGGCGGATCCTCCTCGCCCGCCGCGACCCGGGCCAGCGCCTCCTCCATCGGGGCGCGCGCGTGACAGCGCGCACAGCTGGTCTCCCGTGCGGTGCCGTGCAGTTCGAGCACCTTCCGGGCGGGCATCCCCGCCCGCTGGTGCAGCCCGTCGACGTTCTGGGTGAGCACCCGGACCGCCGTGCCCGACCGCTCAAGACCGGTCACCGCCCGGTGGCCCGCGTTGGGCTCCGCCCGCCACGTGGGGCTGTCGGTGCGCACGCGCCAGGCGCGCCGCCGGATCTCGGGGTCGTTCACGTACGAGTCGTACGTGACGAGCTTCTCGGCCCCCGGATCACGCCGCCACACGCCGTTCGGCCCGCGGTAGTCGGGGATGCCGGAGTCGGTGGAGATCCCGGCGCCGCTGAGGATCGCGACGAGAGTCATGCCCCGAGCGTACGCAGCGGGCGCGGACGCGGGCGACCCCATTTGCCGGGGCCGGAGCCCTCGGTCACCCCACCCGCCTGCCGTTCTCCAGCTCGACCGTGCCCGCGCCCGCGCCCGACTCCACCGCGTCCAGTGCCGCAAGCACCCGCCCCGCCAGCGAGCCCAGCAGGTACGTGGTCAGCTCCTCGCGGGCCAGCAGCCGCCAGGACAGCAACTCCGCCTCCTGGACCCGTACCGCGGCGAGCTGCTCCGGCGTCAGCACACCGCCGTCGTACAGATAGGCCGCGATCGGCGGCCGGGTGACACCCGGGAGCCGGGTGACACCCGGGACCCAGTCGACGGCGAGCAGCCGGCCGGGCTCGATGTCCAGGCCGATCTCTTCGAGCGTCTCGCGCCGCGCGCCCTGGCGGGGGGTCTCGCCGTCGTCGGACTCGATGGTCCCGCCGGGCAGCGCCCAGCCCTCCCGGTAGTTCGGCTCGACGGCCAGGACCCGTCCCTCGCCGTCCCTGAAGAGCATGGCCGCGCCGGCGAGGACGCGCGGGAGTCCCGCGATGTACGCGGCGTAGTCGGTGTCCGTCACCGGGTCAGCGTATCGGGCGGACCCGGGGGCCATGGGCAGAGTGCCACCCGTGCGGATAGGGTCGGCGCGGGGCGCGACTGCCTGTTCGACAGCAAGGGATAACAACGTGACGGACGGAGCAGTAACCGATACCGCGCGCGTGCTCATCGCGGCGGACAAGTTCAAGGGGTCGCTCACGGCCGTGCAGGTCGCCGAGCGGGTGACGGCCGGGCTGCACCGGATCGCGCCCCATGTGGCGGTCGAGACGATGCCCGTCGCGGACGGCGGCGACGGCACCGTGGCCGCCGCGGTGGCGGCGGGATTCGAACGGCACGAGGTACGGGTCAGCGGACCGCTCGGCGACGAACTGACCGCCGCCTTCGCCCTCCGGGACGGCACGGCTGTCGTGGAGATGGCGGAGGCATCCGGCCTGGCCCATCTGCCCGACGGGGTCTTCGCCCCGCTCACGGCCGGTACGTACGGCTCCGGCGAGCTGCTGCGCGCGGCGCTCGACGCGGGGGCGCACACCATCGTCTTCGGGGTGGGCGGCAGCGCCACGACGGACGGCGGCGCGGGCATGCTGGCCGCGCTGGGCGCCCGCTTCCTGACGGAGGACGGCACGCCCGTCCCCCCGGGCGGCGGCGGGCTGTGGGACCTGGCCACCGCCGACCTCTCGGGACTCGACCCCAGGCTGGCCAGGACGGACATCGTCCTGGCCAGTGATGTCGACAATCCACTGACCGGGCCCAAGGGCGCCCCGGCCGTCTACGGACCGCAGAAGGGCGCGAGCCCGGAGGACGTGGCGGTCCTGGACGCGGCTCTCGCCCACTACGTCACGGTCCTGGAGGCGTCCCTCGGCTCCCGGGCCGCGCGTCTCGCGCTGTCCCCGGGCGCGGGCGCGGCGGGCGGTATCGGCTACGGCGCTCTTGTCGGCCTCCACGCGAGCTTCCGCCCCGGCATCGAGGTGATGCTCGACGTCCTCGGCTTCGCCGCCGCGCTGTCCCGGGCGACGCTGGTCATCACGGGGGAGGGCTCGCTGGACGAGCAGACGCTCCACGGCAAGGCGCCGGCGGGGGTCGCCGCGGCGGCGCGCGCGAAGAACATCGAGGTCATCGCCGTCTGCGGGCGGCGGGCCCTGCTGCCGGAGGCCCTGGGCAGGGCCGGTATCCGCCGTGCGTACGCCCTCACGGACCTGGAGAAGGATCCGGCGGTGTGCATGGCGGAGGCGGGTCCGCTGCTGGAGAGGCTGGCGGCGGACATCGGGAGGGACTTCCTGACGTGAGCGGCTTCCTGCCCTGAGGGGCGTGCCTCAGTCGTGCCCTGAGGTCTGTTCTGATGGGCCGGTCCTGCCGGTCGGGTCCTGGATATCAACTCCCGGGACCCGACCGTGCCGGGGCGCGAAGGTCCGGGACGCCGCCCACCCTCGCAGGGCCGGTGTCAGTGGGGTGTGCGAGCATCCGCGCATGCTGGAGATCGTCGTGGAGACGGAGAAGCGGGAGCGGCACGTCCGGGTGTCCGCCGAGGACCTGGCCGGGCTGATCCGGCGTATCGGCGGCGAGGGCGACCGGTTCCTGGTGCTCCACCGGATACCCGACCTGCCCGACGTCTTCGCCCAGGTCTGGCACCAGGCCGGCGGGGACTACACCGTGGAGCACCGCGACGGCGCCGCCGACCGGCACTTCCAGGTGCGGGTCGACGGTCCCGGGGCGGTGGTCGCGACGCTGACGGGGTGGGCGACGGTGACGGACCGGGCCCGCCAGGAGTCCGGCGGGGACAACGATCCGGGCTGGATACCGCTGGACATGGGCCCCCTTCCCGTGGTGCCGCCGCTCGACCTGGACGAGCGCGAGCGCGAGGACTTGGAGACGCGCGTCCGCGAGGTGCTGGCCGGGGGCTACACCACCCGCGCACAACTGGCCGAGCTGGCCGAGGACTACCTGGTCACCGCCGACCGCCGGCCCGTGTCGCCCGACCAGGCGCGGGTGCTGGCCGACCGGATGTGGCTGGAGCGTGTCGCGGAACAGGCCGGCTGGCAGGGCGAGACCGACCCCGAGCGGCTCACCCGCGCCTTCGCCGTCCTGGAGCGGGCCGGGATCACGGCCCGCGAGAACTTCACCTGCTGCCGCGGCTGCGGGCAGGCCGAGATCGGCGGCGAGGGCGGCCCCGGCGCCCGTGGCTTCGTCTACTTCCACACCCAGTGCACGGACTCCGCCGCGGCCGGTCATGGACTGACGCTGCTCTTCGGCGGCTTCGACGGCTCGTCCGGGACCACGGCGGCGATCGGCCGGGAGGTCGTGGCCGCGCTCGAAGCGGCCGGCCTCCCCGTCGAGTGGGACGGCGACCCGGGCAGGGCCGTCATCGTCACCCCGGTGGACTGGCGCCGCCGCTTGGTCGGATAGAGGTCCGGCAGAGGCCGGGCAGACGTCGGGCGGAGGCCGGGCAGAGGCCGGGTGGCGACCGGCCGGGCACGTCCTCCCATGTCTCCCACGTCCTCGCACGCCCTCCCACGCCCTCCCACGCCCTCGGACCGCCGTGGGGCGTCATCCTCGGCCCGCCCCTTCGCGTGTCCGCCGGCCGCCCCTTCGCGTGTCCGCTCCGCCCCGGCCCGTACGGCACGTATGACTGGACCATGAGCATCAGCTACCGACTGAGGACGATCACCCGCGAGGAGCACCTGGCCTTCGTCCGCGCCAGACCCTCCGCCAGCCATATGCAGGTCCCGTCCTGGGGAGACGTCAAGCCGGACTGGCGGGCGGAGAGCGTCGGCTGGTTCGAGGGCGGCGACCGCCCCGGCGGGGCGTACACCGGCGGCCCCGGCGAGGCGCGCGGCGCCGGGCGGATGGCCGGGGCGGGGCTGGTCCTCTACCGTCCGGTGCCGAGGATCAAGCGGTACCTGGCCTATCTGCCCGAGGGCCCCGTCATCGACTGGTACGCCGCCGACCTGGCCGCCTGGCTCACCCCGATGCTCGCCCACCTCAAGTCCCGGGGCGCCTTCTCGGTGAAGATGGGCCCGCCGGTCGTCGCGCGCCGCTGGGACGCGGAGGCGCTCAAGGCGGCCGTCGCCGACCCGGCCGCGCACCGGCTGCGGGACGTCACGGCCACCACCACCGACCCACGCGCCCTGCGGGTCGCCGACCGGCTGCGCGAGCTGGGCTGGCGGCAGGGCGAGGACCCGGCCGGGGACGGATTCGCCGCCGGACAGCCCCGGTACGTCTTCCAGGTCCCGCTCGAAGGACGGTCGCTGGAGGAGATCCGGCAGGGCTTCAACCAGCAGTGGCGCCGCAACATCAAGAAGGCCGAGAAGGCCGGGGTCAAGGTCGTCCGAGGCGGTTACGAAGACCTGCCGGCCTTTTACACGCTGTACCGGGAGACCGCCGAACGCGACCGGTTCCTGCCCCGGCCGCTGCCGTACTTCGAACGCATGTGGACCGCGCTCACCGCCGAGGACCCCGACCGCATGCGGCTCTACCTCGCCCACCACGACGGCGAGATCCTGTCCGCCGCCACGATGCTCACCGTCGGCGACCACGTCTGGTACTCGTACGGCGCCTCCACCTCCCGCCGCCGCGAGGTGCAGCCCAACAACGCCGTCCAGTGGCGGATGTTGAGCGACGCACACGCGGACGGGGCGCGCGTCTACGACCTGCGCGGCATCACCGACACCCTTGACGAGAGCAACCATCTGCTGGGACTGCTGCGTTTCAAGGCGGGTACGGGCGGCGAGGCCGCCGAGTACTTGGGCGAGTGGGACTTCCCGCTCAACAGGCTCCTGCACAAGGCGTTCCAGCTCTACATGGCCCGCCGCTGAGTGATGGTCCTCCCCGGGCCGAACCTCTGACTGTTCGTCACCCCGGTGTCAGCCGGAAGGCGTCCAGGGCCAGGGTCATCTCGATCAGGTCCCGGGGCCGGGACAGCGAACGGGACGTGAGGTGTTCCAGCCGGCGCAGCCGGTTGAACACCGTGTTGCGGTGGCAGTACAGCCGGGTGGCCGCCCGCCCCGCCGAACCGCCGTACTCCAGCCAGGCGTCCAGCGTCTCCAGCAGTACGGCCCGGTCGGACGGGTCGAGTTCGAGCAGCGGGCCGAAGACGTCCGCGATCAGCCGGGCGGCCAGCTCCGGCTGGCCGACCACCAACGCGGTCGGCAGACAGGAGTCCAGACGGACCATCAGCTGAGAGCCGGGGGCGATCGTTCGCAACGCCGTCTCGGCCAGCCTCCGTGCCAGGCCCAGCTCGGCGAGGCTCTCCACCACCGGGCTGATCCCACCGGGCCCGGGACAGGGCCGGCTCAACTCCTCGGCCAGCTCGGCGAGTCCCGCGTCCGGTTCCAGCGCCACCACCGCGATCTCGCAGTCGGCGCGCATCCGCCAGAAGAACCGCATGCCCTCCGCCGCGGTGATCCGCTCGAACGGCTCGCGCCCGCCCTGCCGTTCGACCCGGACCACCACCACCGCGTACCGCCCCTGCTCGGGCAGATCGAGACCCGCCGCCGCGCGAGCCGCGAGGCCCGGCGAGGGCCGGCCCTCCAGCAGCGCGTCCAGCAACGCCTGGACCCGTTCGTCACTGCGTCGGTGCATCTCCCGCTCCGTTGTCCGGTACGCCTCCGCCACGGCGGTCGCCTGGACGTCCACCCCCGACCACATGTGGGACGCCGTGTGCACCAGTAACGGCAGGTCCGCCGGGTCCTGTTCGCCGACGATCCGCAGCAGTTCGTCCCAGACGAGATAGCCCGCGTGCCGGTAGGCGTGCAGGAGGAGGTCGAGCGCCAACCCCTGCTCGGCCCGGCGCCGGCCCAGGGCCCTGGCGTACTCCAGGTCGGGCCGGGGCGCGTCGCGCGGCGCGGTGATCGCCTCGATTCCGTACCGCATGGCCCGGTCGATCTGCTGCCAGTGCTCGTCGCGCGGCACGGCGAGGTCGAACTGGACGGAATGCGCGCGCAGTTCCTCGATCAGCTGGTCGGTGAGGCGTGGTACCCGGTCCAGCAGCGCGCGCGAGGCGCTCGCCAGAACGGACCACTCGCGATCGGTACGCGCTCGGTGGCCACCCATGGCTGGTGAGGATGCCATCGACGGCCCCGGCGGGACAGCCCCCCGGCCGAAGACCCTTTGGACGGTCCTCGGGTGTTGTGCGCGTGCACAACGCGGACGGTGCGCCGCTGGTCATCGGCAGCGATTGCGCCCGGCGTCGTGGACGCTGCCACCGCCCGGTGTTGTGGTGTGGCTCCGGACGGACGGCCGCCCCCGGGCGGCCCGGAGGAACGGAGGCCCTGGGATGACCGCGCTCGAAGTGCGTGCGCTGTCCGTCGGTTACGGTCCGGTGCGGGCACTGCGCGAGGTCTCCCTCGACGTGCCGCCCGGCCGGATCGTCGCCGTGCTCGGTGGGAACGGCGCGGGCAAGTCCACGCTGCTGCGCGCCATTTCACGCACCCTGGGGTTCCACCGGGGGCGGGCGGGCGCGGGCACGGTCCGGTTCGACGGCCGCCCGCTGGACGGGCTCGCGCCGGCCCGGGTGGTGGCCGCGGGGGTGGTCCACGTACCGGAGGGGCGGCAGGTGTTCGCCCGGATGACGGTCGCGGACAACCTGCGGGCGGGCGCGCTGGGGGCGCGGGGCGGCCGCAAGGAGAGCGCGCGGAGCCTGGCGCGGGTACGGGAGCTGTTCCCCGTACTCGCGGACCGCGCGCACCAACGAGCCGGACTCCTCTCCGGCGGCGAACAGCAAATGCTGGCGCTGGGCCGGGCGTTGATGGCCCGACCGAAGCTGCTGCTCCTGGACGAGCCGTCGCTGGGACTGGCCCCGCTGATGGCCGCACGGATCGCGGAGACGGTCCAGGAGATCAACACCACCGGCACGTCGGTCCTCCTGGTGGAACAGAACGCCGCGATCGCCCTACGGCTGGCCTCGACGGCCTACGTCCTGGAGGTCGGCGAGGTCACCCTCCAAGGCACCGCGGCGGCCCTGACGGCGTCGGACGAGGTGAGGCGCCGCTACCTCGGCGTGACCGACGAAACGGCAGCGGCCGACGCGGCGCGCGCGGGCGCTTCGGCCCCGACCCTGAGGCGGTGGACGGCGTGAGCGCGACCCCCTGGCCGGGCGGCGGGATGCCGGCCGATGCGATGCCGGGAGGCGAGACGCGGCGCGGCGCGGTACCGGGCGGTGCGGTGCCGGGCGACACGACGCGGGCCGCCCCGATGCCGGGTGCTCCGCGGCCGGGCGCCCCGACTCGGGGCGTTCCCACGCCGAGCGACCTGACGCCGGGCGTTTCCAGGTCGGCCGACGCGACACGGAAGGGGAGTCCTGCCCCGGGCGATCCATCGCCCGGTGTTTCCGCGCCGGGCGACCCGATGGTGGGGGTTCCCACGCCGGGTGGCGGTCAGCCCCCGCGCGAGCCGTCGCCGGGTGACCCGGGGCTGGGTGATCCATCGCCGGGTGTTTCCGCGCCGGGCGGTGCGACGTTGGGTGGCAGTCGCACCCAAGGCGATCCGGTCCAGGGCGACCTGTCGTCGTGGGATCCGTCGCCGGGGGATTCGACCCCGGGTGCTCCTGCGCCGTGTGGCGCGGCGCTGGGTGGTGGCCCCACCCCGGGCGACCCGATGGCGGGGGCTCCCACGCCGGGTGGCGGTCAGCCCCCGCGCGAGCCGTCGCCGGGTGACCCGAGGCCGGGCGCTCCTACGCCGGGTGGCGCGGCACCGGATGGCACGCCGATGCAGGGGGACCCGTCGCCAGGCGCTCCCACGCCGGGTGGCACCACGACGCCGGGTGGCACGCCGGAGCCCGGGCGCGCCGAGACACGGGGCAGCGGGCGGCGCTGGGCCGCGGCGCGTGGTGGCTCGTGGCGTGGCCCCCGCGTGGGCGGCCCGTCCGCCGGCGGCCCGTCCGCCGGCGGCCCCGGCGGCGGTGATCCGCCCGGCGGACCGCCCTCCGAGCGGTCCCGCCCTCTCTCCGCCGAAGCGCCCCCCACCCTCACCCTCACCGACCTCACCGTCCGCTTCGCCGGGCTCACCGCCCTCGACGCCGTCTCCTTCACCGTCGAGCCCGGCAGTGTGCACGCCGTCATCGGGCCCAACGGCGCGGGCAAGTCCACCTGCTTCAACGTCCTTTCCGGCGTCTACCGGGCCACGGCGGGGAGCGTTCGCCTCGGTGACACCGAGCTGACCGGGCTCGCCCCGCACCGGATCGCCGCGCTTGGCATCGCCCGTACGTTCCAGAACCTCGCCCTGCCCCCGCACGCCACCGTCGCCGACAGCCTGCTGCTCGGCCGCCACCGGCTCACCCGCGCCGGTTTCCTCGCCACCGGGCTCGGGCTGCCCTCCGCCGCGCGGGAGGCCCGGCGCCACCGGGCCAGGGTCGCCGAGATCGCCGAGTTCGTCGGGCTCGCCGACGACCTCGACCGCCCGGCCGGGACCCTCCCGTACGGCAAACAGAAACTCGTCGAACTGGGCCGCGCGCTCTGCATGGAGCCCCGCGTGCTCCTCCTGGACGAGCCCGTCGCCGGGATGACGGCCGACGAACGGCGGCGCACGGCCGCCGTCGTCTCCGGGGTGCGTGACAGCCTCGGCATCTCGATCGTTCTGGTCGAACACGACATGGGGGTGGTGATGCGGCTCGCCGACACGGTGACCGTCCTCGACTTCGGCCGCGGGATCGCGAGTGGCCCGCCCGCGCGCGTACAGAACGATCCCGCCGTCGTACGCGCCTACCTGGGCGCCGACGCCGACGCCGACGCCGCGCCCGACCCCGCCGAGCAGGAGCCGACGCCGTGACCACCTTCATCGAACTCCTTCTCGGCGGCCTGTCCATGGGCTCCGTCTACGCCCTGATCGCCCTCGGCTTCGTGGTCATCTTCAAGGCCACCGAGGTCGTCAACTTCGCCCACGCCTCGCTCCTCCTGGCGGGCGGCTACCTCACCGCCGTCCTCCACGACGACCTGGGCTTCTGGCCCGCGCTCGCCCTCGGCGTCGCGGGCGCGGCGGTGGTCGGCTCCGCCGTCGAGTTCCTGGTGATGCGCCGTTACCGGGGCTCCGACCACAGCGTCCTCGCCATCGTCACCATCGGCGTCGACATCCTGCTGACCACCGAACTCACCCGCCGCCTCGGCACGGACGTGCTCGCGCTCGGCGACCCCTGGGGCGACCGTGTCCTCACCTTCGGCGGGGTCACCCTCGCCCAGACGCGGGTGGCCGCGTTTGTCGCCGCCGCGCTGCTGATCACGGCGTTCCTGCTCGCCTTCCGGTACACCACCTGGGGTGTGGCCATGCGCGCGGCGGCCGAGAACCCGACCACCGCCGCGCTGATGGGCGTACGGCTCGGCCGGGTCTCGCTCTCCGCGTGGGCGGTCGCCGGGGCCCTCGCCGCCGTCGCCGCGCTGTTCCTCACCGTCTTCCCGACCCCCGGCCTCGAACGTGCCACCTCCCTCGCCGCCCTCAAGGCCTTCCCCGCGGCCATCCTCGGCGGCCTCGACTCGACCACCGGCGCCCTGGCGGGCGGACTGATCGTCGGCGTCACCGAATCACTCGCCACCGGCTACCAGAGCGATCTGGCCTTCCTGGGACGCGGGATCGGCGACCTCGCGCCCTATCTCGTGATGGTCGCGGTCCTCCTCGTCCGGCCCGCCGGTCTCTTCGGCACGAAGGAGCCGGCCCGTGTCTGACGTCCAATCCTCTGACACCACGTCAAAGTCCGTCCTCAACGGGCGATCCGGCCGACCCGGCCGCGCCGGCCGACTCAGGCTCAAGCGCCTCCCCGCCGGCCCGCGCCCCTACCTGTGGACCGCCACCACCCTCGTCCTCCTCGCCCTCCCCTTCTACGCCGACCGCTTCTGGCTCCAGGCCGGCCTCTTCGCGATGGCCGCCGCGATCGGCGCCATCGGCCTCAACCTCCTCACCGGCGCCACCGGCCAACTCTCCATGGGGCACGCCTTCTTCCTCGCCGTAGGCGCGTACGGCTACTGCCTCTTCGCCGGTGACGGCCGCGCCGAGAACGGCCACCGCCTTGTCGGCCTCGGTCTGCCCACCTGGCTGGCCGCCGTCCTCGCCGTGCTCCTCGCGGGCGTGGCCGGCGGCTTGTTCAGCCCCATCGCGGGCCGGCTGCGCGGTGCCTACCTGGGCATCGCCACCCTCGCCCTGATCTTCATCGGCCAGCACCTCCTCTTCAACGCCGGTGACCTGACCGGGGGGTTCAACGGACGTGCCGTCCCACCGCTCTCCCTCTTCGGCGTGACCTTCGACGACACCGAGACCGTCGTGGCGGCCGTCCCCTTCCACTCCTCGGAGAAACTCTGGTACGTGGGCCTCGCCGCCCTCCTCGCGGGCGGCCTCTTCGCCCGCGGCGTGCTGCGCGGACGGCCGGGACGGGCCATGAACGCCATCCGCGACCACCGCGTCGCCGCCGGGGTGATGGGCGTGCCGGTGGCCCGCTACCGCGCCGCCGTCTTCGTCCTGTCCTCGATGTACGCGGGCCTCGCGGGCGTCCTGCTCGCCCTGCTCTTCCAACGCACCGTGCCCGACTACTTCGGCATGGTCCTCGCCCTCGAATACCTGGCGATGATCGTCATCGGCGGGCTCGGGACCGTCGCGGGCGCCGTCGTCGGCGCCGCCTTCGTCTCCCTGCTGCCCCAGCTCCTCACCCACTACAGCGACAGCCTGCCGCTGGTCTCCGACCCCGGCACCGGAGGCCTCGCCCCCGGCGAGGCCTCCCGCTACCTGTACGGCGCCGCGATCGTCGCGGTGGTCCTGTTCCTGCCCGGCGGTCTCACCCGCCCGACTCTGTCCCCACGGTCCTCACGGGAGAAGACATGAAGCCAACAGCCCGTCACACCCTGAGGGGTGGCGCCGCGCTCCTGGCCGCCCTGGCCCTCGCCCTCACCGGATGCAGCGGCAAGGCCGGCGAGAAGGACACGAAGAGCGAGGACGCCGGGGGAGTACGTACCGGGGTCGGCGTCACCGCGAAGACCATCAAGCTCGGCGTGCTCACCGACATGACCGGGGTGTACGCCTCCCTCGGCAAGAGCGTCACCCAGGCCCAGCGGTTGTGGGCGAAGCAGACCAACGCGGCGGGCGGGATCTGCGGCCGTACGATCGAGCTGACCGTGCGCGACCACGGCTACGACCCGCAGAAGGCCGTCGCCGCGTACACCGAACTCGCCCCCGGCGTCCTCGGCTTCGCCCAGTTCATCGGCTCCCCGTTCGTCGCCGCCGTCGAACCGCGCATCGACGGCCAGGACAAGGGACTTGTGCTGCCGCAGGCGTGGTCGGCGTCGCTCCTCGGCAGCCCGTACGTCCGCGTGATCGGTGCCACGTACGACGTCGAGACCATCAACGCCGTCGACTACCTCCTCGCGGAGAAGCGCGTCGCGAAGGGCGACAAGATCGGCCATGTCTACTTCGAGGGCGACTACGGCGAGAACGCGCTCGTGGGGTCCAAGTACGCCGCCCGGCAAGCCGGGTTGACCGTCGTCGAGCAGAAGATCAAGCCGACGGACAACGACATGTCCGCGCAGGTCGCCGCGCTCAAGCGGGCCGGCGTCAAGGCGGTGATCGTCAGCGCGGGCCCCCGGCAGGCGGCCTCGCTCGTCGGGGTCGCCGCGGCCACCGGCTTCCAGGTGCCCGTGATCGGGAACAACTCCGCCTTCGCGCCCCAACTCCTCGCCACCCCGGCCGGACCCGCCCTGATGAAGGACTACTACGTCGCCTCCTCCACCCTCCCCATCGGCTCCACGGAACCGGCACCGGCGAAGCTCGCGAAGGAGTACGCGGCGGCCTACCCCAAGGACGTGCTCGACAACGGTGTGGTCGCCGGATACACCGCCGGGCAGGTCTACGGCGATGTCCTCAAGAAGGCCTGCGCGGCGAAGGACCTGACGCGGGAGGGGGTGGGCAAGGCGCTGCTCACCGTGACCGCGTACCAGAGCGGCTTCGGCATCACGCACAACTTCTCCGACCCGGCCGCGCCGTCCACCCGCGAGTCCGTGATCATGAAGCCGGACGACAAGGTCCCCGGCGGCCTGCGCGTGGTGCGCCCGGCCGAGGTCGCGAAGGCGGCGGAGTCCTTCCAGGTGGGCGGCTGAAGCCAGGTCTCCAGCCGGGGCGCGCGGATACGGAACGCCCGCCCCGACGAGGCGCGGCCCCTGAGTGCGCTCGTCCCGCGCTCCAAGGCGCACCGGGGGTGCGACGCCACGTTCCCGGCCGCCTGCCGGTCCGACCTCACCCTCGCCGCCGCCGCCGACGAGCAGCAGCCGCAGCTCGGCCCCCACAGCCGGGCCGCCGCGGCCGGACCCACCGCGGCGACGGTGACGCACTCGGCCAGGGCGAGCCGCCTGGCGGCCTTCGATCCGGTGGCGTCCAGCCGCTCGACGGCAGCCGATCCGCCGACGACCGGCCGGGGGGCGGTCCGCCCAGCGGCAACCGATCCGGTAGCGGCCGGCCCGGCGGCGGTCTGTCCGGCGGCGACGCCCTGCTCAGCGTCCACCTGCCGTGCGGTGACCGACCCCGGCATCGTCCACCTGTCCGGCGGCGACCGATCCGCCGGCGGCCGGCCCGGGGGCGGCCTGCCCAGGCGTGTCACATCCGGCACCCGATCCGCGCGATGGCCAGGGTCGCGCCCGGCAGCGGAAGGCCCTCCGTCACGGACAGGCGGGCCGCCAGCCGGGCGGCCGCGGAGTCCTGCACGCGGGCACAGGGGTGCGCAAAGGGGCCCGGGTGCTTCCGCACCCGGGCCCCTTTCCGTACGACCGTCTACCGCTACGGCAGCTGCGCCGCCCGCGCCTCACGCCGGTTGTCGCGGAACGTGTTCACCCGCCGCGCCGTGGCGAAGAGCGGAATCACCGCCCCCGTCACCACCTGGAGCGCACACCCGGTCTGGAGCAGCAGCTGACCGCCCGGCGCGTCGAACGCCCACGCCGCCAGCAGCCCCATCGAGACCACGATCCAGCTGAGCATCGCCACCGCGAGCACCCCCCGCGGCTTCGGGTACTCGACCCGGCTCACCATCAGCCACGCCACCCCGATGATCGCGAGCAGCGTCGGCACGAAGGGAAGCTCCAGCAGCACGATCGAGATGACCGTCAGCGCGCCGAACGGGCTCGGCATGCCCTGGAACATGCCGTCCCTGATCGTCACGCAGGAGAATCTGGCCAGCCTGAGCACCACCGCCAGCAGGACCACGATCGCCGCCAGCGCCGAGACCCGCTGATGCGCGTCGTCCGCGACCATGCCGTACACCAGTACGAAGTACGCCGGTGCGAGGCCGAAGCTGATCAGGTCGGAGAGGTTGTCCAGCTCCGCGCCCATCGGCGAGCTGCGGAGCTTGCGCGCCACCAGCCCGTCGAACAGGTCGAAGATCGCCGCGCAGAGCATGAGGATCACGGCCGTCGCGGCGGAGTGCCGCGCCATGCCGCTCTCGTCGCTGCCCGTGAGGTGTGGGATCAGGATGCCGGTGGTGGTGAAGTACACCGCCATGAAGCCACAGGTGGCGTTACCGAGCGTGAGCGTGTCCGCTATCGACAGTCTCATCGACAGCGGCATGTCCTCCGCGTCGTCCTCCGCCTGGGCCTCGGCGACCCAGCCGGCCTGCGTCTCAGGATCAATCACGGTCAATTCGAGTCACCCCTGCGGTCGTGGTCTGACCGACCTCGACGGCGACATCGACACCTTCCGGAAGGTAGATGTCGACGCGCGAGCCGAAACGGATGAGGCCGATGCGCTCGCCCTGTTCCACCTTGGTGCCCTGGGGGAGGTACGGGACGATGCGGCGGGCCACCGCGCCCGCGATCTGCACCATCTCGATGTCGCCCAGCTCGGTGTCGAAGTGCCAGACAACGCGCTCGTTGTTCTCGCTCTCCTTGTTGAACGCCGGGACGAACCCGCCCGGGATGTGCTCGACCGAGGTCACCGTGCCCGCGAGGGGGGCGCGGTTCACATGGACGTTCAGCGGGCTCATGAAGATGGCGACCCGGGTGCGCCCGTCCTTCCACGGCATGATGCTCTGCACCACTCCGTCGGCCGGCGAGATGACCCGGGCCTGGGTGATCTCCCGCTCGGGGTCGCGGAAGAACCACAGCATGCCCGCCGCGAGAGCGGTGGCGGGTACGGCGAGAACGGCGGCGCGCCGCGAGTGGCGCGCCCTGACCAGGCTGATCGCGGCGGTGGCGACGGTCGGCAGAAGCCACGGCGATGCTCCGCGCGCGAGGCGGACCCGGCCGCGTGGTGCAGAGGTTTGGCTGTGGGGCATGGATGACCTTCGTAGCGGATGATGCCGCGCTGGCAACGGGGGACGGCGGCTTTACGACGATGGTATCGGTTGCGAGGAGCAACTGAGCAAGCCAGCAGTCGAGTCGAGCGGCTTGAAGCCAGCGGGAGAGGACAACAGGGTGTGATCTTCTTCGCGGCGAAATCGGCTCAAAAGAGACAATCAGCCCTGGATTTGATACTCCTCCAGCAGTCGGCGGCCAATGATCATTTTCTGGATCTCGGCGGTACCTTCGCCGATCAGCAGCATCGGCGCCTCGCGGTACAGGCGCTCGATCTCGTACTCCTTGGAGAAGCCGTACCCGCCGTGGATCCGGAAGGCGTCCTCGACGACTTCCTTGCAGTACTCGGACGCGAGGTACTTCGCCATCCCTGCCTCCAGGTCGTTTCGTTCCCCGGAGTCCTTTTTGCGTGCCGCGTTGACCATCATCGCATGCGCCGCTTCGACCTTGGTGGCCATTTCGGCCAGCTTGAACTGGATCGCCTGGTGCTGGGCGATCGGCTTGCCGAAGGTGTGGCGCTGCTGGGCGTACGAGATACCCAGCTCGAAGGCGCGCCGGGCCACCCCGCACCCCCGCGCGGCCACGTTCACCCGGCCGATCTCGACCCCGTCCATCATTTGGTAAAACCCACGGCCGGTGGTGCCGCCGAGGACCCGATTGGCCGGAATGCGCAGTCCGTCCATGATGAGCTCGGTGGTGTCGACGCCTTTGTACCCCATCTTGTCGATCTTCCCGGGGATGGTGAGACCCGGGCGCACCACACCGAACCCCGGCTCCTTCTCCACCAGGAACGTGGTCATCGAGCGGTGCGGCGGTGGGGGCGGTGTGGCCGGTGTGCTGCCGGGGGGCTGCCCCTCGTCGCTGCGGCACAACACCGCGACGAGTGTGGACGTACCCCCGTTGGTGAGCCACATCTTCTGGCCGTTCAGGACGTACGTGCCGCCGTCCCTGACGCCCCTGGACGTGATGGCGGACACGTCGGAGCCCAGCGCCGGCTCCGACATCGAGAACGCCCCGCGCACCTCGCCCAGCGCCATCCTCGGCAGGAACGTGTCCTTCTGCTCGTCGGTGCCGTACTGCTTCAGCAGGTACGCCACGATGAAGTGGGTGTTGATGATGCCCGACACCGACATCCAGCCCCGGGCGATCTCCTCCACGCACAGCGCGTATGTGAGGAGGGACTCACCCAGACCGCCGTACTCCTCGGGGATCATCAGCCCGAACAGGCCGAGATCCTTGAGGCCCTCGACGATCCGCGTCGGGTACTCGTCGCGGTGTTCCAGCTCGGTGGCGACCGGCAGGATCTCCTTGTCGGTGAAGTCCCTGACGGTCGCCAGGATCTCCCGCTGGACGTCGGTCAGTCCGGCTGTCTGGGCGAGTCGGCTCATCTCTCACTTCTCCCGGGGCTCCGGGCGGCCGGGCTGCTCGCCGCCGCGCTGGTCGATGTAGGTCTTCGTCGGCACCATCACCTTGCGGCGGAACACACACACCACCGTGCCGTCCTGCGTGTAGCCCTTCGTCTCCACGTACACGACCCCGCGGTCGCTCTTCGACCGGGACGGTGTGGTGGCCAGCACGGTCGTCTCGCCGTACAGCGTGTCGCCGTGGAAGGTCGGCGCCACGTGCCGCAGCGACTCGACCTCCAGATTGGCGATCGCCTTGCCGGAGACGTCGGGCACCGACATCCCCAGCAGCAGCGAGTAGACGTAGTTCCCCACGACGACGTTCTTGCCGAAGTCCGTCGTCGTCTCCGCGTAGTTGCTGTCGAGGTGCAGGGGGTGGTGGTTCATGGTGAGCAGGCAGAAGAGATGGTCGTCGTACTCGGTCACCGTCTTGCCCGGCCAGTGCTTGTAGACGGCGCCGACCTCGAACTCCTCAAAGGTCCGTCCGAACCGCATCGTTCACCCCTCCGGGATCTCGAACGCGGTGGTACGGCTCATCCCGGCGGCCCGCCCCTTGCCCGCGATCACCAGCGCCATCTTGCGGCTCGCCTCGTCGATCATCTCGTCGCCGAGCATCGCGGACCCCTTCTTGCCGCCCGCCTCCGACGTGGCGTGGTCGTACGCGTCGAGGATCAGCTCGGCGTGGTCGTAGTCCTCCTGCGCCGGGGAGAAGATCTCGTTGGCCGCGTCGATCTGGCCCGGGTGCAGCACCCACTTGCCGTCGTAGCCGAGCGCGGCGGCGCGCCCCGCCACCTCGCGGAACGCGTCCACGTCACGGATCTGGAGGTACGGACCGTCGATCGCCTGGAGATCGTGGGTACGGGCCGCCATCAGGATGCGCATCAGGATGTAGTGGTACGCGTCCGCGCCGTAGCCGGGCGGCTGTTGCCCGACCACGAGGGTCTTCATGTTGATCGACGCCATGAAGTCGGCCGGGCCGAAGACGATGGTCTCCAGCCGGGGCGAGGCGGCGGCGATCGCGTCGACGTTCACCAGGCCCTTGGCGTTCTCGATCTGCGCCTCGATCCCGATCTTCCCGACCTCGAAGCCCATGGTCTTCTCGATCTGGGTGAGCAGCAGGTCGAGGGCGACGATCTGCTGCGCGTCCTGGACCTTCGGCAGCATCAGGCAGTCGAGGTTGTGGCCCGCGCCCTCGACCACCGTGACGACGTCGCGGTACGTCCAGTGGGTCGTCCAGTCGTTCACCCGGACGACCCGGATCTTGCCCGTCCAGTCACCCTTGTTGAGCGCGTCGACGATGGTGTGCCGGGCGCCCTCCTTGGCGAGCGGCGCGCACGCGTCCTCCAGGTCGAGGAAGACCTGGTCCGCCGCCAGCCCCTGGGCCTTCTCCAGGAAGCGCGGGTTCGAGCCCGGTACGGCGAGGCACGAGCGGCGCGGGCGCAGCCGGTTCACGGGGACCTCGGTCGGGGGGATCGCTGGGGCTGTCATGCGGAGACCTCCAAGGGGTCGAGCGGGTCGAGCTTGTTCGCCGTACGGATCTCGTCGACGATACGGCCGATGATCTCGGTGATCCCGAAGTCCTTCGGGGTGAAGACGGCGGCCACCCCGGCCGCCCGCAGCGCGGTCGCGTCGGCGCCCGGGATGATCCCGCCGACGACGACCGGGATCTCCCCGGCGCCCGCCTCGCGCAGCCGTACGAGCACGTCGGGCACGAGCGCCGCGTGCGAGCCGGACAGGATCGACAGCCCCACGCAGTGCACGTCCTCGGCGAGCGCGGCGTCCACGATCTGCTCGGGGGTCAGCCGGATGCCCTGGTAGACCACTTCGAAGCCGGCGTCCCGCGCCCGTACGGCGATCTGCTCGGCGCCGTTCGAGTGGCCGTCCAGCCCCGGCTTGCCCACCAGCAGCCGCAGCCGCCCCGAGCCCAGTTCCGCGGCCGTACGCGCCACCCTGTCCCGTACGGCGGCCAGCGGGCTGCCGCTCTCGGCGCTCACCGCGACCGGTGCCCCGCCCACCCCCGTCGGCGCGCGGAACTCACCGAACACGCCCCGCAGCGCCTCCGACCACTCGCCGGTCGTCACCCCGGCCCGCGCGCACGCGACCGTCGCCTCCATCAGGTTGCCGGTGCCCTCGGCGGCGGTCACCAGGGCGGCCACCGAGGCGGTCGCCCGCTCCTCGTCCCGCGCCGCCCGCCAGGCGCCCAGCGCCGCCACCACCCGTGCCTCGTTCGCCGGATCGACCGTCATGATCGCCGTGTCCAGGTCGGCGGTGAGCGGGCTGGGCTCGGTCGACTCGTAGCAGTTGACCCCGACGATCCGCTCCTCGCCCGACTCGATCCGGGCCCGCCGGGCCGCGTGCGAGGACACCAGCTCCGACTTGAGGTAGCCGGACTCCACGGCCGCCATCGCGCCGCCCATCGCCTCGATACGGTCCATCTCGGCGAGACTCTCCGCCACCAGGTCCTTCACCTCGGCCTCGACCACGTGCGAACCCTCGAAGAGGTCGGGGTACTCCAGCAGGTCCGACTCGTCCGCCAGCACCTGTTGTATGCGCAGCGACCACTGCTGGTCCCACGGCCGGGGCAGCCCCAGCGCCTCGTTCCAGGCCGGCAGCTGTACGGCGCGGGCGCGCGCGTCCTTGGACAGCGTCACGGCCAGCATCTCCAGGACGATCCGCTGGACGTTGTTCTCCGGCTGCGCCTCCGTCAGCCCCAGCGAGTTGACCTGCACGCCGTAGCGGAAGCGCCGCTGCCTGGCGTCCCCGATGCCGTACCGCTCCCGGGTCACCCGGTCCCAGATGCGGGAGAAGGCCCGCATCTTGCACATCTCCTCGACGAAGCGGACGCCCGCGTTCACGAAGAAGGAGATGCGGGCGACCACCTCGCCCCTGCGGTCGTCGGGGATCCGCCCCGACGCGAACACCGCGTCCAGCACGGCGATCGCGGTGGACATCGCGTACGCGATCTCCTGGACGGGGGTGGCCCCGGCCTCCTGGAGGTGGTAGCTGCAGATGTTGATCGGATTCCACCGGGGGAGGTGGTGGACCGTGTACGTGATCATGTCGGTCGTGAGGCGCAGGCTCGGCACGGGCGGGAAGACATGGGTCCCGCGCGAGAGGTACTCCTTGACGATGTCGTTCTGCGTCGTCCCCTGGAGCAGCGAGACGTCCGCGCCCTGCTCCTCGGCGACCACCTGGTAGAGCGCCAGCAGCCACATGGCGGTGGCGTTGATGGTCATCGAGGTGTTCGTACGCTCCAGGGGGATGTCATGGAACAGCCGCCGCATGTCGCCCAGATGCGAGACCGGGACCCCGACCCGGCCGACCTCGCCGCGCGCCAGGATGTGGTCGGGGTCGTAACCGGTCTGGGTGGGCAGGTCGAACGCGACGGAGAGGCCCGTCTGCCCCTTGGCGAGGTTGCGGCGGTAGAGCGCGTTGGACGCCTCGGCCGTGGAGTGGCCCGCGTACGTCCGCATGAGCCAGGGCCGGTCCTTCGGGCGCCTCGCCATGTCAGTGGACCCCGCCGTGGGCGGCGAGCGGCTGCGCCCGTACGTCGTCGCGGAACAGGTTGATGGCGTCGAGGTGGCGCGCGCGCAGCTCCTCGTCGCGTACCCCGAGGCCTTCGGCGGGGGCCAGCGCCAGGACGCCGACCTTCCCCTGGTGGCGGTTGCGGTGGACGTCGTACGCGGCCTGGCCGGTGTCCTCCAGGGCGTACACCTTGGACAGTGTGGGGTGGATCTTTCCCTTGGCGACCAGCCGGTTGGCCTCCCACGCCTCGCGGTAGTTGGCGAAGTGCGAGCCGACGATCCGCTTGAGCGACATCCACAGGTAGCGGTTGTCGTACTCGTGGGTGAAGCCCGAGGTCGAGGCGCAGGTGACGATCGTGCCGCCCTTGCGGGTGACGTACACACTCGCGCCGAAGGTCTCGCGCCCCGGGTGCTCGAAGACGATGTCCACGTCCTCCCCGCCGGTCAGTTCGCGGATGCGCTTGCCGAACCGCTTCCACTCGCGCGGGTCCTGGTGGTGCTCGTCCGGCCAGAACGTGTAGCCCTCCGCGGAGCGGTCGATGATCGCCTCGGCGCCCATCCGCCGGCACAGCTCCGCCTTCCGGTCGCTGGAGACGACACAGATCGGGTTGGCTCCGCCCGCGAGCGCGAACTGGGTGGCGTACGAACCGAGTCCGCCGCTCGCCCCCCAGATCAGCACGTTGTCGCCCTGCTTCATCCCCGCGCCGTTGCGCGAGACGAGCTGGCGGTACGCGGTGGAGTTGACGAGTCCGGGGGCCGCCGCCTCCTCCCAGCTGAGGTGCTGGGGTTTCGGCATCAGCTGGTTGGACTTCACCAGCGCGATCTCCGCCAGGCCGCCGAAGTTGGTCTCGAAGCCCCAGATCCGCTGCTCGGGGTCGAGCATGGTGTCGTTGTGGCCGTCCGAGCTCTCCAGCTCGACGGAGAGGCAGTGGGCCACCACTTCGTCGCCGGGGCGCCAGGAGTTGACGCCGGGTCCGGTGCGCAGCACGACGCCCGCCAGGTCGGAGCCGATGACGTGGTACGGCAGGTCGTGGCGGCGCGCGAGGTCGCTGAGCCTGCCGTACCGCTCCAGGAATCCGAAGGTCGCCATCGGCTCGAAGATGGACGTCCAGACCGAGTTGTAGTTCACCGAGCTGGCCATGACGGCCACGAGGGCCTCGCCGGGGCCGAGTTCGGGCACGGGAACGTCGTCGAGGTGCAGGGATTCGCGCGGGTCCTTCTCCGCGGTGGGAAGGCCGGCGAACATCTCCGTCTCGTCCTTGTGGACGGTCACGGCGCGGTACGAGTCGGGGAGGGGCAGTGCGGCGAAGTCGGCGGGCGTGGAGTCCGGCGACTGGATGGCGTCCAGGATGTCCTTCACGGTGGTGCCTCCGGCGAAGCTGGGGGTGGTGTGGGACGTCGCCTTCCGAGGTGTGACCTCGGGCCGGGCAGGGTGCTGCTGAGCGGCGCCGGGTGGGCGCGAGGGTGCCTGTGACGCAGGCGTCCGGGCCACAAGCGCGAAGGCTTGCGGGAACAGCCGGACACCTTCAACGTATGGCACGGTGTGACACCTGGCAAGGCACTGGGTGCCAGGTTTTTCTCTCACTTGTCAGCCTCGTGGCACGCATGAGCCATACCTACCGCCCGGAATGCGGTGAATATCAGCTGGGTGAGGCGAATGTGCGGTCGAACGTGTGGCGGATGTGCCCTTCTGGGCGTCCGCTCGCCGGATGCCCGCTCGCTGGGTGTCCGCCCGCTGGGTGTTTGCCCGCGCTACGCGTCCTTCAGCGCCCGCTTGATCGTCCGCATGACCTCGTCCAGCGGCGCGTCGGTGTGCGCCACGGCCACCAGGACGTCCCCGCCGGTACGGGCGGTGACCGCCGGGCGCTCGGGCTTGCCGCCCATCGAGAGGCCCGCGCCGATCCCCGGGCCGAACGTGTCACGGACGATCGCGAAGGCGTGGTCGAGCTGCGCCTCCACGTCCCCCTGGCCGCCGGCCCGCAGCCACCGCCGCAGCACATGGTTGTGCGCGGTGACGACCGCGGACGCGGCCACCTCCGCCAGCAGCGGGTCGTCGTTGCCGTCGGTGTGGTCCAGCTCGTCGAAGTGGCCCAGCAGATAGCGGGTGAACAGTCGCTCGTAGCGGGCCACCGAGGCGATCTCCCGCTCCCGCAGGGTCGGCACCTCGCGGGTGAGGCGGTAGCGCTCCACGGAGACCGCGGGCGAGGCCGCGTACATCCGCATGACTTCCTTGATGCCCCGGCAGATCGTGTCGATCGGGTGCTCGTGGGACGGCGCGGCGTTGAGGACCGCCTCGGCCCGGACGAGGGTGTCGTCGTGGTCGGGGAAGATCGCCTCTTCCTTGGAGCGGAAGTGCCGGAAGAACGTCCTGCGGGCCACCCCGGCCGCCGCGGCGATCTCGTCGACCGTCGTCGCCTCGTACCCCTTGGTCGCGAACAGCTCCATGGCCGCGGCGGCCAGCTCACGGCGCATCTTCAGCCGCTGCGCGGCCGCCTTGGTCCCCGCGGCGCTCTCGGGAGCGTCGGACCTGGGGTTCTTACGGGACGACTCGGCGGACTGCGACATGAGGTGAACGTACTGCATCCACGCGGGGGTGCGCGCCCGCAGTCGCGCACCCGCGGCCCCTGGTCAGCGGCGGAGGCGCGCGCGTTCAGCGGTGGACCCGCTCGCGTTCAGCGGCGGAGGTGCTCGCGGAAGCCCCGGCCCGACTTGCGGCCCAGGCAGCCCGCCGCCACCAGGTGCTCCAGCAGCGGCGCGGGCGCCAGGCCCGGGTCGCGGAACTCCTGGTGCAGCACCCGCTCGATCGCCAGCGAGACATCGAGACCCACCACGTCCAGCAGCTCGAAGGGGCCCATGGGATAGCCGCCGCCGAGCTTCATCGCCGTGTCGATGTCGTCGAGGGTCGCGTAATGCTCCTGGACCATTTTCACGGCGTTGTTGAGGTACGGGAACAGCAGGGCGTTCACGATGAACCCGGCCCGGTCGCCGCAGTCCACCGGGTGTTTGCGGAGGCGGGCGCACACCTCGTGGGCGGTGGCGCGGACGTCGTCGGCGGTCAGGACCGTACGGACCACCTCGACCAGTTTCATCGCGGGCGCCGGGTTGAAGAAGTGCATCCCGACGACGTCCTGGGGACGGGAGGTCGCCCGGGCACAGGCGATGACCGGCAGGGAGGAGGTGGTCGTGGCGAGGACCGCGCCGGGGCGGCAGACCTTGTCGAGCGTCCCGAAGAGCTGCCTCTTCACTGCCAGGTCCTCGGCGACCGCCTCGACGGCGAGGTCCACCTCGGCGAAGGCGTCGAGCGTGCCCGCCGTTCGGATCCGGGCCAGGGTCTCCTCGCGGGCGTCCTCCGTCAGCCGGCCCTTGGCGACCGAGCGGGCGAGGGAGGCGGCGACCCGGTCCTTGGCACCCTGTGCCTTCTCGGGGCTCCTGGCGGCCAGGACCACGTCCAATCCGGCCTTGGCGAAGACCTCGGCGATCCCGCTCGCCATCGTGCCGGAGCCCGCGACGCCGACGGACCTGACGGTCCTGCCCGCGACGGGGCCCGTGCCGTCCGCCGGGGTGAGGGCGTCGGGGACGGGCGTGGCGCTGCCCGGCCCGGCGTACGTATAGAAGCCGCGCCCGGACTTCCGGCCGGTCAGCCCGGCCTCGCTGAGCTGGCCGAGGATGGGGGCGGGGGCGTGCAGCCGGTCGTGGGACGCGCTGTACATCGCTTCCAGGACCGTTCGCGCGGTGTCGATCCCGATCAGGTCGAGCAGGGCGAGCGGGCCCATCGGCAGGCCGCAGCCCAGCCGCATCGCCGCGTCGATGTCGGCTCGGGAGGCGTAGCCGGACTCGTACATGGCGGCGGCCTGGTTGAGATAGCCGAAGAGCAGGCCGTCCGCGACGAACCCCGGGCGGTCGCCCACGGCGACGGGCTCCTTGCCCAGCTCACGGGCGAGGGCGGTGACCGCCTCGACCGCCCGGGGCGAGGTGAGGACGGAGGAGACCACCTCGACCAGCTTCATCGCGGGCGCGGGATTGAAGAAGTGCAGGCCGAGGACGCGTTCGGGGTGCGCGGAGTCGGCGGCCAGCCGGGTCACCGACAGGGCGTTCGTCCCCGTCGCGAGGATCGTGCCGGGACCGACGATCCCGTCCAGCTCCCGGAACACCTGCTGCTTGGTCTCGTACGACTCCGGCACGACCTCGATGACGAGCGGGGCGTCGGCGGCGGCGCGCAGGTCGGAGAAGGTGCGCAGGCGCGTGAGCACGGTGCGCCGCTCGTCCTCCGTGAGGCGTCCGCGTTCCACGGCCCGCGCGGTGGACGCCTCGATCGCGGCGACGGCCCGGCCGGCGGCCGCGTCGCTGATGTCGATGCCGATGACCTCGCGGCCGGCCCGCGCGAGGGTCTCGGCGATGCCGGTGCCCATGGTGCCGAGGCCGACCACGGCGACGGTGGGGAGGGCCAAGGTGTGAGGGGTGTCCGAGGGGATGTCCATGAGGGACTCCAGGGGGAGGGGGTGACGACTGGGGGCGGCGCACGGCACGCGTACGGGTGCTCGGTGCTCCGCTGGGGCCGACGCGCTGCGGAGCGCGCGGCTGATGCGGGTCGCTGAAAGGGGCGACGGGCTCTGTTCCGGAGCCGCGCCGTTGTCTGGAACCGACAGCACTCGCGATGGCTGCGTCACCAGGCCACGCGAGTCGCGGGGGTTTCCCGCTCATCTGAGGTTAACCGACGAGTAACGAGCGCGCCAGACCTGGGCGGCCCCTTGTCCGCGTCTCTTGCCGGCCGGATCAGGAACGCCGGGCACCTATCCTCGGCGTCATGGATGTGGGTCATGGATGAGCGTCATGGATGAGGACTTCCGCTCGCTCGCGGACCGCGTACGGGACGAGTCGGGCGGGTCCGCCGCGTGCGAGCGGCTCCTGACCACCGGCGATCAGGAGGAACTGGCCGGGGTGCTCGTGGAGCGCAAACGGCCGCTGTGGGCGCGGGAGATCGCCGCGTTCCGGCTGGGGTGCGGGGGTGACCGGCGGGCGTTCGAGGCGCTGGTGCTGCTGCTCAACCACCGTGATCCGGAGCGCTGCGTGAGCGCGTCGTACGCGCTGGCGCGGCTGGCCGACCCGCGCACGGCCCGCGCCGCGGCGGCCCTCGCGACCAACACCCTGCGCACGGCGTACGCCCTGCACCCGGTACGCCTCCTCACGGAGCTGCGCGCCCCGGAGTCCGTCCCCGTACTGATCGCCACCCTGGAACGCCTGTCCGCCCCGGACGAACCGCACTGGCGGGTTGCCCTGGCCTGCGTCGAGGGCCTGCACCACCTGGCGGACCCCCGCGCCCGCCCGTCCCTGGAGGGAGCGCGGTCCCACCCCCGCCTGACCGACGCGGCGACGGCGGCGCTGAGATCCTTGCCGTAGCCGTAGCCGTAGCCGTAGCCGTAGCCGTAGCCGTAGCCGTAGCCGCACCGCCCGCCTCCGGCGCGCGGCGTCCTCAATCGCCGGACGGGCTGGACGAGCCGGACGGGGGCGGGGTGACGGCGAACGCCTCTATCTCCACCAGGAGTTCCGGGCGGATCAGGGCCGCTACCTGGAACGCCGAGCTCGCCGGAGGGCGCTTCGGGTCGATCACCGCGTCGCGGGCCTCCCGTATCGCGGGGAGGTGGGCCACGTCCGTCACGAAGAACGTCAGCTTCACGACGTCGTCGAACGTGGCGTCCGCCGCCGCGAGGCAGCGGCGCAGGTTTTCGAACACCTGGCGTGCCTGGGCCGCCGGGTCGTTCACGCCCACGATTCCGCCGTCCTCGTCGAACGCGCACTGGCCCGAGATCGCGACGAAGCGGCCCGTGCCCCAGACCACATGGCTGTAGCCGTTGCCGGGGGCGACCCCTTCCGGGGCGGTCACATGCGTGAGGTGTGTCATGGGTCCATTGTTTCTCATGGCACTGACAACCGGCCGGAGCCCCGGCCCCGTTCAGTAGCCGGCCGGCCGCACCACACCCGTCTCGTACGCGAAGACCGCCGCCTGCGTCCGGTCGCGCAGGCCCAGCTTCACCAGGATCCGGCCCACATGGGTCTTCACGGTCTGCTCCGCGACGACGAGCCGCGCGGCGATCTCCGCGTTCGACAAGCCCTGCGCGATGAGGGACAGCACCTCCGTCTCCCGCTCCGTCAGGTCGCCCACGCGGTCCCTGCGCGGCACACGCGGGGCGGCGGTCACCCGGGAGAACTCGGCGATCAGCCGCTTGGTGATGTTCGGCGCGAGCAGCGCGTCCCCGGCCGCCACCACCCGTACCGCCTGCGCCAGTTCCTCCGCCGACGCGTCCTTCAGCAGAAAGCCGGACGCGCCCGCGCGCAGCGCCTCGTACACGTACTCGTCGAGATCGAAGGTGGTGAGGACGAGCACCTTCACGGGGGAGCCGGCCCGGGCGGTGAGGCGGCGGGTCGCCTCGATGCCGCCCAGTTCCGGCATCCGTATGTCCATCAGGACGACGTCCGGGGCGAGTTCCGCGACCTGGGCCAGCGCGTCGAGACCGTCCACCGCCTGGCCGACGACCTCGATGCCGTCCTCGGCGTTCAACAGCACGGTGAAACCCTGGCGGACCATGACCTGGTCGTCCGCGATCAGCACCCGGATGGGGGGCGGGAGTGCGGGTGGGGGCGTGGTTGTCATGTGGCTTCCTCCGTCGGCAGCGTCGCCGTCACCTCGTACCCGCCCGGCGGCGTCGCCCCGGTGGCCAGTTCGCCGCCCAGCATCGCAGTGCGCTCCCGCATCCCCAGCAGTCCGTGTCCCACATCCGTGGAAGGCGGCGCGACGGCACGCGCGGGAGCGCTGTTCACGACCCGGACCACCACGCGCGACGGCAGGTACCCGATCTCCACCCGCACCTCCGCGCCCGGCGCGTGCCGCATCACGTTGCTCAGCGCCTCCTGCACGATCCGGTACGCCGACAGGCCGACCCCCGGGGCCAGCGGGCGCGGCTCGCCGGTGAACCGGGTGGTGACCGGGAGCCCGGCCCCCCGTACCGTCCCGATCAGCTCGTCCAGCCGGTCCAGCGTGGGCTGCGGGGCGTGCCGCACGCTCTCGGACAACGCGTCCTCGGAGCGCAGGACGCCCAGCACCCGCCGCAGTTCCGTGAGCGCGTCGACGGCGTTGCCCCGTATCCCCGCGAGGTTCTCCCTCAGCTCCTCGGACGGGTTCTCGACCAGGTGCGGCGCCACCTGCGCCTGGATGGAGATGACCGACATGTGGTGGGCGACCACGTCGTGCAGCTCGCGTGCGATCCGGTTGCGCTCCTCCAGGAGCGTCCGCCGTGCCCGCTCGTCGGCGGTGAGCCCGGCCTGGACGACCAGTTCGGTACGGGCCTCCTGGCTGCCCCGCAGCGCGGCGCCGACCACCACCGCGACGCCGAAGACGGCGGCGGCCCGCGTCACGTCGGAGGCGTGTGCCGTGGTCACGGAAAGCCCGCAGGCCGCCCCGGCCAGCAGGCTGATGGCCAGCGCCCCGAACACGGCCCGGGGACGGACCCGCAGCGCCAGCAGGAACAGCACCCCGGCCTGGAGGGTCATCCCCTCGCTGGTCCACGGGTACAGCGTGTCCGGGACGGGGGCCATCCCCCCGCCGGTCCACGGGTACGGCGTGTCCGGGCCGGCGGTGGCCCTCGTGGAGAGCGCGACGACGACCATGACCAGCGTCACCACCCACCACGCGGGCACCGGCCGGAACACCGCGACCACCAGCGCCGCCGCCTGGAGCACGCCCAGGAGCGTGCCGTAGACCTGGCCCAGACCCGCGTCCCAGATGAGGTTGTTGACCCCCATCGCGCCGATGAACATCGCGCAGATCACCGTCAGGAGGACCACCACCGGCTGCCACTCCCGCCAGCCGGGCCGCCCCGTGTCCGGCAGGGGACCGAACGCCCGCGCCCCCAGGAGGTCCGTACGCAGCTGACGCGGCACCGCCCGCAGCTCCGCCACCACCCGGCGTGGGTCTCTCATGCGACCGACCCTAGACATGTCCCGCCTCCGCCCTCCGGGTGGGCCGTCCCTGACGGACGACCTCGGTCCGCCCGCGCGCCCGCTGTTCATGGCCACGGAACGCCGCCCAGCACACCAGCAGCGCCGCCGCGAACGCCGGGAGCCACGCGAGCCTCGCCGGCACCCAGCCCGGGTGGTCCGGCACGGTGTGCAGGCCCGCCAGCGGCCGGCCCACGAGCAGACCGGTCGCGGTGACGGCCATCATCGCGGTCTGATGCCACAAGAAGACCGTCACAGCGGAGAGATTGGCCAGTGCCACCCCCGCCCGGACCGCCGGCCGCGCGCACAGCCGCCGCAGCGGGCCCAGGAGCAGCAGGGCCGCCCCGCACTGTGCCAGGCCGAAGGTCACGGCGGCCAGGGTCGGCGGGTCGAGGTTGGAGACCGGGGCGCCCGGCACGCCGACCATGGACGCCGGGTAGCCGCCGAACAGGACCAGGAGCGCGGTGGCCGCCGAGCCGCCGCCCAGCAGCACCCAGGCGGCCCCCCGCCCGCTCAGGTCGCCACGGGACCAGGCCGCGCCCAGGCAGTACGGGACGAGCCAGCCCGCCGCCAGATTGACCCAGCCGAGCCACGCGGGCCCGCCGAGGGCGAACCGGAACAGGTCGATGTGCAGGACCACGGCCAGCGGCCACAGCGGGTGCAGTCGTGCGACCAGCGGGGTCGCAGCCGTCAGCGCCATCAGGACCAGCAGGAACCACAGCGGGGACAGCACCAGCTTGAGCAGCGCGTGTACGGTCGGCGGGCTCACCCCGGAGACGAGCATCACGCCCGCCGCCACCGCCCACACCCCCAGCACGGCGGTCACCGGCCGCCACAGCCGGGCCGTCCTGGCGCCGAGCCACTGTCCGTACGTCGTGCCCCGGGCACGGGCCGACGCGTAACTCGGCGCGGCCACCTGCCCGCCGACCACGAAGAAGACGGCGAGCGTCTGGAACAGCCAGGAGACCGGGGCCAGGTGGGGCAGGTACCGGAGCGGGCTCGCGGCACGCACCGTACCGCTGTCGGCGACCAGGGCGGTCACCAGCCAGTGGCCGAGCACCACACCGAGGATGGCGAGGGCGCGCAGGGCGTCGGTGGCCCGGTCACGGCCGGGCGGGGTGGCGGCGTCGATCCGCCGCACGAGATCACGCACGGGGTCCCTCCCCGGTGGAGGTGCCGGCGAGATCCCTGTCGAGGCGCGTCTCCCCGCCGGCTATCCGGGCCAGGTTCCGCAACGACACCGATCCGGGCCGCAGATAGCCGCTGTGGGCGGACCCGCCCGCGTCGAAGATCCGGGCGCCGAACGCCTCCGACACCGGGTCCCTGCCGAACCCCACCGTGACGAAGGGCAGTCGGAGCCGTCCGTACGGCACCCCGGCGATGCGGTCGGCGGAGCCCCGGCCCGCCCAGACGGTGGCCCCGGTACGGAGCGCGGTGGCGTGGTCGGCGCCGGTCCCGGGGCTGCCGTACAGCACCAGGTCGGCGACCGGCAGGCCCGGCGCGGCGCGGGCGCAGACGACGGAGCCGTACGAGTGGCAGAGCAGCGACACCCGCGCGGCGGGCGCGGCGGCGGCCAACTCGCCGACGAAGGACCGCAGATCAGGGGCCGCCTCGTCGGCGCGGCCCGCCGTCAGCACGGCGGGGCTCACCGTGGCCGGTGTCCGGTAGCCGAGCCAGGCGACGACGGCCGCCCCGGCGCCCATCTCCCGCCGGAGCGCGGCGGCCCCGGCCCCGAAGCGCGCGTAGTGGTCGAGGCCGGTGTCCGAGCCCGGCACCAGTACGGCGATCCGCCGGGCGCGCGCGAGATCGCCGAAGACCTCGGCGGTACGGCCGCCGTCGCGGCCGTCGAAGGAGAGGAAGCGGCGTGCCGGGTCCGCCATGACGCGCAGGGCTGCGGCCCGTACGTGGTCGCCGTGACCGGCCGCCATCCGCTCGGCGGCCCGGATCCCGGCGCGGTTGACGGCGTACCGGGTGTCCAGGGCGGCGGGGGTCAGGTGGTCCCGCAGCGGCGCGAGCGCGGCGGGCACGGGCGCCGGGACGGCCGCGGGGCGGGCCGCACCCGACACCGGCACCGCCACCGACGCGGTGACGAGCGCGGCGAGCAAGGTGCGGTGCGTGCGGTGCGTGCGGTGCGTGCGGTGTGAGCGCTGCGCGCGGTTGCCACGGGGCCATGACGCCATGGGGGAGGGACCTTCCGTACCGGATCTCTGTCGTGCTGCCGGTACCGAAGTTAGGGATCACACCGCGTCGTCCGCGTCCCGCCAGGGAGCCAAGCCCGCTGGTGGCTCCCAGGTATGACGGGTAGGGGTGCACCCCCGGCGCCACCACCCGACCGCCTCACAGCAAGGTCAGTTGCGTCCCCTCCGGTTCGGGATCGGGCAGCGGCGCCGCCATCCGGTGGTTGCCCGGCCTCGACAGCCCCGTCGAACCGCCCGCGCCCCGGGGGCCGATGCCGAACGTGTCGGCCAACTCGTGCACCTGCCGGGTGATCCGCCGCTGGTACCACTTCGGCGCGTACGCGCCCTCCGCGTACATCCGCTCGTACCGCCCCACCAGCTCCGGGTGGTGTTTCCCCAGCCACTCCATGAACCACTCGCGCGCCCCCGGCCGCAGGTGCAGCACCAGCGGGGTCACGGAGGTCGCCCCGGCCGCCGCTATCGCCCGTACCGTCGAACGGAGCTGCTCCGGGCTGTCGCCCAGGAACGGGATCACCGGGGCCATGAGCACCCCGCACCCGATCCCGGCGTCCGTCATGGCCCGTACGACGTCCAGCCGCCGCTCCGGCGACGGGGTGCCCGGTTCGACCGTGCGCCACAGCTCCTGGTCGGTGAAGCCCACGGAGACGGAGATGCCCACGTCGGTCACCGACGCCGCCTCGCGCAGCAGGTCCAGGTCGCGGAGGATCAGCGTCCCCTTGGTCAGGATGGAGAAAGGATTCGCCTGGTCCCGCAGGGCGCTGATGATCCCCGGCATCAGCCGGTAGCGCCCCTCCGCCCGCTGGTAGCAGTCGACGTTCGTGCCCATGGCGATGTGCGCGCCCTGCCACTGGCGCGAGGCCAGCTTCCGCCGTACCAGCTCCGGGGCGTTGATCTTGACGACGATCTGGGAGTCGAAGCCCAGTCCGGTGTCGAGGTCCAGATAGCTGTGGGTCTTGCGGGCGAAACAGTAGACGCAGGCGTGTGTGCAGCCCCGGTACGGGTTCACCGTCCATTCGAACGGCATGCGGGAAGCTCCCGGGACCCGGTTCACGATCGAGCGCGCGCGGACCTCGTGGAAGGTGATGCCGCGGAACTCGGGGGTGTCGAAGGTGCGGGTGGTGACCGCGTCCGTACCGAAGAGCGCGATGTCCCCGGCGGGCCGTGCGGTGGACGGTCCCTCGGTCAGATTGTCCCAGCGCATGGAGTACCTCCTCGGTAGTGCTGCCCCCACAATAGAACACATGTTCGTTTGATGGTCGAACGTGTGTCCACCGCGCCTCGAACCCGTGCCGCGCCCGCCCGCCCGGACCGCTCACCGGACGCGTGCCGCATGCACGGGTCCTGACCTCCGCGCCCCCGGATTTGGGCGGGCGTGCCGGAGGGTGGTTGGCTGGCCGCACCCCAACCCGAGAACCGAGTGCTGGAGGAAGTGCCATGGCGCAGGTCGAGGCCACGACGGAGCGGATCATCGCGGCGAAAGCGGACACGGTGTTCGACGCGCTGGCCGATTACCAGGACACCCGGGCGAAGCTCCTGCCCTCGCAGTTCAGCGAGTACGAGGTACGGGAGGGCGGTGACGGCGAGGGCACCCTCGTCCACTGGAAGCTCCAGGCCACCAGCAAGCGCGTCCGCGACTGTCTGCTGGAGGTGACCGAGCCCACCGACGGCCGGCTCGTGGAGAAGGACCGGAACTCCTCGATGGTCACCACCTGGACCGTCACCCCGGCCGGTGAGGGCAGCTCCAAGGCCGTCGTCACCACCGTCTGGGACGGCGCGGGCGGCATCGGCGGCTTCTTCGAGCGGACCTTCGCGCCCAAGGGCCTCGGCCGGATCTACGACGAGGTGCTGGCGAAGCTCGCGGCCGAGACCGAGAAGTAGGTTCGGCCGGAAGACGTGAACAGCGTCAAGGCATGAACGGCCCCAAGGCATGAACAGCCGGACCCCGGGGGGCTCCCCGGGGTCACCGGTTCGAGTGGTTTTCCCCGCGACGCCGTTGCGCCCGCCCCGTGCGACGCGTCGCGGGAAAGCCCCTGATGAGCGCCCCGGCACACCCCGTACTTCCCAACCCGCCCCCGCCGCAAGGCCCTTCGCCCCGGCCGTTCCCGCTTGCTCCTGCTTGGCGAGCAATGCGAAGAATGACGCCGCGCAGGTGCGACGAGGGGAGCAGTACGTGGGCGGGATCACGCTGGTGAAGGACGCCGGGCAGGCCACCGTGCCCGTCCCGGCCGTGGCGGCGGGCACCCCGCCCCCTCCGACGCGCGCCACCGGTGGCGCGCCACCGGCCGAGCCGCTGAGCCCCCGCCGGGTCCGGCTCGTCTTCTTCGGGCTGATGCTCGCCCTGCTGCTCGCCGCGCTGGAACAGATGATCGTGGCGACCGCCCTGCCCAAGATCGTGGGGGAACTGCACGGCCTGGAGCGGATGTCCTGGGCGATCACCGCGTATCTGCTCACCTCCACGATCGGTCTGCCGATCTACGGCAAGCTCGGCGACCTCTTCGGCCGCAAGGGCGTCTTCCAGTTCGCGATCATCGTGTTCGTCATCGGCTCGGCGCTGGCCGGCTGGTCCCGCACGATGAACGAGCTGATCGCCTTCCGCGCCGTCCAGGGCGTCGGCGCCGGCGGACTGATGATCGGCGTCCACGCGATCATCGCGGACATCGTGCCGCCCCGGCAGCGCGGCCGGTTCATGGGCCTGATCGGCGGCGCGTTCGGCCTCGCCTCGGTGGCGGGACCGCTGCTCGGCGGGTTCTTCACCGACCACGTGTCCTGGCGCTGGTGCTTCTACTTCAACGTGCCCTTCGGCCTGCTCACGCTCGCCGTGGTGTCCGTCGTCCTCACCCTCCCCAAGCCCACCAGCCGGGGCCGGCTGGACATCCTCGGCGCGCTGATGCTCGCCGCCGCCTCGACGTGCCTGGTGCTGCTGACCAGTTGGGGCGGTACGGAGTACGCGTGGGGCTCACGCGTCATCCTGGGACTGGCCGCCGGGGCCGTCGGAACCACCGTGCTGTTCCTCGTCGTCGAGCACTTCGCGCCCGAACCGATCATCCCCCTGCGGCTGTTCCGCGACTCCGTCTTCACCCTCACCGGTCTGATCGGCGCCGTGCTCGGTCTGGCGCTCTTCGGGGCCGCCAGCTATCTGCCGACCTTCCTCCAGATGGTCGACGGCGCCTCCGCCACGGAGTCCGGCCTGTTGATGCTGCCGATGATGGGCGGCATCGTCGTCGCGTCCGTCGTCTCCGGCCAACTCATCAGCCGTACCGGCCGCTACAAGATCTACCCGGTGGTCGGCGGCGCGCTCTCGGCCGCCGGGATGTGGCTGCTGTCCCGGCTGGAGGCTGACACCTCCATGCTCGAATGCGGCATCGCCCAGGCGGTGTTGGGCCTCGGCATCGGGCTGGTGATGCCCGTCCTCATCCTCGCCGTGCAGAACGCCGTGCCGCCCTCCGACCTCGGCGTCGCCACCAGCGCCAACAACTACTTCCGGCAGATCGGCGGCAGCGTCGGCGCCGCCGTCTTCGGCACGCTCTTCGCCGACCGGCTCGCCGACGCGCTCGCCGACCGGATCCCGGCGGGCGCCGCGCTGCCGAACGCCCACTCCATCACCCCGCAGTTGGTCCACGCGCTCCCTCCCGCGCTGCGGGACCACTACATCCAGGCGTACGCGGACGCGATGCCGCGGATCTTCCTCTACCTCGTGCCGGTGCTCGTCCTCGGCCTGTTGCTCGCCTTCTTCCTCAAGGAGAAACCGCTGGTGTCCCACAACGCCCCCGCCGCCGAGTCCTCCGCCGTCCCCACCGCGCGCGCCGCCGCGAACGGCGCCCCGATCGCCGCGCCGCCCCCGTACGTCTCGGGAGTGGCCGTCTGCGGCACCGTGCAGCACTACGACGGCAGTACGGTCCCGCGCGCCGCGCTCACCCTCATCGACGTCCAGGGGCAGCAGATCGGGCGCGGGGCGAGCGGCGAGGACGGGCGGTACGCGCTGAGCGTGCCCGGCGCCGGCTCGTACGTGATGATCGCGGCGGCCGGCGGCCACCAGCCGCAGGCCGTCACGGTCACCGTCGGCGAGCGCCCCGTCGAGCTGGACGTGGTCCTCGGCGGCGCGGGCCGCCTCGCGGGCGCGGTGCTCACCGCGGACGGCACGCCGGTACGGGACGCCGCCGTGACCCTCACCGACGTACGGGGCGACGTGGTGGCGTCCACCCGCAGCGGGCGCGAGGGCGCCTACGTGATCGGCGAACTGGTGGCGGGGGAGTACACGCTGGCCGCGAGCGCCCCCGCCTTCCGCCCCGCCGCGCTCCCCGTCAGCGTGCAGTCCTCCCGCGAGACCCGGCAGGACATCGAGCTGGCGGGCGGGGCGGTGCTGCGCGGTACGGTAAGGGCCGGGGGCGGCCGGCCCGTCGAGGACGCCCGCGTCACGCTGCTGGACGCGGCGGGCAACGTGGTCGACACCCTCACCACCGGTTCCGACGGCACCTTCCGCTTCGTGGACCTCTCGTCGGGGGAGTACACGGTGATCGCAGCGGGCTATCCGCCGGTCGCCACGGTGCTCCAGATGGCGGGCGGCGGACGCACCGAACGCGACCTCCAACTGGGTCACGCGGACTGAGAGAAGCGCGAAGAAGGACCGTTGAAAAGCTGACTGAATTTCAGTCAATTCCCCGGCGTGCGCGGGCGCACCACCTATTAGTTCATTGCCCGGCGCTTCTCGTGCGCAGGGCCGTACCGTGGTGGGCGGAGCCGCAGATCCTGGCGGCAGGGAAGGAGCCTTCCAGCCATGGACCGTGGTGTTCCGCCGGGGCCGCCGCAACAGCCGCTCGCGACGGCAGGCCGGATTCCGCTCGCCGTGGTCGTCGTGGACCGCGACGGCCTCGTGTCGCACTGGTCGACCGGCGCACGGCGGCTTTTCGGCCATTCCAAGGACGAGGCGGTGGGCCGGTCCGCCAGCGATCTGATGCCGGTGGCCGGCGCACTCGCCGACGAGGAACCGGGCCTCGCGCACGGCGGGTACGGCGGTGAGAGCCGCGCCACGTTCGACGGCCACGACGAGCTGGGCCCCGACCTGCACACCCGCGGCTCGTACCCGACGTCGGGGCGCGCGACGCTCTCCGAGGACGGGCGCCGGCGGCTCGACGTGCTGTGGTGGGCCTATCCCCTGGTCGGTCCCGGACCGGGCCGCCATCTCGTACTCGCCGCCGACGCCGCCCAGTTCGGCGACGGCTACACCTCCGCCGACGATGCCGCAGGCGAAGAGGTGAGGCAGGCCGACGTCCAGCGGATAGCGCCGGGCTTCGCCCTGCACACCGACTTCCCGGACGCGGAGGCGCTGGCCAGGCGCCTGCCCGACATCCTGCCCAATATGAGCCCGGCCGAGTCCACCCGTATCGTCTCGCAGGTGCTCGAACTGGGTTACCCGGTGCTGGAGTTCAGCCACCACGACCGCGTTCCCGTCACCCCGGACTGGGGTGTGCCGCGCCGGGTCGCGTCCCGGCGGAGCAGGCTGACCGTCGTGGAGGAGGACGGCGGGACCCGGCGCGGTGGCGCGCCCCGGCCCGAACTCGACCTCGAATACGCCGCGGTGCGCGAGAGCCTGGAGTTCCTGAACGAGGTGAGCCGCCGGATCGGGTCCTCCCTCGACCTGGAGCGCACCATCCGCGAGGTCACCAGCGCCGCTGTCCCGCGCTTCACCGACTTCGCCGGTACGCACCTGCGCGCCGCCGTGCTCGCCGGGGAGGGGTTCCCGGACGGGCCGCCCGACGTCACCACCGTCTGGCACCGGGTCTGGGTCGAGCACAACGACGAACCGGGCCGCTGGGACGACACCGTGCCGATCGGCGAGGCGATCTCCTTCCCGGAGCACACCCCGTTCTTCCAGTGCATGGTCACCGGCGAGCCGGTCCTCATCCCGACGCTCGGCGAGGAGGACGGCGACCGCATCTCGGGCGAGTTCGAGAAGCGCGACCTGCGCCCGCTCATCAACAACCGGTCCATGCTGCTGGTCCCGCTCAAGGCCCGTGACGTCGTGCTCGGCTTCATGGTCCTGATGCGGCGCCCCGAGCGGGAGCCGTTCGACGACATGGACCGTACGACGGGCGCCGAACTGGCCGCGCGGGCGGGCCTCGTCCTCGACAACGCCCGCATGTACACGTACCAGGAAAACGTGGCGGAGACCCTCCAGGACAGCATGCTGCCGACGGTCGCCGCGCGGATGGCGGGCTGTGACACCGCCACCCGCTACCTGCCCGGTACCCGGCTCGGCCGGATAGGCGGCGACTGGTTCGACGCGGTGAAACTGCCCGGGTCCCGTACGGCGCTGGTCGTCGGGGACGTGATGGGGCACGGGCTGCGCTCCGCGGCGATGATGGGCCAACTGCGCACCGCCGTCCAGACGATGGCGACCATGGAGATGCCGCCCGCCCAACTGCTGCGCAATCTGGACGACCTGGCCCAGCGCCTCGGGGAGAGCTATCTCGCGACCTGCCTCTACGCGGTGTACGACCCGATCCGCTCCGAGCTCCAGATCGCCAACGCCGGACACATCCCGCCCGTCCTGGTCCGGGCCGCCGACGGCCGGGCCGAGGTGCTCGACCTGCCGACCGGCGCGCCCATCGGGGTCGGTGGCGTGGCGTTCGAGACGGCGGTCGTCCGCGTGGCACCCGGCGACCGGCTGGTGCTGTGCACCGACGGTCTGGTGGAGGTACGCGGCGCGGACATCGGGGACGGCCTGGCGGCGCTCTGCGAGTCCGCCGCCCATCCCGCCGCGTCGATGAACGACGCCTGCGACACGATCATCCGCGCGCTGAACCCCCGGGGCGGGCGCAAGGACGACGTGGCGCTCCTGATGGCCCGGCTGAACGGCATCCCGGACGGTGACGTGGCCGAGTGGCAACTGGCCCTCGATCCACGCGAGGTGGCACGTGCCAGGCGGCTGGTGCACGGCCGGCTGCTCGACTGGGGCCTGCCGGACGCCGTGGAGACGGCCGAACTGATGGTCAGTGAGCTGGTCACCAACGCCGTCCATCACGCCCGCTCGCACCACGTCGGGCTGCGGCTGGTCCGCACCGACGCGCTGCTGTGCGAGGTCCAGGACGACGAGCCGGCCCCGGCGACCCTGCTGAGTGCGAGCAGGGAGGACGAGTTCGGCCGGGGACTGCGGGTGGTGAGCAGTCTCGCCCGGGAGTGGGGGACAAGCAGCACGCCGCACGGCAAGACGGTGTGGTTCGAGCAGGCGCTGGGCCAAAAGGGGCGTGCGCGCCGGGCGAGCCGGTGAAAGACGTTCCCGGCCCCTTGCCCGGCGAGCGTTCCGACCGGTAGGCCGGTGCTGCACAACTCTGCTTCTGACGGCCTGACTTGGGGAGACGCACATGGATGTGTCGCAGCGCTACCGGGACGCGTGGGAAGGGTACTGGCGGGAGACCTCCGACGCGCCGGGGGAGGCCATCTGGGACTCGGATGCCTCCCTCAGCTCCGTACCGCACAGCGCTCTGCTGCTGCCGTACGCCGATGTGTCGCTGCCCGTGGTCGACCTCGGCTGCGGCAGCGGCACCCAGACGCGCTATCTGGCGACGCTCTTCGCCCGCGCGATCGGCGTGGACCTGTCGCTGGCGGCGGTGGAGCACGCGCGCCGCGCGGACACGGCCGAGGCCGCCACGTACGAACAGCTGAACCTGGTCGACGCGGGCGCGGTGGAGGCCCTGGGGGAGCGTCTGGGTGACACCAACGTCTACATGCGCGCCGTCATCCACCAGAGCGAGCCGCAGGACCGCGCGGCGGTCGCCGGGGCGGTCGCGCGGCTCCTCGGGGCGCGGGGGCGGGCGTTTGTCGTCGAACTGACGTCCGCCTCGAAGGCGGTGTTCCAGCAGGCGGTGGAGGCGGGCACGCCCGCGAAACTCCAGCGGGTCTTCGACCACGGCCTGCGGCCGGCCGGGGCCGCCGACGAGGAGGTCCCCGGGCTGCTGCGCGCCGCGGGCCTGAAGATCCTGGACACCGGCGACACGGCGCTCCCGCAGACGGAGCATCTGCCGGACGGCACCAGGATCGACCTGCCGGCGCGCTGGTTCGTGCTCGCCCGGGAGTGAGCGGTACGAGTGGGGAGTGAGCGGTACGGGCCCGGCGTGAGCGGGACCGGCCGGGCGTGAGCGGGACCGGCCGGGCGTGAGCGGGACCGGCCGGGCGTGAGCGGGACCGGCCCTCAGGGGGCGTGAAGGGGGGCGGGGACAGGGCGTGGCCGGGGTCGGGAAGGCGTACGTACGGCGCTCGTGGCCCGGGAGCGTGCTTCGGCCGCCGGGTCGGTGTGAGTTGCCGCCCGGCGTGTCGTGGCACACGATGGCGTTCCGGTGGTCCGCCCGCGGCGGGTGATTTCTGGGAGCCCACATGGCCTTGTACTTCGGGAACAGTTCGGACTCTTTGGTCATCGACGCGCTGGCCGGCTTCGCCCGGGCCCACGCCGATCTGGTGGCGCACGACGTCGAGCACGGTTTCATACGGGCCCTGCACACGTCCCCCGCCAGACGGGTGGGCCTGGTGTCGGGCGGCGGTTCCGGCCACGAACCCCTGCACACGGGATTTGTCGGTCTGGGCATGCTGGACGCGGCCTGTCCGGGCCGGATCTTCGCCTCACCGCACAACCGGCAGGTCTTCATGGCGTCCCGGGCGGTGGCCCGCGAGGACGGCGTACTCCATCTGGTGAAGAACTACACCGGCGACCGCATCAACTTCGGCATCGCGGCCGAGCGCCTCGTCCACGAGGGCATCGCCTGCACCCGGGTGCTGATCGACGACGACCTCGCCTCGGAGTCCGAGGAGATCGCGGCGGGCAGGCGCGGCACGGGCGCGACCGTGCTGGTCGAGAAGGTGCTCGGGGCCGCCGCCGACACCGGTCTGGGACTGCGTGACCTGGCGGACCTCGGGACCGACCTGGTGTCCCGCTGCCGGAGCCTCGCCGTCGCCTCCGCGTCGCACACCGCGCCCACCACGGGGCTGCCCGCCTTCGAGCTGCCGATCGACCGAATGGAGTACGGCGTCGGGATCCACGGCGAGCGCGCGGACCACACCGTCCCCCGGCAGCCGGTCCGGGAGCTGGTCGGGAACATGGCGAGCGCGCTGGAGAAGTCCCTGGGGCTCGGCAAGGGCGCGTCCGTGATCCTCCTGGTCAACGGTCTCGGTTCCCTCACCCGATTGGAGCTGTACGCGGTGCTGGCCGACGCGGCCCGGGTCCTCGACGCGCGCGGCATCACCACCGAGCGGGTGCTGGTGGGCGATTTTGTCACCGCGCTGGACATGCGGGGCTTCTCCCTGTCCGTGATGGTGGCGGACGCCGAGACGGTCAAGCTCTTCGACGCCCCCGCCCGTACCGCTGCCTGGCCCCGCTGAGCCGACCGCTCTCCGTCGACCTGGGCGGCAGCGCCGCCGACCCGAAGAGAGGCAGGACGCCATGCACGTGGACGGAACGTTCACCGACGGCTGGATGCGGCGCTTCGCGGCATCCGTCTCCGCCACCGAGGCCGAACTGACCGCGCTCGACCAGGCGGCCGGGGACGGCGACTTCGGCACCAACCTCATGGCGGGACTGGACGCCACACTCCGCTTCCTCGGCGACGCGCCCACCGGTCCCGCGGACCCGGCGGGCCCCCTGCGCGCCGCCGCCACGGCCTTCCTCGACGAGGTGGGAGGGACGAGCGGACCGCTGTTCGGGCTGCTCTTCCACGAACTGGCGGTGGCCGCCACGGACGCGGGGCCCGAGCTGACCGTGAGCGCGCTGGCCGCCGGCGCGGGCGGTGGCCTGTCGGCGATCCGGCGGGTCGGGGAGGCCGCTCCCGGCGACAAGACACTGGTCGACGCGCTGGCACCCGCCTGCGACGCCCTGCGGTCGTGCGACCGGAAGGGGGACCCGAGGAAGGCGCTGTCGCGTGCGGCCGCCGCCTCCTGGGAGGGCGTACGGGACACGGCCGGCCTACGGGCCCGACGGGGCCGGGCCAGCTACGTGGGGGAACATGCCTCAGGGGTGCCGGACCCGGGCGCGGTGGGCATCGCGCTGCTGTTCTCGTCGTCCGGCGAGAGCGTCACGACCCTGGCACCGTATCTGGAGGAACCCACTCCGGCGGCCCGGTAGGCGCACAGGCCAACGGCCTTGATTTTCTGGGCACTTGTACGGAGAGGATTTCCCGGATCACCTGGGTGCTGTTGGCGATGAACGTCGGCGCTGCGGTGATCGCCACGCATCTCGACGGCGACGGCGACTGCGCCTGCGACAGCGACAGCGACAGCGACGGCGACGGCGACGGCGACTGCGTGGTGCGCGGGGCCGGCTCCCGGCGGTCCCGCACCTGACCCGCGTCGGCGTGCTAGCTGGCCGGTACGCCTCCCTGGGCCTGGCTGGGGATGCGGTCGCAGGCCCAGAGCCGTACCTCCGGGTTGTCCAGGGCGCGGACCCACAGGTCCACCAGGGCCACCGTCTCGGGGCTCGGCCAGGAGCCCGCCCCGAGGACGCGCATGCCGGCCCCTACCGCTGCCTGGACGCCGCAGTGCGAGTCCTCGACGGCCAGGGTGTCGGCCGGGTCGACGCCGCACAGCTTGGCGGCCGTGAGGTAGACGTCCGGGTGCGGCTTGGGCCTGATGGTGCCGTCCGGGACCACGATGTGGTCGAAGCAGTCGAGCAGCCCCGCCGTGTCGAGGCAGGACTCGACCACCTCGGCCGGGCAGTTGCTGGCGACGGCCAGCGGCGCGAACCGCCGTACGTCATGGACCAGTTCCCGGGCGCCGGGCATGGTCATCGGCTGCTCGGCGACGAGCGACCGGAACTCCGTGAGCAGCTGGGACGTCATGTCCCCGGCCAGGTCGGGGCGTCCCGACTCGACCGCCATGAGGGTGCCGCACTCGGTGTAGTGCAGGCCTTTGGCCCGTTCCGCGAATCCGGGGGCGGGAGCGAAGCCGTACCCGTCGAGGACGAGGTCGCGGGCGTCCTGCCAATGCCGTTCGGTGTCCATCAGTGTGCCGTCGCAGTCGAAAACAATGGCCGCGGGGGTCCAGGAAAGGATGCGAGAAGCCGTCATTTCGATTTCTTGTCCGTTCGCGTAGGGGAGTGGCGCCCGAGAGGGCGGCTTTGGGTGGCGGGCGCGCGGAGTGTGTTCATCCGGCGCCCGCCGAAAACATAACGATCGCTACGCTAAGGACGGCGACTCGACGTAGTCAAGGAGGCACGGATCGTGACGAGGGTGTTCACCGGTAGTGCAGGGTGCCGAATGCTTTCTGTTCGCCCCCTTGCAGGACGCGGAAGACGCAGGTCGAGTGGTGTGGCACGCAGAGAATGCGCGCGGGCGGATCGAATTCGGTGAACCGCGCGGCTTTCAGCCGTCCGGCGGTAGGGCGAAGCAACGTTCCGCCACTCTGCCGGGCGGCCGCCTGCCGTGCCGCCTCCAGCAGGACCATGCCGGGCACGTGGTCCGACGCGTGGTCGAAGAAGAACGGGTGGCGCGGGTCGGCGGGCTCCACGAGCAGTACGTCGTCCGGAGCGGGACCGCCGGCCCGCAGGGGCCGCGTGCCGTGGGTGACCAGGACGTCGTGCGGGGTGTGCACCCCCACCGTCACGGCGTCCGGGTACGGCCGGCCCGTCGGCGTCGCCCCGGGGGCGACGGTTCCGGCCCGCCCCGCGCGTACCGCGCCGTACCGCTCCTCGTCCAGGAAGAGCGCACCCCCGCCGGCCAGCGCGAACGCTCGCCCGCCGGCCAGGAACGCCACCTCCAGGCGCAGCCCCGTCACGCCGCCGCCAGGACCGCGCCGCACCTCGCTGACGGTGGCCAGGCAGGTGACCTCGGTGGCGCCGAAGGCCGCCCGGGGCTCGGCCGACGGGTCGAGGCGGAAGAAGAGATCGGTGATCAGCAGCCGGGCGTCCGGCGCGACGCCGTAGTGGCGCAGGGGCAGGTAGATGCCCAGCTGGCGCAGGGTCTCCACGACCATCAGGGGGCTGTGGAGGTCCGTGCCGCCGCGCGGGAAGGTGGGATGCGACCGCGGCCAGCACGCGGCGGCCTCGAAGCGGCCGTCCCCCGCCTGCCGTACGTCGGTCAGGAGCACCTCCGCGACCGAGGCCCGGTGGACCGTCTCGCGGGCGACCGTGCGCGACCAGCTCAGCGGTCGGGAGTCACCGCCGAGTTCATCGAACAAATCCATCATGAAATAAAACAATCCCAATTTCTCGGGATCTGCACGCCAGCGTTGTCGCGGCATTGGCGGAAAGCACTACATTGCGTGATGTCAGCAGCGGAATCGGGACTCGGAGTGCACGTGCAGGCTAGGGCGAAAAACACGCGTAGGTTTCTTCTGGAAGCGGCAGCACGCCTGTTCGATGAGCGGGGATACGCCGGGACCAGTATCAGCGACATCAGCGCGGAGTCCGGCCGTACCAGCGGAGCCATCTACTTCCATTACGTCAGCAAGGAAAAACTCGCCCTCGCGATCGTCGAGGCGCATTTCGCGACCTGGCCCGAGCTGGTCGGGGAATACCTCACCGCGGAGCGCCCCGCGCTCGACCGGCTCGTCGGACTGAGCTTCGACGTGGCGAAGGCGTTCCGCGACGACGTCGTCGTCCGGGCCGGCGCCCGCCTCTGGGCCGAGCGCACCGCGATCGACGCCCCGCTGCCCGCCCCGTTCGTCGGCTGGCTCGCCACGGTCACCACGCTCCTCGAACAGGCCCGCGCCGGGGGGGAGCTCAACCCGCACCTGGACCCCGGCGTGGCCGCGCACGGGGTCGTGTACGCGTTCTTCGGTCTCCACACCGTCTCGGACGCGCTCGACGGCCGGGAGTACATCGAGGACAGGCTCCGGGACCTGTGGCTGCTGCTGCTGTCCGGGCTCCAGGCGCGCCCCGACGCGGCCGGACTGCTGGAGCGGGTGCGCCCGTGCGTACCGGCGGTCACCTGCGATAGGACTGGCGCATGGTAAAGATCCTCATCAGCGCCGACATGGAGGGCGCGACCGGCGTGACCTGGCCGGCCGACGTCCTGCCCGGCACGCCGCAGTGGGAGCGCTGCCGCGCCCTGTTCACCTCCGACGTGAACGCCGCCGTGCTCGGTTTTCTCGACGGCGGCGCCGACGACGTACTCATCAACGAGGCGCACTGGACCATGCGCAATCTCCTCCTGGAGCAACTGGATGATCGGGCACAGCTGCTGACGGGGCGTCACAAGTCACTCTCCATGGTGGAGGGGGTCCAGCACGGCGATGTCGACGGCATCGCCTTCGTCGGCTACCACACCGGCGCCGGTACGGAAGGGGTCCTCGCGCACACCTACCTCGCCAACTCGATCACCGGCGTGTGGCTCGACGGCACACGCGCGAGCGAGGGAGTGCTGAACGCGGCCGTTGTCGCCGAGTACGGCGTCCCGGTGGTCCTGGTCACCGGCGACGACCTGACCTGCGCGGACGCGGACGGCTACGCGCCGGGGGCCCGCAAGGTCGCGGTGAAGGACCACGTCTCGCGGTACGCCGCGGTGTGCCGCACCCCGGCTCGTACCGCTGCCGACATCCGCGCGGCGGCGAAGGAGGCCACGGCGCTCGCCGTACGGTACGAACCGGCCCCCGCCGGTCCCTTCACCGTCGAGCTGGAGTTCGACGCCGCCCATCTCGCCTCGGCCGCCACCGTGGTTCCGGGGGTCGCCGCCACGGGCGAACGCCGCGTCGTGTACACCAGCGGGACGATGTACGAGGGCATTCGCACCTTCAAGGCGGTCACCACGATCGTCTCGGCCGCGGTGGAGGAGCAGTATGGCTGACATGACGCCCAGCGACACGACGCCCAGCGACACGATCGACGCACTCGACGCGGTGGCGCTGGACGAGGTGGTCACCTTCACCTCCGACCTGATCCGCATCGACACCACCAACCGAGGGAGCGGCGACTGCCGGGAGCGCCCGGCGGCCGAGTACGTCGCCGAACGGCTCGCCGGCGCGGGGCTCGAACCCACCCTGATCGAGCGGACCCCGGGCCGTACCAACGTGGTCGCCAGGATCGAGGGCACGGACCCCTCCGCCGAGGCGCTCCTCGTCCACGGCCACCTGGACGTGGTGCCCGCCGAACCCGCCGACTGGACCCTCCACCCCTTCTCCGGGGAGGTCAGGGACGGGGTGGTGTGGGGCCGGGGCGCGGTCGACATGAAGAACATGGACGCGATGGTGCTCTCCGTCGTCCGCGCCTGGGCCAGGTCGGGCGTCCGGCCGCGCCGCGACATCGTGATCGCCTACACCGCCGACGAGGAGGCCAGCGCCGTCGACGGCTCGGGCTTCCTCGCCGACCATCACCCGGAGCTGTTCGAGGGCTGTACGGAGGGCATCAGCGAATCGGGCGCCTTCACCCTCCACGCGGGCCCCGGCATGGCGCTCTACCCGATCGCGGCCGGCGAACGCGGCACGGGGTGGCTCAAGCTCACCGCGCACGGCAAGGCGGGACACGGCTCCAAGGTCAACCGCGCCAACGCGGTCAGCAGGCTCGCCGCCGCCATCGCCAGGATCGGCGACCACGAGTGGCCGGTCCGGCTCACCCCGACCGTCCGGGCCGCCCTGCGTGAACTGGCCGTCCTCCATGGGGTGGAGACCGATGTGGACGCCCCGGGCTTCGACCCGGACGACCTCCTGGGCAAGCTGGGGCCGGCCGCCGCGCTGGTCGAGCCGACGATCCGCAACAGCGCCAACCCGACGGTCCTGGAGGCCGGTTACAAGGTCAATGTGATTCCCGGGCAGGCCACCGCGCTGGTCGACGGGCGGATGGTGCCCGGCGGCGAGGAGGAGTTCAGCGCCACCCTGGACCTGCTCACCGGGCCCGACGTCGAGTGGGAGTTCCACCACCGGGAGATCGCCCTCCAAGCCCCCGTGGACTCACCGGCGTTCGCCAAGATGCGGGCGGCCGTCGAGCGGTTCGACCCGGCGGGGCACGTCGTGCCGTACTGCATGTCGGGTGGTACGGACGCCAAGCAGTTCTCCCGCCTCGGGATCACCGGCTACGGCTTCTCGCCCCTCAAGCTGCCACCCGGCTTCGACTACCAGGCGCTCTTCCACGGCGTCGACGAACGGGTCCCCGTCTCGGCGCTCCACTTCGGTGTCCGTGTCCTCGACCACTACCTCCGGTCCGCGTAGGGATCACTGTCTTCGGTCCGCGCAGGGCCACCACCCTCAGTCCGCTTAGGAGAGTTGTCCATGGTGCCCATGGGGGCCTACGGAACGTGGCCGTCGCCGATCGACGCCACCCTCGCCGCGTCGCACGACGGCCGGCCCGAGTACGTGGGGGCGGTCGGCGACGAGCTGTGGTGGACCGCGCCACGGCCCGCCGAGGACGGCCGCCGCGCCCTCGTGCGCCGGCATCCCGACGGCCGTGAGGAGTCCGTGCTGCCCCCGCCGTGGAACGTCCGCAGCCGGGTCATCGAGTACGGCGGGGTGCCCTGGGCCGGCACCGAGCGCCCCGACGGCGGACCGCTGATCGTCTTCGTCCACTTCCCCGACCAGCGCTTGTACGCGTACGAGCCGGACGGCGGCGGCGAACCCCGCCCCCTCACTCCGGTGTCCGCCACCGGCGGCGGCCTGCGGTGGGCCGACCCGCGCATCGAGCGGGAGCGCGGCGAAGTCTGGTGTGTCCTGGAGGAGTTCACCGGCGAACGGCCCACCGACGTACGGCGGGTGATCGCCGCCGTCCCGCTCGACGGCTCCGCCGCCGGGGACCGTACCGCCGTACGGGAACTGTCCGACGACAGGCACCGCTTCGTCACCGGGCCCCGGCTCTCGCCCGACGGCGCCCACGTCGCCTGGATCGCCTGGGACCATCCCCGGATGCCCTGGGACGGCACGGTCGTCCAACTCGGCGCGGTGGCACCGGCCGACACCGGGCCGACCGGCCCCTTCACCGGCGTCAGGACCGTCGCCGGAGGCGTCGGCGAGTCGGTGGCCCAGGTCGACTGGTCCCCGGACGGCGCGCTGCTCCTCGTCTCGGACATCGGCAACTGGTGGGAGATCCAGCGCCTCGGCCTCGACGCGGCGCTGTCCGGCCCCGTCCCGTCGCCGGGCGGCGGCCCCGCCCCCCTGCCCCCGGCCACCCCGCTGAGCCCCGGCCGCCGCGAGGAGTTCGGCGGACCGCTCTGGAAGATCGGCCTGCGGTGGTTCCACCCGCTGGCGAACGGCATGATCGCCGTCATCCACGGCAAGGGCGCCAACGCGCTGGGGATACTGGACCCGGAGACCGGCGACGTCGTGGACACCGCCGGGCCGTGGACCGAATGGGCCGCCGACCTCACCGTCCGGGGCGACCGGGTGATCGGCGTCGCGGCGGGACCCCGGTCCGGGTACGAGATCGTGGAACTGGACACCGTCACCGGCCGCGCCCGGGTCATCGGCGAGGCCCACCGGGACCCGGTCGACCCCGCCTACTACCCCGAGCCGCAGATCCGCACCTTCACCGGACCCGGCCGGCGCGACGTCCACGCCCACGTCTACCCGCCGTACAGCCCCGACACCGCCGCGCCCGACGGCGAGCTGCCGCCCTACGTGGTGTGGGCGCACGGCGGGCCCACGGGCCGTGCCCCGCTCGTCCTCGACCTGGAGATCGCCTACTTCACCTCGCGGGGCATCGGCGTCGTGGAGGTCAACTACGGCGGCTCCACCGGCTACGGCAGGGAGTACCGCGACCGGCTGCGCGAGCAGTGGGGCGTGGTCGACGTCGAGGACTGCGCGGCCGTCGCCCGGGCGCTGGCCGCCGAGGGCACCGCCGACGGAGCACGGCTGGCGGTACGGGGCGGCAGCGCCGGCGGCTGGACCGCGGCGGCCTCCCTCGCCGCCACCGGCGTCTACGGTTGCGGCACCATCAGCTACCCCATCCTCGACCTGGAGGGCTGGGCCACCGACGGGACACACGACTTCGAGTCCCAGTACCTGGAATCGCTGATCGGTCCGATCGTGGAGGTCCCCGACCGCTACCGCGACCGGTCGCCCATCAACCAAGTCGACCGGATCACCTCGCCGTTCCTCCTGCTCCAGGGGCTCGACGACGTCATCTGCCCGCCCGAGCAGTGCGAGAGGTTCCTCGCCAGGACCGCCGGGCGTGGCATCCCGCACGCGTACCTCACCTTCGAGGGCGAAGGCCACGGATTCCGGAAGGCGGCCACGATGATCCGTGCGCTGGAGGCCGAACTGTCCCTGTACGCACAGACGTTCCGGTTCGCCAGGACCGACGTCCCGAAGCTGGAGCTCTCCCGGTGACCGTCACCCCTCTGACCCGGCCCGCGCGACTGCGCCCCGGAGCGAAGGTCGCCGTCGTGGCGCCCAGCGGGCCCTTGCCCGCCGAACGGCTGGACGCGGGCCTGGACTTGTTGCGCGGCTGGGACCTCGACCCGGTCGTCGCGCCCCATGTCCTCGACCGGCACGACGAGTTCAGGTATCTCGCGGGCACGGACGCGGACCGGGCCCGCGATTTCCAGGAGGCGTGGTGCGACCCGAGCGTGTCCGCCGTGCTCTGCGCGCGCGGCGGCTACGGAGTCCAGCGCATGGTGGACCTGCTCGACTGGACCGCCCTGCGGGCCGCAGGGCCCAAGGTCTTCGTCGGGTACAGCGACATCACGGCGCTGCACGAGGCCTTCGCCGTACGGATGGGCCTGGCCACGCTCCACGGCCCGATGGTCGCCGCCATGACCTTCCTCAAGGACACCGACACCCAGGAGTCGCTGCGGGCCACGCTCTTCGAGCCCGAGTCGGTGATGACCCTCGGCGGCGGCCCGACGGCCGGCGCGCTGGTCCCCGGCCGGGCCAGGGGGGTCACCCTCGGCGGCTGCGTCAGCCTGCTCGCCGCCGGCCTCGGGACCCCGTACGCACGGCCCACCACGGCCGGCGGGCTGCTGCTGATCGAGGACACCGGCGAGGAGCCGTACCGCCTGGACCGCATCCTGACCCAGCTGCTGCGCTCCGGCGTGCTGGACGGGGTGGCCGGGATCGGCCTCGGGTCCTGGGCGGAGTGCGGCCCGTACGACGAGGTGCGGACGGTGCTGCGGGACCGGCTGGGCGGGCTCGGCGTACCGGTCGCGGAGGAGATGGGCTTCGGGCACGGCCCGACGAACCTCACGATGCCGCTGGGGGTGCCGGGGACGCTCGACGCGGGGCGCGGGACGCTGACCCTGGACGTACCGGCGCTGGTCTGAGCGGCGCTGGTGTGAGCGGCGCCGACCCCGCCCGGGGCGCCGGCAGTACGCTGAGGGGATGCCCGACAGCCCTGACCTGGCCGAAGGTCCGCGCACCTACCTGAGCCCGTACCGCCATGAGGACATGGACGAGTTCACCTCGCTCGCCCGCGAGAGCCGGGAACTGCACCACCCCTGGCTCTTCCCGCCCACCCGCGCCGAGGACTACACGCCGTACGCGCGCCGCCTCATCGAGGACCCCACCCGCACCGGATTCCTCGTCCGCGCGCGGGACGACCACCGCGTCGCCGGCTTCATCAACATCAACAACATCGTCCAGGGCGCCTTCCGGAGCGGAGCCCTCGGCTACGGGGCCTTCGCCCACGCGGCCGGGCGCGGCCTGCTCTCGGAAGGGCTGGGCCTGGTGATCCGCCACGCCTTCGGCCCGCTGGGCCTGCACCGCCTGGAGGCCAACATCCAGCCCGCGAACGCCGCCTCCCTCGCGCTCGTGCGCCGGGCGGGCTTCCGCCTGGAGGGGTTCTCCCCGGACTTCCTCCTCATCGACGGCGCGTGGCGTGACCACGAACGCTGGGCGATCACCGCCGAGATGGTGACGTGAGCGGCCCCGTGCCCTTCCCGCGAGCGGCGGACGCCCCACCGGGCTCGTACCCTTGGCAAGCCGAGATCCGTGGATCACTTCACATCACCACCGGGAGAACCCGTGACCGTGAGCAAGAACATCAACAACCCCGTGGGCATGGGCGGCGGCCAGCGCAAGAAGCTGTCCCGCACCGAACGGCAGAACAACGGTCCGCACCGGAACCTCGACCGCCAGGGCGCGGCCGACCAGAAGGCGGAGCTGGTGCGCAAGATGCGCGAGAAGGCGGGCGCGGGCGAGGGGGCCGGGGAGGCGGGCGACAACACCGCGCGGAGCTGACCGTCAGCGGGTCTTTCTGTTGATCTTCATCGCGTCCATGTCGGTGGCCGTCGAGCGCAGGTCGCGGTGGCCGCAGCCGAGGGCCGCGAGCGCCGTCCCGGCGCGGTCCTCCGCGAGGGCCACGGCCATCTCGTCGCCGTCCTCGGCGTCGGAGACGACCACGAAGCGGTACGTGAAGCGCTTGAGGGCACGGTCGTAGGAGAGGGCACCCTCCGGGGTGAAGCGCATCTGCTCCAGGCCGTGGGCGTCCACCTCCGCGAGCAGCCGGGACCGTGTCTCGTCCGTGAGGCCGTCCCAGACCCCTCGTACGATCACCCGGTAGGTGTGCTGCGTCGTCATGGTCCGGCCTGCCTTCTTCCGTACGTGGTGGTGCTGTGTCTGTCTGCGCGGGTCGGTCCGCGCCGGTCCGTCCGCGCCGGGTCGTCCGTCGCGCGCGAACCCGCTTGAAGACGCACCCTACGACGCGGAGGATGATCCGCATGCGGAATATCGTGGTCATCGACGCCCCCTCCAACCTGGGCCTGCGCCCGCCCGCCCCCGGCACCGTCCCCGGCTGCTACAAGCTCGCCGGGGCCCTGCGCGAACAGCGGATCGTCCAGCGGCTCGGGGCGTTCGAGGGCGGGGTTGTCGTGCCGCCGCGTTACGACCGGGGCGCGTGGCAGGAGGGCGACGGCGTCTTCAACGCCGCCGCGATCGCCGCGTACACCCCCCGCCTCGCCGACCGGATCGAACACCACGTCCGCGCCGGGGACTTCCCCGTCGTGCTCGGCGGCGACTGTTCGATCCAGCTCGGCGCCTCCCTGGCGCTGCGCAGGCTCGGCCGGTACGGGCTCGCGGCGATCGACGGCTCGGCGGACTTCCGGCACCCGGGCAACTCCTCCTCCGTCGGCGCGGCGGGCGGCGAGGAGCTGGCGCTGAGCACCGGACGCGGCCAGCGGGACCTCACCGACCTGGAAGGGCTGCGGCCCTACCTGCGTGACGAGGACGTACGGCTCTTCGGGATCAGGGACTACGACGACGACCGCGACGAGCTGGCCCGACTCAAGATCCCCACCGTCACGGTCGGCGAGCTGCGCGAGTGGGGTACGGCCGGCCTCGCCGGGGCCGTACTGCCCACGCTGGAGACCCCGGTCACCGACGGCTTCTGGGTCCACCTGGACGCGGACGTCCTCGACCCGTCCGTGATGCCCGCCGTCGACAGCCCCGACCCCGGCGGCCTGCTCCCCGGTGAACTCGCCGTCCTGCTGCGGACCTTGGTCCGCTCCGAGCACTGCGTGGGCCTCAACGTCACCATCTACGACCCGGACCTGGACCCGGAGGGAACGGCCGGCGCGCTGCTCGCGGATCTGGTCGTCGGGGCGTTCCAGGACGAGGGGGCCGTACCCGAGGGGGAGTGAGTCCTGAGGGCGCCGCGCGTCCCCCGTACGTGTTGACACCTGGTCAGAGCGCCGCCGAGCGTGTTCCATGGTCACCGGGCCCGGCACCGGAAGAGCGCGCGGCCCCCGGACGAAGCGAGGTTGCCGTGGCCACGAGCGTGCGACGTGCCGTACTGACCCTGCCCACCGCCCCGCTGGGGCCGGAGAACCCCCTGCCCGCCCTGCGCGCCCTGGACGAGACCCACACGGTCGACGACCGCGTGAAACGGGGCATGCCCCGCGACATGGCCCGCCAGGTCGGGTACGCACCGCTGCGGACCGTCCTCCCCGTCCGCATCCTCGACGGGTACGGGCGCGAGCGGACGTCCACGGACCTCGACGCCCTCATCATCGAGAACGACCGGCTGCGCGTCACCGTCCTGCCCGGGCTCGGGGGCCGTATCCATTCCCTCCACCACAAGCCCACCGGCCGGGAACTCGTCTACCGCAACCCGGTGATGCAGCCCGCGTGCTTCGCGCTCAACGGCGCCTGGTTCTCCGGCGGCATCGAGTGGAACGTCGGCGCCACCGGGCACACCACCCTGTCCTGCGCCCCGCTGCACGCCGCGCTCGTCCCCGCTCCCGACGGGGGCGAGATGCTGCGGCTCTGGGAGTGGGAGCGGCTGCGCGACCTGCCGTTCCAGGTGGACCTGTGGCTGCCGGACGGCTCGGACTTCCTCTATGTCGGCGTACGGATCCGCAATCCGCACGAGCGGACCGCGCCCGTCTACTGGTGGTCCAACATCGCCGTCGAGGAGGACGAGCACACGCGCGTCCTGGCCCCGGCGACGGAGGCGTGGCACTTCGGGTACGAGCGTGACCTGCGCCGGGTCCCCGTGCCCGAGGTCGCGGGCACCGACGTCACCTACCCGCCGCGCAGCACGTTCCCGGCCGACTACTTCTACGAAGTCCCCGCCGGGGAACGGAAATGGATCGCGTCCCTGGACGGCGCCGGGCAAGGGCTTGTCCAGACGTCGACCGACACACTGCGCGGCCGCAAGCTCTTCGTATGGGGCGCGGGCCGGGGCGGCCGGCGCTGGCAGAGCTGGCTCACCGAGCCGGGCACGCCCGGTTACGCGGAGATCCAGGCGGGCCTGGCCCGGACACAGCTGGAGCATGTACCGCTCGAAGCGGGCGGGGAGTTCAGCTGGCTGGAGGCGTACGGTCCGCTCGCCACGGACCCCGGGACGGTGCACGGCGCCGACTGGGGCGCGGCCCGCGCGGAGGTCGCGGACCGGCTGGAGGCGGCTTTGCCGCGCGCGGACGTCGACGCCGCCTACACGGCGTGGCTGGCCTGCGCGGACGTACGGCCGGGGGAGCCGCTGGCGGTGGGGTCGGGGTGGGGCGCGCTGGAGGTGCTGCGCGCGGGGCACAAGCTGCCCGGCACCCCCTTCGAGGAGGCCGCGTTGGGCGAGGAGCAGGCGCCCTGGGTGGAGTTGCTGACCAACGGGGCGCTGCCGGCGCCGGGCCGGGACGTACCGCCCGGGCCGACGCTGGTCGCCCCGCACTGGCGGGACATGCTGGAGACCGCGCCCGCCGACCCTCACACCGAGTACCACCTCGGGGTGGCGCAGTGGCACGCGGGCGATCTGGCCCAGGCGGTGCGCAGTTGGGAGCGCGGGCTCGAACGGGCGGCCCCGCGCTGGCCGTTGCTGCGCTGCCTGGCCGTCGCGGACCAGTTGGGCGACCACCGGGAGCGGGCCGCCGACCTGTACGCGGAGGCGTTCGAGGATCTTTGGGGGGAGCGCGGGGGCGGCGGGGATGACGTGGACGGCGGGGGTCACGGGGAGGCCTGGACTGCGGTGTTCGCGGCGCTGGGGCGGGAGGCGGTCGCCGCGCTGCTGGCGGCGCGCCGTACCGCCGAGGCACGCGCCGTCCACGACCGGCTGCCGCCGTCCGTGCGGGAGCGCGGCGCCTTTGTGCTGGCGGAGGCCCAACTGCTCGGCGCGGAGGGGCGGAAGGAGGAGGCCCGCGCCCTGTTCGACGCGGGTTTCGAGGTCGCGGACCTCCGGGAGGGCGCCGAGACGCTGAACGAGTTGTGGGCGGAGCTGACGGACGACCCGCTGCCGGACGCGTACGAGTACCGGATGCGGCCGTAAGGCGGTGTGTGCGGCCGGGCGGGCGTTCAGACCGCCCGGCGGTCCACGTACTCGAAGACCGAGCCGTCCGGATGGGCGGCGATGAGGTTGCGGCCCACCGGGGTCGGCACCGGGCCCACGAGGACCTTGGCGCCGACCCCGTTGAGCCGGATCACCGCCTCGTCGAGATCCTTCACCGCGATCGTCGCCGTCACCTTGCGCAGGATCTCGATCTCCGCGGGCGGGCCACTCATCAGGAGGAAGCAGCCGACGGCCGCGACCGAGACCCCGTCGCGCTCGAAGCGGAGCGCGCGGCTTCCGGTGAGGTGTTCGTAGAACATCACCGAGGTCTCCAGGTCGTCGACGCAGATGCGCAACGTGGTTCCCAGGATTTCCATACGGGTCAGCCTAGTTGGCGTCGATCGACTGTGAGAGGGCAACGGCGGGTCGCACGCGGAAGACGACAGCGGCCGTCGGACGCGGCAAGCAGCGCGGCTGCCTTCACACGCGGCACAGGATCTCGCCGTGCGGGACCATGAACCAGCCGTCCTCCTCGGCGCCCCACCGCCGCCACGCCTCGCCGAACTCCGTGAGGCGTTCGCGCGTCGTGTGGCCGCCGTCCACCGCCCGGTCCGCGTACGCCGACGCGACCGTACGGTCCGCCCACAGCCCGCTCCACCACGCCCGCTCCTCCGGGGTGGCGAAACACCAGGTCGTGGCGGTCGCCGTGACGTCCGTGAACCCGGCCCGCCGCGCCCACGACACCAGCCGCCGCCCCGCGTCCGGCTCACCGCCGTTGGCCCTGGCCACCGTACGGTAGACGTCCTGCCACGCGTCCAGCACCGGCACCTCGGGGAACCAGGTGAACGCGCCGTAGTCCGCGTCCCGCGCCGCGACGACCCCGCCAGGCCGGCACACCCGGCGCATCTCCCGCAGCGCCGCCACCGGATCGCCGACGTGCTGGAGCACCTGGTGGGCGTGGACGACGTCGAACGAGTCGTCCGGGAAGTCCAAGGCGTGGACATCGGCGACCGCGAAGCGGACGTTGTCCACGCCCCGCGCCCGCGCGCTGTCCCGTGCCGTGTCGAGGACGCCCTGGGAGGCGTCGACCGCCGTCACCGTGCCCGGCGCGACGAGCGCGGCCAGGTCGGCGGTGATGGTCCCGGGCCCGCAGCCCACGTCCAGCAGGTCCTGGCCGGGCCGCAGTTCGGGGAGGAGGTACGCCGCGGAGTTGGCGGCGGTCCGCCAGCGGTGCGAGCGCAGCACCGACTCGTGGTGCCCGTGGGTGTAGACGGCGGTCTCCTTCGGCATGGCCGGACTCCCTCTCGTGAACGGTAGGGCCACGGTACGCCGACATGTCGAGGAGTGAGATGCGTATCTTACGATGTGGACAGGGCTGGATGTGGGGCGACCGCTCCGGAGGCTGGAACTGGAGGCTAGAAAACGGCCTTCGGCCGGTAGACCGTCAAGGCCTCGACCGCCTTGTCGACGGTCAACTCCCGCGGCGCCTCGGCCACTTCGCCGTCGAAGGCGAGCGGGGTCCCCGGTGCGATGTCCGAGATCCGCAGCCGCCGCATCCGCTCCGCCGCGTGTACGGGCGAGCGGCTCAGCGGGCCCGCGAGGGCGGCGGACAGCAGGCGCAGGCTCGGGAAGCGGCCGCCGTGCACGATCCGTACGTCCAGCAGGCCGTCGGCGAGATCGTGCCGGCGGCCGGGGGTCGGCCCCATGCGCTGGTACATGCCGTTGCCCGCGAACAGCAGCCAGAGCGAGCGCTGCCGCCCGTCGAACTCGGCGTGCAGCTGGTGCTCGGCGCGCAGCACCTTGACCGCGGCGAGAACCCCGGCGGGCCAGCCGCCGATCCGGGGGGACCAGTGCTCGCGCACCCGTACCAGCTCCGGGTAGACGCCCAGGCTGAACGTGTTGATGAAGTGGCCCACCGAGCCGGGACCGTCGGGGCCGGGTGTGAAACGCCCCAGGTCCACCCGTACGGCGTCGCCCTCCGCCAGCGCCCGTACGGTGGCGTGCACGTCCTCCACGCCCAGGTCGTACGCGAAGTGGTTGAGTGTGCCGCCGGGGAAGACGGCCAGCGGCAGGCCGTGCCGCATGGCGGCGACCGCGGCCCGGTTGATCGTCCCGTCGCCGCCCACGACGCCCAGCGCGCGACAGCGCCCCGCCGCCTTCTCCAGTTCACTCTCCACGTCCTCGGGCTCGCACTCCACGACCTCCGCGAAGGGCAGCGCGTCGCGCACGAGGAGGGCGGTCTCGGAGGTGCCGGAGGCGCGGTTCACCACGACGACCAGGTCCTGGCCGCCCGGCAGGGCGGGAGCCTCCGTATATGGCCGGCCCGGCAGCGGGAGCTGGTTGCGGGTCGGCACGATGCCGCGTATCGCGTAGGCGGCGCCGACGCCGAGTGCCGCGCCGACCAGCACGTCGCTCGGATGGTGCACGCCGGTGTAGACGCGCGAGACCGCGACGGCGGCGGCCACGGGGATCACTACCGCGCCCCATCCCTTGGACTCCAGCGCGACCCCCGTCGCGAAGGCGGCGGCGGAGGCCGCGTGCCCGGACGGGAAGGAGGTGGTGAACGGCTGCCGCTTCAGCTGCCGTATCGCGGGCACGGCGTCGAGCAGGGGCCGCCGCCTGCGTACGGCCCGCTTGCCGACCGTGTTGATGGCGGCGGAGGCGAGACTCAACGACGCGATGCCCCGCACGGCGGCCCGCCGGGAGCGTGGTCCGTGTCCCACGGCGGCGATCCCGGCGGCGGCGCCGAACCACAGCAGACCGTGGTTGGCGGCCCGGCTGAGCCGGGGCAGCACCGGCCCCGCCCCCGGCCAGTGCCGGGTCGCGACGGAGTCGAAGACCTGCTTGTCCCAGGCCTCCAGAAGGGCCGAGATCCGGGCTCTGGCGCCCGGCGCCGCCTGACGGAAGCGCGCTGAGGTGTCTGACATGCAACGCGGGTACCCCGCGGACCGGGACCCCAAGCAGGCGGTACGGCATCCGGGCGGCGGACGGCGGGCGGTACCCGAGGGGCACGCGGGGACATATCTCCGTATAAAGGACAGGAGGCCCACGCGCAGGCCGGGCCGGACGAGCGCGCGGACCGTGGACCGGTCGACCGGGAAGGGTGGCGACATGCGGCGAACATCGCTGGACGGCCGGGCCACCGACCACGGTCGCGGGCGGTACGGCGGGGGCGGGGGCGGGGCTACCGGCGGTCGCCAGGCGGGGAGCACGTCCGACGAGGACCCAGCGACCGGCGCTCAGGTTCCTAGGGGCCGAGCGACCGGCGGTCCAGCCCTTGGCGGTCCGGCCCCTGATGGTCACGAGGCCGTGAGTGCGGCGAATGGCGGTCCGGCCCCCGGAGGTCACGGGGCCGTGAGCCCGGCCAAGGGCGGTGGGGGTCCTGGCAGTCATGCGGCCGGCGGTCATGCTCCCGGGGGGCACGCGGTCGGTGGTGCGGCCGCTGAGGAACACCTGACTGGCGGTTCGGCCCCCGGTGGGCACCCGGCCCGGGGTCGCGGGCCCGTTCGGTTCGGGCCCTCCGCGCCTGAGGCGGGGGTGCCTGTGGTGGCTGAGCTGGGTGAGGTCTGTGCGGGGGCCGTTGGGCGGGACGAAGCCGAGCCGCCCGGTGGTGGTGCGGTCCTGCGCGAGGCCGCCTGCGGTTACTGGGGGCGGCGTGGGCACCGGGTCAGGGCCGGGGACGTCGTCGCCGCGCCCGGTGGGCCGTCGTTGCTGTTCGCGTTGCTCGCCGCCCTGGGGGGTGACGTTCTCGTGCCGCGTCCCTGTCCTGCCTGGTGGGCGCCGCAGGTCCGTCTCCTCGGGCGGGCCGCGTACTCCGTACCGACCCCGGCGGAGTGCGGAGGCGTACCCGATCCGTACGCCCTGCTGGAGACCGTGCGGCGGGTGCGTGCCGAGGGCGGTGACCCGCGGGTCCTGCTGCTGTCGCCCGCCGACGACCCCACCGGTACCGTCGCGCCGCCCGAGCTGGTCAGTGAGGCGTGCGAGGCGGCGGTCGCCGAGGGGCTGCATCTCGTCAGCGACGAGACCTGGTGCGACACCCTCCACGCGCCGCACGGGACGGTTCTGTTCAGCCCCGCCGAGCGCCGGCCCGACGACGTCACCGTCCTGTACGACACCGTCGGCGCCCTCCTGCCCGCCGCCTGGCCGGCGGCCGTCGCGCGTTTCCCCGCCACCCCGGCCGGGGCCGCCCGGCGGACCGACACCCTCGACATCCTCACCGCGCTCGGCGCGTTCGTCGCCGGTCCTGTCGGCGCCGCGGCCGCCTACGCGCTGGACGAGCCCGGCCCCGTCGCGGACCGGGCGCGGGCCGCCGCCGCCCTGCACGCGCGCGTCGCCGCCGCCGCGCACCGGCTCGTGCTCTCCTCCGGCGCGCTGTCCCTGCCGCCCGAGGCGGGCCGGCACCTCTACGCCGACCTCGGCCCGCTGCGGGAACGCCTGGCCGCGCTGGGGGTGACCGACTCCCTGGAGCTGGAGGACCACCTGAGCCACCGGTTGGGGACACCCGTCCCCGGCGGCCACCGGTTCGGCGAGGCACCGGACACGCTGCGCGTCCGCCTGTCGACCGGACCGCTGCTCGGAGCGACCCCGGAGGAGCGCGTGGAGTCCCTCACGGCGTCGGATCCCCTCGCGCTGCCCCAGGTCGCGGAGGCGCTCGACCGTCTCGGCTCCGCCTTCGGGGAGCTGAGCGGAGACGCTCCGGCGAGCGGAGACGCCCCGCCGAGCGGGGACGCCTCGCCATGAGACAACCGCCCGCGACATTCGCGACGGGTCGGCTGCCGGGGGCAGCCGCAGCCCTACGGGGGCGATCGCCCAGTCCCTCCCCCCTGCGTCGACCACCCGGTTCAACCCCGTCGGGTCGCCTGCTCGGGCCAGCCGTACGGAGTCGGGCGCCCAGGCCGTCTGCCGGGCGTCGGCTGCCCACGTCAACCCCGCAGAACCGACAGCTCGGGCCAGTCGCCCGGCGCCGACCGCCCAGACAGGCCCCACCGAGCCGACCGTTCAGGTCAACCCCACCGAGCCGACCGCCCAGGTCAACCGCGCCGAGACGACCGTGTGGAACGGAGCCCCAGTGACGGAAGAGACGAAACGGGACGGAGAGGGCCACCGAGGCCGAGGCCCCTCGTCGCGCGGCGCCGGGCCGCCGCAGGCGCCGCGGCCGCTCGGGGAGGTTCGCCGGTGGCCCAAGTCCTTCGCCGGGCGGCTGACCGCGCCCCTCCCCGGCATACGGGCCATGACCCGGCTGGCCAGGGAGGGGTCCGTACGGCCCGGCGCGGACGGCATGCGGGACGTGCCGCTGCTGCCCTTCGCCCCCGGCCCGCTGCCGTCCGTGGACGCGGCCACCGTCGCCGTCACCTGGGCCGGCCACGCCAGCTGGGTCGTGCGCATCGGCGGGCTCACCGTCCTCACCGACCCCGTCTGGTCCCGCCGTATCCTCGGCACCCCCGCCAGGATCACCCCCGTCGGCGTCCGCTGGGCCGACCTGCCCCCGGTCGACGCGGTCGTCATCAGCCACAACCACTACGACCACCTGGACGCCCCGACCCTCAAGCGGCTGCCCCGCACCACCCCGCTCTTCGTCCCGGCGGGCGTGGCCGCCTGGTGCCGGCGCCGGGGGTTCGGCCGGGTCACCGAGCTGGACTGGTGGGAGGCCGCCGAACTGCCGGGCGCCGACGGCAGGTCCGTACGCTTCGACTTCGTACCGGCCCATCACTGGTCCCGGCGGACCCTCACCGACACCTGCCGTTCGCTGTGGGGCGGCTGGGTGCTGAGCGACGGCCACGGGCAGCGGGTCTACTTCGCCGGGGACACGGGCTACGGGCACTGGTTCGGCGAGATCGGCCGCCGCCACCCCGGCATCGACCTCGCGCTGCTCCCCATCGGGGCCTACGCCCCGCGCTGGTGGCTGAGCGACGTGCACACCGATCCGGAGGAGGCCGTACGGGCGTGCCAGGATCTCGGCGCGCGGAACATGGCGCCCATGCACTGGGCGACGTTCGTCCTCTCCGCCGAACCGGTCCTGGAACCCCTCACCCGGGTCAGGGCCGCCTGGGAGAACACCGGCAGGCCGCGCGCCCAGCTCTGGGACCTGCCGGTCGGCGCCTCACGTCTCCTGACCCCCTGAGGAGCCGGGAGCCTCGGGGGCGTGAGTGCCACGCCCGGAGCCGCCAGGGTCCGAGGCACCCCGGCCGCCTGCTCCCCGTACCCGGTGCCACAGCGCCGGCGCCGCGGCCACCACCACCGTGAGGACCACCGCCGCCAGCACCCCCTGCCACGGCTCCTCGAAGAGCGAGCCGCCGAGGATCCCGATCAGCTGGTACGTCGCCGCCCAGGCCAGGCACGCCGGCACGTCGCCCCGCGCGAACCGTCGCGACGGCCACTCGGCGAGCAGGCACGCCAGCATGACCGGGATCCGCCCGGCCGGCACCAGCCGGGACAGCACGAGGACCGTCACCCCGTTCTCCCGCAACTTCTCCTGCGCCTGCTCCAGCCGGTCGGGCGGGGCGTGGTCCTTTATCTTCGCCAGCCAGCGCGACCCGTTCTTCGACCCGACCCCGCGCCGGCCCAGCCAGTACAGCGCCATGTCGCCGAGGAACGCCCCGAACGACGCGACCAGGAACACGTACAGCATCGAGAGCGGCGCCGTCTGGTGGAACGCCACCACCGCCGCCGAACTCACCACGGCCCCCGTCGGCACCACCGGCACCAGCGCGCCCAGCGTCACCAGCAGGAAGACCGACGGATAGCCGACGGCCTGCTGCGTCGACTCCGTGGGCAGCTGGCTCATGAGCTGATCTATCACCGGCGGGCCTCCGGCCGCACACTCTCGCCGTGCCGCAGCAGGTGCACGGTGACCTTGGGAGCGAGCAGCGCCGCGTGCCGTACGAAGTCCTCGCCGGGCGAGAAGAACTCATGGGGCCGCACCGCGTCCAAGCCGATCGGCCAGTACGTGCCGTAGTGCACCGGTACGGCGGCGGCCGGCGACAGGTCCGCCAGCGCCTGGGCCGCCCGCGCGGCGTCCAGGTGCTCGGGCCCCAGGTGGGGGCCCCAGCCGCCGACGGGCAGCAGCGCCACGTCCACCGGGCCCACCGTGTCCGCCATCGTGTCGAAGAGGCCGGTGTCCCCGGCGAAGTACGTACGCGACTCGCCGCTGATCACATAGCCGAGGGCGGGCGAGCGCTGCGGTCCCACCGGAAGCCGCCGGCCGTCGTGGTGCGCGGGCACGGCTCGTACCCGCAACGGCCCGATCTCCACCTCGTCGCCGACGCCGACCTCCGTGATCCGCAGCCCGGCGCGGTTCCTGCGGGCGTCCAGCCGCCGGAGCGCCGGGACGGACCGCCCGGCGCCGCGCGGCACGAGCAGCCGGGTCCCGGGCGCGAGCTTCGCCAGCGAACGGGGGTGGAGGTGGTCGGAGTGCAGGTGCGAGACGAGCACGGCGTCCGCGACGGCGGCCTCGGGGGTGGGCACGGCGCCGAGCCGGCGGCGCAGGTGGGCCAGCCTGCGGACGAAGAGGGGGTCCGTCAACACCCGTACCCCGGAGTCCTCGACCGTGCAGGTGGCGTGACCCCACCAGGTGATGACAGTTCCCAACCCGACCTCAACTCCGTCCGCCCGGGCGCCGGTGAGCCCGCCCCGGGCACGATCTCCGCACTCAGCGTACGGGGGGTACCCCGGGACGGGGCCGCGAATCCGGCGCCCGCCGCTTCCGGGCCCCCTCCCGCGCGCCCCCGGATGGCGCGGATCGCACGCCCCCCTGCGTGGTTCACGCCTCCCTCGGGCCGGTGCGGGAGCGGTAAGGTCTGCGGTCCGGACAAGGGGTGGGCCGGACAAGGGGTGGGGAACGGGACATGGCCGAGGCGGGCGTGGCAGTCGAGACGGGCGGGACGGCTGGGACAGCTGATAGGGCCGGGACAGCCGGTACGGGCAGCACGGGCGGGGCAGCCGGTACGGGCGAGGTGGCGGCCGGCGAGGTACGGGTGGCGGTCATCGCCAGCCTGACGCCCCTGGAGGAGCTGGACCGTACCCCCTTCCTCGTGGACACCCGGGGCCAGCAGGCGATGTGCGCGCGCTGGGCGGCGGACCAGGGGTACGTCGTCACCCGCCAGCTGCTCCTCTACGGGCTCCGCGCCGATCACCACGGGCTGTGGGTCGATGTCGAGGCCGGTCTCCTCGACGTCTTCGTCGCCCCCAACGAACGGGTCCTGGACCGGGCGTTCACCTCCGTCCCCGCCTTCTCGGCGGAGTGCGCGCGCCGGGGGGTGCGGCTGGAGACGGTGGGCCTGGACGAACCGCCGTACGACGCGGCGATGAAGGCCGACGTCCACCGCAGGCTCTCCATGCCCACGGCCGGGTACGACGGCTGCTGACCCGGGGCGCCGACCCGCGCGCCCGCCCCCGCCGACAAACGCCCACCCGACCCCGCGCCGCCCTGTGTCACGCTGGGGCCGAGCCCGTGAGCGGATGCGGGCCCGGACCATGGGGTGGAGAACGACGTGTGGCGCGGCCGATGGCGATGGCGTACGACAGGCAGAGCCGTACTCCGGGTGATCATCGTGTGGCTGGTGTCCAGCCTGACGCTGCTGGCGCTCGCCGGCATCCTGCCCGACTTCCAGCTCCAGTCGGACGACGGGGACACCATCACCAGGACGGCCGTCACGGCGGGCTGGGGCGCGGGCGCGTTCGGCCTGCTCAGCGCGCTGGTCTGGCCCTTGCTCGTACGGGCCCTGCTGCTCGTGCCCGCGCTGATCCTCGGCGCGCTGGTGTTCTTCCTCAACGGCTCGCTGCTGCTCATCGCCCTGTGGCTCATCCCCGACGGCCGGGGCGCCGCCAACGCCGAGACGGCGGTGGTGGTCGCCGCCGTGATGTCCGCCGTCGCCTCCGCGACCTCCACCGGGCTCGCGGTCGGTGACGACGACGCGTACCGGCGCAGGCTCTCGCGCCTGGCCGACCGGCGCCGGCGCAGGAGCGGCGAGGACGGCGGACAGGGCGGGCCGCCCGGCACGGTCTTCCTCCAACTGGACGGCGTGGGCCACCAGGTGCTGCTGGACGCCCTCGCGAACGGCGTGATGCCGAACATCGCCGCGTGGCTCGAAGGGGAGCCCACCCACCGGCTCACCCGCTGGCGCACCGACTGGTCCAGCCAGACCGGCGCCAGCCAGCTCGGCATCCTGCACGGATCGAACCACGACGTCCCCGCCTTCCGCTGGTACGAGAAGGACAGCGGCAGGACGATGGTCAGCAACCGCCCCGCCAGTGCCGCCGAACTCCAGCGGCGGGCCATCGAACGCACCGGCGACGGCGGGCTGCTCACCCTCGACGGCGCCAGCCGGGGCAACCTCTTCAGCGGCGGCGCCGACGAACTCGCCTTCGTCCTCTCCATCGCCGCCCGGCGGGGCAGGGCGAACCGCTCCCGCGCCGGGTACTTCGCCTACTTCAGCGACCCGGCCAACGCCGTCCGTACGGTCGTCTCCTTCGCGGCGGAAGTCGCCCGCGAGATGGGGCAGTCGATGCGCGCGCGGGCCCGGGGCGACCGGCCACGGGTGGGCCGGGGCGGGCTGTACCCGTTCATCCGGGCGTTCGCGACCGTCCTCGGACGGGACGTGGTGGTCGCGGCGGTCATCGGCGACATGCTGGTGGGACGCACGGCGGTGTACGCGGATCTCGTCGCGTACGACGAGGTGGCCCACCACTCCGGGCCGCACAGCCGGGACGCGCAGCAGGTACTCGCCCGGCTGGACCGCTCGGTCGGCCTGCTGGTCGAGGTCGCGGACCACGCGCCGCGCGAATACCGGATCGTGCTGCTCTCCGACCACGGGCAGAGCCCCGGCGAGACCTTCGAGGGTTTGTACGGGCTCACCCTCAAGGACCTGGTCAGGGCCGGGTGCGGGCTGCCCGTGTCACGCCGGGCCGAGCGGACGAGGAGCGGCGCGGAGGCCCGCTCGGCGGCGCGGCACGCGGTGCGCCACGCGCTGCACCGGCCGGTGCGGGAGGGCGCGGAGGACGAGCCCGCGCAGGGCTCGGACCCGGTGGTGCTCGCGTCCGGCAACCTCGCGCTGGTCTCCTTCCCCGACGTGCCGGGCCGGATGAGCCGTGAGCAGATGGACGCGCGCCACCCCGCGCTGCTGCCGACGCTGGCCGACCATCCGGGAATCGGCTTCCTGCTGGTACGCAGCGAGGCGCACGGTTCGGTGGTGCTCGCCCGGGGCGGGGTGGAGGTCCCGGTGGCGGAACTCCGCGACGGGGAGGGGCCGCTCGCGGCGATGGGGACCGGGGCGGCGGATGCCGTACGGCGCACCGACACGTTCCCGCATGTCGCGGACATCATGGTCAACTCGACGTTCGACCCCCGGACCGGGCAGGTGCACGCCTTCGAGGAACAGATCGGCTCCCACGGCGGCCTGGGCGGCCAGCAGTCGTACGCGTTCCTGCTGTCCCCGCTGGTCCTGTCCCCACCGGTCCCGCACGCCGCGTCCGGGCCACCGGGGGAGCTGGTGGGCGCGGAGCAGGTGCACCAGGTGCTGCGCCGCTGGCTGCGCGAGGGCAACGGCCCGGAGGTACCGGTGGGCCTGGCGGCCGGGGCGGTCGCCGGTGGTCCGGCGCCGGCGGACGTGCCACGGCAGACGGGGGAGCCGGCGAAGGACGGCGCCCGGCGGGAATGTGTCGCGACGGAGGACCACCGGCCCGCGACGGACGGCGTCCCGCCGGGGGCGGCGTGGCAGCAGAGCGGCTGACGCCGCTGGGCGGCGGGGCGGGTGGCTCCCCTTTGGCGGCGTGGTGGGGCCCGCAGTCGTCGGCGGTCGAACTGGGGTGGGGGGTGTCCTTCGTACAGGGGGTTTCCGGTGGCGTACGGGGGAATCCGGGGTGGCGGAGGGCGGATCGGGGGCGCTGACGGGCAGAGGTGGCGTGTCCAGGAGGTTCTGCCATGTGCCGTGCCGCGCCCGTCACCCGCCGCACCGTTGCGGCGCCCCGCACTGTCACGGTGGGCCGTCCCGTCTCGGCGGCCCCCGGTGTCACGGCGCCCCGCGCCGTTTCCGTGGCCCGTGCCGCTCACGCGCGGCGGATCGCGGTAACGGCGCTGCTCGTTCTGGTCGCGCTTCTGGGCATGTCGCTGGACACCGGTCACGTACCCGCCTCCGCCGCCGAGCCCAGGCCACCCGCCTCCGCCGCGCCCGAACCGGCGGGCGAGGGGCAGCAGGACCCCGCCGAGAGCGAACGGGCCGCCGTCGGCCGGGCCGCCCTACGGGGCGGTGGCGCACCCGCCGTACCCCGGACCGGGACAGGGTGGCGCGGACCGCAACCGGCCTCGTACACCCGGCCGTTCAGCCCTCAGGAACCCTCACGCGTGCCGTCGGCCGCCTCCGGGGCCGTGCTGCGCTGCTGACAGGCGGGGCGCCCAAGTGCCCTTCTCGCCCCAGCAGTTGAGCCAGCACCAACCCACCGTGAGGACACAGCCATGCCCATCGATCCCTTCGCCGCCCTCAACGCCCTGCTGCGCGCCGAGGCCGCCCGCGCCGACGAACCCGAGATCCGCCGCCGCCCGCCCACGGGCGAAACCGACCCCGCTGCGGCGGGCGACCACGCGGCCGTGGACGGACAGCGCAACGAGAGCGGCACACCCCGCTAGGTCCGACAGGGCGGCGAGTGCGCGGGCACGGGGGGCCGCCGTTCGCGACTCCCCGCTGCCCGGCCGGACCGGGTGCGTACATCCCGTACGCGCCCGGTCCGCGTACCGGACACGCCCCGGCCCACACGCCCCGCAGGCCCCCCGCTCACCTCCTCAGACCACCGTCACCTCGTGCCGTACCACCGCGTCGAACAGGTACCCCTGCGTGTTCGGCACCGCCACCTCCGGCTGGGTGCGGCCCGAGTGGTCCGTCGCGCGGGCCAGCAGTACCGCCGGGCCCAGGTCTCGCGGCACCCACTCCGCCGACCAGCGCACCCAGCTGTGCCGTTCCGGCGTGTCGCGCAACCGCGCGCGGCGCCACGTCGTCCCGCCGTCGGTGCTGACCTCCACCGTGCGCACCGGCGCCCCGCCCGACCAGGACCGGCCCGTCAGCACCTGCCGCCGGTGCGCGGTCACGGACACGCCCGGTGCCAGCTCGAACGCGCTCTTGAGCGTCTGCCGGGTCAGCGGCGCGCTGCCCTCGGGGGGATACGCCGCGCCGAACAGCCGGTAGAGGTCCGTGTTCCACGGGCTGTACAGCGGCTGGTCGCTCACCTCGATGTCACCGAGCCACTTGATGTTCGCGATCCCGATCCAGGACGGCACGATCAGCCGCACGGGGAAACCGTGGTCCGGCGGCAGCGGCTCGCCGTTCATCTCGTACGCGATCAGCACGTCGTCCAGCGCCTTGGCCACCGGCAGCGGCCTGCGGACCCGGCCGAGGTTCACCCCGCCGCTGATGACCTCGTCGTCCAGACCGCGCGGCAGGACGTCGACCGCGCGTGACGTGATGCCCGCGCGGCGCAGGACGTCGGAGAGCCGTACCCCACGCCAGCGCGCGACCCCGATCGCGCCGAGCGTCCACGCCGTACCGCTCACCGTCTCCTGCTGCTGGGTCGTGTAGTAACTACGGCCGTTTCCCGCGCACTCGATGAACGCGGTACGCGTCACCGACGGCAGCGCCCGCAGCTGCTCGTAACCGAACTCGACCGCCGGGCCCCGCAGTCCGCTGCCCCACACGGTCAACGTCCAGTCCTCGGCGGCGATCCGGGGCGTCACGGTGTGGTTGCGTACGAAGAAGTGGCTCGCCGGGGTGTGCGGGCCGGTGGACCGCAGCGCCGCGAAGTTGGTCTCCGCGTTCGTGCCCCGGACGGTGAACACGTCCGTGGGCAGCGGCTTTACGATCCCGGGCGCGGCGCCCGGCGCGTCGGCCGCAGCCGCGCTCCCGGCGCCGGCGACGAAGGATCCCGCCGCCGACGGTCCACCGACGGAGGCTGCCGCGAGCAGCCTCAACAGGTCCCGCCGCTCCACCCCGGCGGATGCGGCCGCGCCCTCGCGCCACTGGCGCAACCGCAGCCGGTCGTAGGCGGTTTCGGTCGGCGGCGCTACGGGAGACATCGGCACTCCTGAGAGGTCACGACTGTGGGGGAGGGGTGAGGGGTGAGGAACGGACCGGCAGGTCCGGTGACCTCGATCGGCGCGGGCCGGAACGCCCCACGCCGCGAGGCTCAGCGGTCCCGACAACACGCCGCCCACGCACAACGCCCCGCCCGCGCGGCGCGCGGCGGAGCGAAGAACGGCGTCGGCCTCACAGGCATGCCCGGAGCGTGGCAGTGGCATCCGGGCACGTCAACGCCGTCCTGACAGGGCGCGCGGCGACCGTACGGACTCCGTCGCCGCGCCCCGCCCCCGCCCCACCTGCGGCTCCGTCGCCGGGCCCGGCGACGGGGGCGTCCCCGCCCGGGGGCCGGGGCACGCCGGTGATTTCATCCGGTCGCAACACCGGCCGCTACAACCGACGCTCCCAACGCCCCCGCCGCCTGAGACCACTCGGGCTCCCGGACCCCTCACCGCACCGGCGCCCCCGGTCCGATCACCGCACCGGCGCCCCCGGTCCGAGCGGAATGCCGACCGCCCACCAGATCAGGAACAGCGCGGTCCACGCCAGCGTCATCGCGACCGCCAGTGGCAGGGTGTACGACGCGAGCGTGCCGATGCCCGCGTTCTTGCGGTACCGCTGGAGGAAGCCGAGGGCCATGAGGAAGTACGGACTCATGGGGGTGATCGCGGTCGACCCGGAGTCCGCGATCCGGAACAGTGCCTGGGTCGTCTCGGCGGGGACACTGACCAGCATCAGCATCGGCACCAGGACGGGCGCGGCCAGCGCCCACATCGCGGAGCCGCTCGTCACCATCACGTTGACCAGTGTCAGCAGCAACAGGATCAGCAGGAACACCAGCACGATCGGCATCCCGCTCCGCTCCAGCGCCTCCGCCGCCCGGACGGCGAGCACATCGCCGATCCGGGTCCAGTCGAAGTACGCCAGGAACTGGGCGATCGCGAAGAACAGCACCAGCACCGGCGCCATCTGCTTGATGCCCTGACCCATCAGCTTCGGTACGTCACCGGCCGAGGTGATCGACCCGGAGCGGTACCCGTACACAATGCCCACCAGGCCGAAGACAAACGCGACCACCGCCGCGATGCCGTCCAGGAACGGCGACTCGACGATGCTGCCGCCCTCGCCCCGCAGCGGGGACGACGCCGGGACCATCACCGCGACGAGCACGACCAGCGTGCCGACCAGCGTCAGCACGGCGGCGCGCAGCGCGGACCGCTCCTTCGGGCTGAGGGTGAGCGCGCCCAAGTCCTCCAGGTCGGCGTCCGGGTCGGCGTCGAGGTCCGGCCGCTTGCTCAGGACGAACCGCACCACCAGCGTGATGACGATCGCGAGCAGCACCGACGAGGCGATGTTGAAGAACCAGTTGCTGAGCGGCGAGACGTACGCGTCGTCCCCGCCGACGATCTTCGCCGCGGCCGTGGTGATGCCCGCGAAGATCGCGTCGTTGGGGGTCGGCACCGGACTCGCGTCGTACCCGGACGCGATCGCCGTGTAGGCGACGACGATGCCGAGGATCGGGGAGCGCCCGACGGCCCGGAAGGCCAGCCCGCCCAGCGGGACGAGGATGATGTACGCGGCGGCGGAGGCGACGTGCGCCACCGTGCCCGCGAAGGCGACGGCGAACACGACCCAGGAGGCGGGCACCCGCGAGACGCTGACCCGCATCAGCGCCGCGAGGAAGCCGGTCCTCTCGGCCACCGCGACGCCCATGATCACCACGACGATCGTGGCCATCGGCGGGAAGGTGGCGAAGTTCTCGATCATGGTGGAGACGGCCATGGCCAGGCCGTCACCGCTGAGCAGGTTCTGGACGACGACGGTCTTGTGGTCGCTCGGGGAGACCACGGACACGTCGGCGGCGGCCAGGAACGCGCTCACGACGGCGAGCACGCCGGAGAGGATCCAGAACAGCCAGAACGGATGCGGCAGCGCGTTGCCCGCGCGTTCGATGACGGCCATCGCACGGACGATGCGCGGTAGCCGGGCCCCCTCGGCGACGGACGGGCCGCGCGGGTCCGCGGGGTCGCCGGGTGGCGGAGACGTTCTGCCGGGGGGTGCGGGCGGGGTCGGTGTGGTCATGGGGAGCGGCTCCTTGCTCGGATGTGAGAGTAGGGGACGGGATCGGCGAGGGGGAGGGGTGGACCTGCGTCGTGGGGGGTCAGCGGGCTGGGGGAGGGGTCAGTGGCCGTGGCCGTGGCCGCGGGCGGGGGGAGTGCGGAAGTCCCGCAGGAATTTCCACAGGACCTCGTGCGCCTCGACGGTCTGGGTGGTGTAGCCGCCGCCGCTGTAGATGTCCGCGCCCGGCCAGGTGTGCCCGCCGTCCGTCACGGCGACGTGCCGCACGTCGGCCCCGCGGTCGCAGCCGCGCCAGCTGGTCGTGGTGATGTCGGGGGCGGTCGTCCGTACCCGCGGCCGGGTGTGGCAGCCGTTGCGCTCGGCCCAGTCCGCCGCCCACGTGGCGATCGCGGGCAGGCCGCGGTCGGCGTCACCCGCGTACGGGATGGTCACGTCGCCGGTGCCGTGGAACTCGATCATGGGCACCGGGCGGGACGGCCGGCACGTCTCCCCCGTGGGGTAGAGGGCGGCGGCGACGGGTGCGACGGCGGCGATGCGGTCGGCCATCCGGCAGGCGAGCAGCGTACTGACGAAGCCCGCGCCGTTGGACTTGCCGGTGGCGTACACCCGCCGTTCGTCGACGCACAGGGTGGCTTCGAGTGTGTCGATCAGGTCGCCGGTGAACGCGACGTCGTCGACGCCGGCCGCCGCGTAGGGCGCGCCCTGCCAGGCCTGCCGGTCACCGTCGCCGGTGCCGATCACACCCTCGGGGTAGACGACGACGGCCGGCAGGGTCGACAGGTTGGAGAACTCCTCCGTACCGGCGCCGGTGTTGCCGCGGCCGTGGAAGGCCAGCACGACGGGCCAGTCGCGCTTCTTCCCGTAGTCGGCGGGGAGGTGCAGCCGGTACGAGCGCTCCCGGCCGCCGCTGGTGAGCGTGTGGGCCTCGCTCGTGCCGGCGGCCTGGGGCGCGGGCAGCCGGCAGGCCGTCTTGCCCGTGGTCCGCTGCGGCGCGGTGGGGGCGGAGGCGGACGCGGTGGTGGCGGTCGCCGCGACACACAGCAGGAGGCCGGTCGCGGCGGTGGCCAGCCGCCGGAGGGAGAGGGCGGTTCTGGGCCGGAGGGTGGTGTTCATGGCAGGCTCCTTCTGCCGGACGCCTGGCGGCGGACGGCTGTCGTTCTGGGTGCTGAGCTGGGGGTGCCCCGGGCAGGGCGGGGCGGGGACGCGCGGGCGTACGAACGACGCGTGGGCGCGTGACAGGGAAACGCGTGACAGGGATGTACGGGCCCGGCATCGCGGGCGGGGTGGTGCGTGCGGGCGGCGCTCCGGGCAGGCCGGTGCTACGGCACCGCACACGCCGTCATCGGTGGTGCGATGGGTACAAGTGGTGCTGGTGGTGCTGGTGGTGCGGATAGTGCGGGCAGTGCTGCTGGTGCGGCTCGTGTGGCTGTTACGGGATCAGACGTCCAGCCACTCCTTGACAAAGGCGGTCACCCGGGCGACGACCGCGTCCACGACCGCCCGCCCGTCCTCGGCGGTCGCCCACCGCGGGTCGCCGAGCACACCGTTCTCACTGAGCCGGTCGTACCGCACGGCGAGCGCGGGGTGGCTGCCGTGCCGGGCCAGCCGGGAGAGCGGATCGAGCTGGTCGGTGTCCGTCGTGCCGGGGACCAGCCGGTCGTTGTGCACCAAGTGCGGTGCGAGGTGGAGCATTTGGGCGGTCTCCGCCTCCCCGCTGTGACCGTGCACCTCGCTGACGCCCATCTCCGACACGACATCGGCGGCCAGCGGGGTGACCGGGGTCCAGGCGAACTGGAGGTCGGGGTGGGTGGTGAGCAGGTCCTGCGCCACCGTGGTCAGGGTGGCGTTGTTGCCACCGTGACCGGTCACCACGAGGATCTTCCGCCAGCCGTGCCGGTGGAGGCTTTCCACGTACTCACGGACCACCGTGGCCAGCGTGGTGGTGGTCAGGGTGACCGTACCGGCGAAGGCGAGGTGGTGCGGGGACACCCCGACCGGCAGGGGTGGGCCGATCACCACGCGCCCGCCGAGTCCGGCGGCCACCCGTTCGGCCACCCCCTCGGCCCGGATCGTGTCCGTCGCCAACGGCATCCCGGGGCCGTGCTGTTCGAACGCGCCCGCCGGGATGATCACCACCGGGCTCGCCGTGACGGCCGTGGCCGCCTCGACCGTGGTCATCTCCGCCAGCCGCAGCGGGGGCCGGGTCTCCGCCGGGGAGGGTGTGCTCATCGCTCGCTCCCCGGGAAGTCGGCGGCGAGGACCGCCGCGCGGATGGACCCGAGGTGGTCCCGGGTCAGCCGCTCGGCCGCGTCCGCGTCCCCGTCCCGTACCGCTTCGAAGATCTCCACGTGCTCGGCGTGGTCCCGCGCCCGGTCGTTGTAACGGTGCCGGATCTCGACCTGCTCCGTGGCCCTGACCTGGAGCAACGCCTCGACGGCTTCCCGCAGCAGCGCGTTGCCGCTGGCCGCGGCGAGAGCCACGTGGAAGTGCGTCGAGGTGACCGGTGAATCCTCCGGCGGATGCAGCGCGTTGACCGCCGCCTCCTCCAGCCGGCCCACCGCACCGGCCTCCCGGACCCGCGCCGCGGCGGCCGCCACGGCGGGCTCCAGCACGAGCCGTGCCTCGACCAGTTCGAGGACCGACTCGCGGCTGCTGCGGGGGAGATGGGGATTGGCGAGCAGCCGCCGCTCGCTGCCAGGACCCACGTACGTACCCGAGCCGTGCCGGAACTCCACCACGCCGGTGGCCTCAAGTCTGCGCAACGCCTCGCGGACCGTGGGCGTGGTGACGTCGAACCGGCGGGCCAGGTCCCGGGAGGACGCCAGGACGTCCCCCGGAACCAGCCGTTCGGTTCGGATGATCTCAACGATGCTGTCCGCCAGATGCTCGGACAGTGACACCTCACTGCGACTCATGGAAGTGAATAGATCACTTGATCTCTTGGGGTGTCAATGGTCGCGACAGGATCGATTCGGCCCGTGCTTCCCCGGTGCTTTCCTGACGCTTCCTCGGTGCTTTCCCGCGCTACCCGCGTGCTTCTCCGGTGCTCTCGCGCTCGATCAGCCGGGGGAGCGGCACTTGTACGGAGCGGGCCGCGCCCCCGTCGAGCAGGGCGGCCAGCTCCCCCGCGGCGATCCGGCCGAAGCCGATCGTGTCCCGGGAGAGGGCGGTCAGCCAGGGGTGGACGAGGCGGCACAGCGCCGAGTCCTCCCACGAGACGACCGAGACGTCGCGGGGCACGGAGAGTCCGAGCCCGGCCGTGACCGCCGCCCCGGCCGCGGCCATCACGTCGTTGTCGTAGATCAGCGCGGTCGGCGGGGTGCCCTCCTCCAGGACGCGCCGGGTCACCGCGGCGCCCTCGGTGTCGGAGTAGTCCGTGGTGAGGGAGCGGACCTCGGCGAGGCCGCGCCGGGCGGCCTCGATCCGCAGCGACTCGATCCGGCGCTCGGTGTGGGCGAAGGAGGGCAGCCCCGCGATGTGCACGATCCGCCGGTGGCCCAGCTCGTGCAGCCGGCCGACGATGGACGCCATGGCGCCCGTGTCGTCGGCCCGTACCTGCGAGAGGCCGGGGTGCGGACCCACGTCGTTGCCGGGCAGCGCGCCGATGACCACGCCGGGCAGGCCCAGTTCGTCCAGCAGGTCGGGCCGGGGATCGTCGGTCCTCGGGTCCACGACGAGCACGCCGTCGACCCGGTGCTCGGCCCACCACCGCCGGTAGACCGCGCACTCGGCGCCGACGTCCTCCACCACCTGGAAGAGCAGGCCGAGTTGGCGCCGGGCCAGCCCCTCCTGGATGCCGGAGATCAGCTGGAGGAAGAACGAGTCCACGCCGAGTGTCGCGGCCGGCCGGGCCAGCACCAGGCCGACCGTGGCCGAGCCCTCGCCGGACAGCGCGCGGGCGGCGGTGCTGGGGCGCCAGCCCAGCTGTTCGGCGACCCGCCTGACCCGGTCGCGGGTGACCTCCGAGACCCCGGGCCGGTCGTTGAGCGCGAAGGACACGGCGCTCTCCGACACTCCGGCGCGCTGGGCGATGTCCTTCATGGTCGGGCGGCGGGCGGGGGTGCGCCTGGCCGGCGGGGTCCCTCCGGACGGCGTCCCCTTCGCTGCCACCCGATGCCCCGATCCCCGCGTTTCGCCCGATGTCCGACGTGGGCATCGTATGCCTTCCCGCCGTCCTGGGCGAGCGAAGTCCCCCGGTGTACTAATGCGCTTGAGCTGAGAGAGCTAAAGCGCATTAGTGATCCATCGTAATCTCACTGTGACAACGCTCTGAGCTGCTGTTATGGCGCGGTTTTTGACGCCGTCCCGGCTTCCCTGCGTCTTATCCGCGACCGATCTGTTGACTTTCCCCCCGGCGCATTGCAATGTCTGCGAGGCGCGGGCGGCCCGGAGGTCCTCAGCCCCGGCCCGCCCGCGCACGCCTGGTCCGAGCAAAGGAGCCGTTCACCGTGCGTATCTCCCGCGGAACCGTCGCAGCCGCCGTTGTCCTCGCCACCGTCCTGCCCCTCAGTGCCTGCGGAGGAGGGTCCGGCTCGGGCTCGTCCCCGGACGCCTCCGGCAAGATCGAAGGCAAGATCACCTTCCAGACCTGGAACCTCCAGGCCAACTTCAAGGACTACTTCAACGGGGTCATCGCCGACTTCGAGAAGAAGTACCCGGGCACCGACGTGAAGTGGGTCGACCGGCCGGCCGACGGCTACGCCGACAAGATCAGCGCCGACGCCGCCGGCGGCACCCTCCCCGACGTGGTCAACGTCTCGCCGGACCTGCTGGCCCCGCTGGTGAGGGCCGGACTCGCGCTGGACCTCGACAAGTCCGCCGCGCAGTACCGCGAGGAGTACCTGCCGGGCGCCTGGGCGGGCGATCAAGTGCCGGGAGTGGAAGGGACGTACGCCTTCCCCTGGTACCTGAACACCGGGCCGCTGTTCTACAACAAGCGCCTCTTCAAGGAAGCGGGCCTCGACCCCGAGAAGCCGCCGACCACGTACGACGAGGTCTTCGACGCCGGGCTCCGGATCGCCGAGAAGAGCGACGGGAAGATCGCGACCCTCGCCAACGTACCCACCATCGAGGACTTCGGCCGCTACGGCGCCCAGTTGACCAACGAGGCCGGTACGGGCTTCGCCTTCAACGACGCCAAGGGCGTGGAACTGCTCACCCGCTACAAGGAGTTGTACGACGCCAAGGCGCTCGACCCCCAGGCCCTCACCGCCACCCCCGAGTCGGCGGGGCACAAGTTCCTCACCGAGTCCGTCGCGATGAACCCGGGCAGCGCCCTGGACCTCGGCAACTTCAAGAAGCAGGCGCCGAACCTCTACAGGAACATCGGGATCACCGACCAGATCACCAGCACCGGCAAGGTGAACATGTACGTCATGGGCGTCATGGTCAACTCCCGGAGCAAGCGGAAACCCGCGGCGGTGGCGTTCGGCCACTTCGTGACCGACGCGACCCGCCAGATGGCGTTCGCCAAGCAGGTCGCCATCTTCCCGAGCACCGCCGGTTCCCTGGACGACCCGTACTTCACGAAGGAGGACGGCACCGACGAGACGCGGGTACGGATAGCCGCCGCCAAGTCCCTGAAGAACGCGGTCAATTACACCCCCGTCCAGTTCAGCGACCAGATGAAGACCGAGCTGGGCAACGAGGTGGCCAAGGCGCTCCAGGGCAAGCAGAGCCCCAAGGAAGCGCTCGACAACGCTGTCAAGGCGTGCGACCGCCTGCTCCAGCAGAGCTGAGCCGAGCGGAAGATGACAACCACCCACCCCGCGCCCGCCACGGCGGCCCGCGCCGCCCCCAGGCCCGCCCGAGGCATCCGGCGCCATCTGACGCACAGCCCCTGGCTGTTCGCCGCGCCCGGCCTGCTGATCGTCGGCGTGTTCAGCCTGTACCCGTTCGTCAGCACCGTGATCAACTCCTTCACGGACCGGCGGACGCTGCTGCCGGGACACTTCGTCGGGCTCGCCAACTACCGTGAGCTGCTCGACGACGACATGTTCTGGATCGGCCTGCGCAACAGCACGCTCTACGTCCTCGGTGTCGTCCCGGCGCTGGTGGTCCTGCCGCTGCTGCTCGCCCTGCTGGTCCAGCGGCACATCCCCGGCATCGCCTTCTTCCGCGCCGCCTTCTACACCCCGGTGGTCGCCTCGATCGTCGTGGTCGGGCTGATCTGGGTGTGGATGCTGGACGACCGGGGCCTGGTCAACGCGCTGCTGGAGACCGTCGGGGTCGGGAAGGTGGGCTTCCTCAGCGACCAGTGGCTGCTGCTGGTCAGCTCCATGGCCGTCACGGTCTGGAAGGGCCTCGGCTACTACATGATCATCTACCTGGCCGCGCTGGCCAACGTACCCCGTGAACTGCACGAGGCCGCCGCCGTGGACGGGGCGGGCGCCGTGCGCCGGTTCGTCACCGTCACCGTTCCGGCGGTCCGCTCCACCATGGTCCTCGTCGCGGCCCTCTCCTCGGTCGCCGCCTTCAAGGTGTTCTCCGAGGTCTACCTGATGGCGGGCCCCAACGGCGGCCCCGCCGGGGAGGACACCACCCTCGTGATGCTCGTGCAGCGCGTCGGCACCGGACTGAGCGGGCGGGTCGGGTACGCCTCCGCCCTCTCCGTCGTCGTCTTCGCCGTGGTGGTCGCCCTGATGCTGCTGGTGCTCCGCGCCGACCGCAAGGAGGACGCGTGAGCGTGCTGAGAGCCACCGAAGCCGGGGGACGACGGGGGATGCGGGTCACCGACGCCGACGGGCGGCGCGTCGCGCCCTGGCAGCTTGTCCTGCGGTACGTCCTGCTGGTCGCCGTACTGGCCCTGACGGTGGGCCCGTTCCTCTGGCAGCTGTCCACCTCGCTCAAGGGCCCGCACGAGGACATCTTCAGCTCCCCGCCGTCGTTCCTCCCGAGCGATCCGACCCTGCGCAACTACGGCCGGGTCGCCGACACCATCCCGGTGTGGGACTACGCGTTCAACTCGCTCAAGGTCGCCGCCGCCAACGTGATCACCAACTGCGTCGGCGCGGCGCTGGCCGGCTACGCCCTGGCCCGGATGCGCTACCGGGGACGGCGGGCCGCGACGCTGGCGTTCATCCTCGCCATGCTCGTGCCCGTCGAGGGCCTGATCATCGCCCAGTTCACCACCATGCGGGAGCTGGGCCTGAACAACACCCTGATCGGGGTGCTCCTGCCGGGCTCCATCAGCGCGATCAACGTGCTGCTGATGCGCAACGCGTTCCTCAACCTCCCCCTGGAGGTGGAGGAAGCGGCCTTCGTGGACGGCGCCAACGTCTGGCAGCGGTTCCTCAGGATCGCCCTGCCCTCCGTCAAGGGCACCCTCGCCGTCGTCGCGATCTTCGCCTTCATGGGCGCCTGGGACGACTTCCTCTGGCCCCTGATCGTGCTGAGCGACCCGGACAGGTTCACCCTCACCATCGGGCTGAACTACCTCCATGGCACCTTCGCCAACGACGAACGGCTCGTCGCGGCGGGCACGATCATCGCCGTGGCCCCGCTGATCGCCCTGTTCGCCTGCCTCCAGCGGTACTTCTTCCGGGGCGTCGGCGAAGGCGCCGTCAAGGGCTGAGCCTCCCGCCCGTATCCCCGATCCGCCGACCCCCACCGACCGAGAACCAGGAACCGTCTGCCGTATGAGCCCCTCCGCCGGTATGAGCCCTTCCGTGCCGCGCTTCGGCGCCAACTACACGCCCAGCCAGGGGTGGTTCCACCACTGGCTGGACTTCGACCTCGACGCCGTACGGGCCGATCTGGACTCCATCGCGGGACTCGGCCTCGACCACATCCGGGTCTTCCCGCTGTGGCCGCTCTTCCAGCCCAACCGCACGCTGATCAGGCCCCGCGCCGTCGAGCAGCTCGTCCAGCTCACCGACGCCGCCGCCGAACGCGGCCTGGACGTCAACGTCGACGGCCTCCAGGGCCACCTGTCCAGCTTCGACTTCCTGCCGGCCTGGACCCGGACCTGGCACCGGTGCAACCTCTTCACCGATCCCGACGTGGTCGCCGGGCAGGCCACGTACCTGCGGACGCTCGCCGCCGCGCTCGCCGACCGGCCGAACTTCATCGGCATGACCCTCGGCAACGAGATCAACCAGTTCTCCGGCGACCCCCACCCCGACCCGGACCCCATCACCCCCGCCGAGGCGGGCAGTTGGCTGACCCGGCTGCTCGACGCCTGCGAGGAGGGCGCCCCCGGCAGGCTCCACCTGCACGCGGAGTACGACGCGGCCTGGTACGTGGACGGCCACCCCTTCACCCCCGCCCACGCGGCCCGGCTGGGCGCCGTCACCGCCGTGCACTCCTGGGTGTTCAACGGCACCGCCCAGCGCCACGGCCGTACCGGCAGCGCCACCGAGCACCACGCCGCCTACCTGATCGAGCTGTCCAAGGCCTGGGCGCTCGACCCGCACCGGCCGGTCTGGCTCCAGGAGGTCGGCGCCCCGGCCCCGCTGATCCCCGCCGGACACGCCGCCGCCTTCACCGAGGCGACGGTGGCCAACGCCCTGGACTGCCCGGACGTCTGGGGCGTCACCTGGTGGTGCTCCCACGACGTGTCGCGGGACCTCGCCGACTTCCCCGAACTGGAATACAGCCTGGGCCTGTTGACCAACGACGGGAAGGCCAAGCCCGCCGGGGAGACCATCGCCCGGATCGTACGGGAACGGCGCGGCCGGGAGCACAGGCCCGCCGTCCGCACCACCGCGCTCGCCCTCGACACCGGGGACGACGAGACCTCGCCCCACCGTGCGACCTGCGCGCCGGGCGGGGAGTTCTTCGAGGCCTTCGCCCGGCTGACGGAGGAAGGTCACAGGCCCGCGGTGGTTCTGGAGAGCCTCGCGGGGGACAAGATGCATCTGGCGGCCCGAGGGATCACCGAGGTCCTCCGCCCGCACGACGTCCGATGAACGGCGCCCCCAAGTGCCGTACCGCACAGGTCAGTTCAGCTCAGCACCGGAATCGCCCCCCAACGATACGGAGAGCCAAGTGAACCCGTCAGAGAAGCGGAGACCCACCCGCCCCACCCGCCGTACGGTCGTCCTCGCCGGCGCCGCCACGGCCGCCACGGCCCTCGGCGCCCCGCTCGCCACCGCGGCCCCCGCGCCGGCCCCCGAGGCGGCGGCCGCCGCCGCGAACGCGCCGTACGCCTCCTACTGGTACCCGGACTCGCTCCCCTCGGGGACCCCCGGCGCGGGCATCACCTGGCGCGGGCTCAAGACCTGGCGCGCCCAGGACGATCCCGACCTCGCCTTCAACAGGGCGTCCGTGTCCCTCGCCGCGCGCTTCACCCCGGTGGCCGTGAACACCACCGCCCGCGCCGGCCAGGCCCGTATCTCCTCGCTCGTCTCCTTCGGCCCCACCGCCCAGAACCCCTCCCAGGGCTCCGCCACCGCCGACTACTACGCGCTCGCCCACTGGCAGTACATCGACGAACTGGTCTTCTGGGGCGGCTCCTCCGGCGAGGGCCTGATCCTCGCGCCCAACGCGCCCGTCGTGGACGCCGCGCACCGCAACGGCGTCCCCGTCCTCGGCAACATCTTCCTGCCGCCCGCCGCCTACGGCGGTCAGCTTCAGTGGACCCGCGACCTCGTGCAGCGCGACGCGGCGGGCGGCTACCCGCTCGCCGACAAGCTGGTCGAGGTGGCCGTCGCGTACGGCTTCGACGGCTGGTTCGTCAACGCCGAGACGGGCGGCGGGAACGCGGCCCTCGCCACCGACATGAACGGCTTCCTGCGGCGGCTGCACGCGCTCAGCCAGGCCAGGGGCCTCAAGGTCACCTGGTACGACTCGATGACCACTGGCGGCGGCGTCTCCTGGCAGGGGGCCCTCAACTCCGCCAACCAGACGTTCTTCCAGGACGCGAGCGGCAAGGTCAGCGACTCCATGTTCCTGGACTTCCGCTGGAGCACGGCCACCCTCGCCTCCTCCGGCACCCTCGCCGGGAACCTCGGCCGCGACCGCTACGAACTGTGGGCGGGCGTCGACGTCGAGGCGAGCGGCTGGAACAAGTCGGTCAACTGGAACGCCATCGTGCCCCTCGACAAGCCGCACGTCGTCTCCCTCGGCTTCTACCGGCCCGAGTGGACCCGCAACCAGCTCCCGGCCGGCCGCACCCCGGGCCAGTTCCACGCCGCCGACGACCGCTTCTGGACGGGCCAGTCCCTCGACCCGTCGACCCCCGACACCGCGGGCAGCTGGCGGGCGCCCGCCGTCTCCGTCGCCGACCGGTCGACGGTACGGGCCCTGCCCTTCGCCTCGACCTTCAACACCGGCCACGGCCTGCGCTGGTACGACAACGGCGCCGTCACCTCCGCCACTGCCTGGAACCACCTCGGCCTCCAGGACCGGCTGCCGAACCGCCGCTGGGTCGTCCGCACCACCGGCGTCCGCCCGGCCGTCACCTTCGACTTCGCCGACGCCTGGCGCGGCGGCAGCAGCCTGCTGGTGGACGGCGCCCTGACCGCGCCCGCCACCGTCGACCTGTACAGCACCCGCCTGCCGCTCACCGCCGACACGGTCGTGGACCTCACCTACCGCGCCGACGCCGGTCCCGTGGTCGTGGAACTGGCCGTCGCCACCCGCGAGCCCGCGACCCCGGGCGCGGCCGTCCCGTACACCTACCTGCCCGCCGGGACGCTGCGGCCGGGCACCGGCTGGAGCACCGCAACCCTGCGGCTCTCCGGTCTGCTCGCCGGACAGCCCTCAGGCACGGTCCACGCCCTCGGGATACGGCTCACGGCGGGCACGGGCGCCACGTCCGTACGCTTCCGGCTCGGCGCGCTCTCGATCCACGACGCGACCACCGTGCCCGCCGCCCCGGCCGCCCTGCGGATCACCTCCACCGCGCCCGACACCGTCGGCAGCGCGTTCCGCTTCGCCTGGGACCGGGCGCCGGGCGAGGTGCGCCAGTACGAACTGCACCGCGTGCTGCCCGACGGCTCACGGCGCTTCCTGGGCGGGACCGCCGGTACGGCCTACCATGTCCCGGCCCTCCAGGCGGAACCGGGCGAGAGCGTGGCCCGTTTCGAAGTGCGTAGTGTCTCGGAGGCGTACCAGGTCTCGTCCGCCACCGGGACCGAACGCCCCTGGTAGCCCCCTGACCTGTCACGTCCCCGTCCGCACCCGTACCGTACTCACCGCCCGCAGCCGCCACCGCACCCGCACGTCCGCCACCCGCACGTCTGCCACCCGCACCCGCACGTCCGTACCCCGCACCCTCACGTCCTACAGGAGTCTCCCCTCATGCATGACGACCGCAGCCTCGTCGAAGCACGCCTCAAGCGCGTTCTCGACGAGCGCATCCGTCCTGCCGTCTATCCCGAATCGACCCCGCTGGACGTCGCCGTCTGGGACGCGCCGGGTGAACCCGTGCCCGTCGAGGAGGGGCTCGCGGGACCGGTGAGGCCGGTCTCCGTCGGCGACCGGTGGGGCGCTCCCTGGGCCACCAGCTGGTTCCGCGTGTCCGGCACCGTCCCCGAGCGGTGGGCGGGCCGGACCGTCGAGGCGATCCTCGACCTCGGCTTCGACGAGAACATGCCCGGGTTCCAGTGCGAGGGCCTGGTCTACCGGCCCGACGGCTCGCCGGTGAAGGGCCTCAACCCCCGCAACCAGTGGGTGCGGATCGGCGCGCCCGTGGCGGGCGGGGAAGAGGTGCTGCTCCACATCGAGGCGGCCTCCAACCCGGTCATCCTCGACTACCACCCCTTCGTGCCGACCACCCTGGGCGACAAGGAGACGGCCGGCACGGAGCCGCAGTACCGCCTCGCCCGCATGGACCTCGCCGTCTTCGACGAGAACGTGTGGCAGCTCGTCCTGGACCTGGAGGTGCTGGGGGAGCTGATGGCGGAGCTGCCCGTCGAGGGGGCCCGCCGCTGGGAGATCCTGCGCGCCATCGGCCGCGCTCTGGACGCCGTCGACCTCCAGGACGTCAACGGCACGGCCGTGGCGGCGCGCGAGCGGCTCGCCGGCGTGCTCGCCACGCCGGCCCCGGCGACCGCGCACCACATCAGCGCGGTCGGCCACGCGCACATCGACTCGGCGTGGCTCTGGCCGCTGCGCGAGACGGTCCGCAAGGTCGCCCGTACGACGGCGAACATGACCGCGCTGCTGGAGGACGAGCCCGAGTTCGTCTTCGCGATGTCGCAGGCGCAGCAGTTCGCCTGGATCAAGGAGCACCGGCCCGAGGTCTACGCGAAGGTCAAGAAGGCCGTGGCGGAGGGCCGGTTCGTGCCCGCGGGCGGGATGTGGGTCGAGTCCGACACGAACATGCCCGGGTCCGAGGCGATGGCCCGGCAGTTCGTGCACGGCAAGCGCTTCTTCCTCGACGAGTTCGGCATCGAGAACGACGAGGCGTGGCTGCCCGACACGTTCGGCTTCGCGGCCGGGCTGCCGCAGATCATCAAGGCCGCCGGGTCCAAGTGGCTGCTCACCCAGAAGATCTCGTGGAGCAAGATCAACAAGTTCCCCCACCACACTTTCGACTGGGAGGGCATCGACGGGACCCGGATCTTCACGCACTTCCCGCCCGTCGACTCCTACAACTGCTCGATGACGGGTGAGCAGATCGCTCACGCGGCGCGCAACTTCAAGGAGAAGGGCGTCGCCAGGCACTCCCTCGCCCCCACCGGCTGGGGCGACGGCGGCGGAGGCACGACCCGCGAGATGATCGGCAAGGCCGCGCGGATGCGCAGCCTGGAGGGGTCCGCCACCGTCGAGTGGGAGTCCCCGGGCGCGTTCTTCGCGAAGGCCGAGGCCGAGTACCCGAATCCGCCCGTGTGGGTCGGTGAGCTGTACCTGGAGCTGCACCGCGCGACCCTCACCAGCCAGGCCAGGACCAAGCAGGGCAACCGGCGCAGCGAGCACCTCCTGCGGGAGGCCGAGCTGTGGGCCGCCACCGCCGCCGTACGGGCCGGGTCCGCGGCCGGGACGCCGGACACCTCTCCGTACACCTATCCGTACGACCAACTCGACCGGATCTGGAAGACGGTGCTCCTGCACCAGTTCCACGACATCCTGCCCGGCTCCTCCATCGCCTGGGTGCACCGCGAGGCCGAGAAGACGTACGCGGCGCTCGCCGCCGAGCTGAACGGCATCATCGACTCCGCGCAGCGCGCCCTGGCCGGTGACCCCGCCGGGGGGACGACCCTGCTCTTCAACTCCGCGCCGCACGCGCGCCACGGGGTCGCGGCGGGCGCCGCGGGGCCGGCCGGGGGAGCGGGACAGGTGGAGCTGTCGCCGCGCGAGGACGGCGGGTTCGTCCTCGGCAACGGGCTGCTGGAGGTCGTGGTCGACGGCCGCGGGCTGGTCGTGTCGGCGTACGACATCGCCGCCGAACGGGAGACCGTGGCCCCCGGGGAGGCGGCCAACCTGCTCCAGATCCACCCCGACTTCCCCAACCAGTGGGACGCCTGGGACGTCGACGAGTTCTACCGCAACACCGTCACCGACCTCACGGACGTGGACGAGGTCACCGCCGTCCCGAACGGCGACGGCGCGGCCGTGGTCCGCGTCGTCCGCTCCTTCGGTACGTCCAAGGTCACCCAGCTGCTGACCCTCGCGCCCGGCACCAAGCGGCTCGACATCGACACCGAGGTCGACTGGCACGAGACGGAGAAGTTCCTCAAGGCGGCCTTCCCGCTGGACGTGCACGCCGAGCGGTACGCCTCCGAGACGCAGTTCGGCCACGTCTACCGGGCCACCCACACCAACACATCCTGGGAAGCGGCCAAGTTCGAGGCCTGCAACCACCGCTTCGTCCACCTGGAGGAGCCCGGCTGGGGGGTCGCGCTCGTCAACGACTCCACGTACGGCCACGACGTGACCCGTACCGTCCGGGCGTCCGACGGCGGCACCACCACGACCGTACGGGTCTCGCTGCTGCGCGCCCCGCGCTTCCCGGACCCCGAGACCGACCAGGGCGTCCACCGCTTCCGGCACGCCCTCGCGCCGGGCGCGGCGATCGGCGACGCGGTCAGGGAGGGCTATCGGATCAACCTGCCCGAGCGCCCCGTCGAAGGGACCGCGGGTGAGGTGGCGCCGCTGGTGGCCGTCGACAACGATGCCGTGGTCGTCAGCGCGGTCAAGCTGGCCGACGACAAGAGCGGCGACCTGGTCGTACGGCTCTACGAGTCGACCGGGGGCCGGGCGAGGGTGACGGTCGCCCTGGGGGCCGAGATCGGCGGACTCGCCGTGACGGACCTGTTGGAGAGGCCGCTCGCGGACGTGGAACGGCCCCAGGTGACGGAGGGCACGGTACGGCTGTCCCTGCGCCCGTTCGAACTCGTCACGCTGCGGCTGACGCGGGTCTGAGAGGCGGGGTCCGTCCGGCGGCGCGGGCCGCCGGACGGCCTCAGCCGCCCGAGGCGCGCGCGGCATGCCCGCCCACCGCCTGGAGGGCGACCAGATCGAGGAACTCCCTCTCGTTGCCCGCCAGGCCCGCCGCGTCCAGCGCCTCGTCCGCCTCGGCGATCGGGGCTGCCAGCAGCGGCGCGGCCAGGGACGCCTGCAAAGGGTCGTCCAGAACGGCCCGCACCGCGGCCAGCAGGCGCAGATAGGCCTGGGCCGCGGTGCACTCGCCGGGCGTGGCGGACGGAGTGGAGGTGGTGGCGGTCATCTCGGCTTCCTCCCCAGGAATCTGTCGGACTCTCAGGTCCTCAAGTCTGATCCATGGGTCTGACATTCCGGTCCGATCACCGGTCCGACCGCCGCCGACGGCCTCCGTGCGGAGGCCGTGAGGAGGTCACTCCTCGACGAGCATCCCCGCGCGGAGCTGCGAGATGATGCGGTTCAGCAGCCGCGACACATGCATCTGGGACACGCCCAGCTCCGTACCGATCTGCGACTGCGTCATCTCCCGGCCGAAGCGCATCTCGACGATGCTGCGCTCCCGCTCGTCCAGCTGCTCCAGCAGCGGCGCCAGGGCGTGCAGGTTCTCGACCTTCTCCATCGCGGGGTCCGGCTCGCCCAGCACGTCGGCGAAGGTCCGGCCGCTGCCGCTCTGGCCCTCGTCACCGGTCGGCATGTCCAGCGAACCGGCGGTGTAGCCGTTCGTGGCGACGAGGCCCTCGATGACCTCTTCCTCGTCGATGTCCAGCAGCTCCGCGAGCTCCTTGACGGTCGGGTCCCGGTCCAGGCCCGTGGCCAGGTGCTCCTTGGCCTTCGCCAGCTCGACCCGCAGTTCCTGGAGCCGGCGCGGCACGTGCACGGCCCAGCTGGTGTCACGGAAGAAGCGCTTGATCTCGCCGACGATGTACGGCACCGCGAAGGAGGTGAACTCGACCTCGCGGGACAGGTCGAACCGGTCGATCGCCTTGATCAGGCCGATCGTGCCGACCTGGATGATGTCCTCCATGTCGCCGCCGCCCCGGTTGCGGAAGCGGCCCGCGGCGAAGCGGACGAGCGAACGGTTCATCTCGATGAGCGTGTTACGGGCGTACTGGTATTCGCGCGTGCCCTCCTCCAGAACCATGAGCTGGTCGAAGAAGAGCTTGGACAGCGCGCGGGCGTCCTTCGGAGCGACCTTGCTCGGGTCGTCGATCCGCGGCAGTACGTCCTCCGACCGCTCGGCCGTCCTCTCCACCCCGACAGCACGCACAGTTCCGGTTGTCATCACACTCACCCTCCACAGCAGCGGACCGTACCGGTGGCGCTAGTGCCCCGTACTCGCCGACTCATTCCCCGCCGAGGGCGAACAATTGTCCGGAGTCGAAAAGAGGGCCCGCGGCCCCGGCCCCGGACCCGGCGATCCGTTGCCCTGCCAGGCTGATCCCGAGGACCGTTGCCGAGAAGCGCCTCCAAGGACGCGGCCCGGTGGTCGGGGTGGCGGTCGAGCTCCAGGACCGGGTCGCGCCGGCGGATGCGCGGGTGCAGCCCGCCGAGTAAACCCTCCAGGCCGCCGCCGAGCAGGATCCCGGCCCGGGAGGCGGACGTACGGGCGACGTCGGCGCGCAGCCGCTTACCCACGGGGGCGACCACCACGTCGTGATAGGCGCGCAGCGCGTCCCCCACCGCCGTCAGGGCGCGGGGGCTGCCCGCCGCCAGGGCCGCATCCACGAAGGCGTCGCACGCGCGGGCGCCGGGCGGGACGGCGCGGGACGTGCGGCCGCGGCGGCCGACGAGAGCGCCAGGAGGCCGAGTTCGGAGTCCAGCCGTCCCTGGGGGTGCCCAGGAGGTTCTCGATGCCCGCTTCCAGGTCGTCGCGCGCGTGAGCGGGGGTGAGGAAGTCCGGGCAGTAGCCGTCCCCCGGGACCAGGTCGCCCAGGAACCGTGCCGATTCCGGTACGCGCCCCGACGCCCATCGCCGCCGGCCCGCCGGCGTCCTGTCCCGTCCCGGTGCCTGGAGCGCCCTGAGGCTCAGGACCACCTCCCAGCCCTGAGGCTCAGGACCACCTCCCAGAGGACGACGGGGGCCCGGGCCACCGTCACCCGCAGGAGGTCGTCCTTCGTCAGATGGATCCTCAGCCCCATGGAGAAGTCCCCCCGCTCGGTTCATCGATGTGGTGCCGGTCCGGCGGCGCCGCGCCGAGCCTTTTCACCGTCCTCGAAAAGCTTGCCGCACGCGACGCGCGCTCGGCACAGTGAGGCGCGGCCTGACCAGCCGCCCCGTTCGCCGCCTCTCGGTCACGTGTGCACGCCCGGATCGGGGGACCGGGCGGGGACACGGACCGGGGCGGGTCCGGGGAACGCGCTTTCCAGCTGCTCTCCCACGCCCTTCCGGCACAGGCGATTGCCCCGCCGGGGCGGGCGGTCGCCCGCGTAACGCATTGACGTGAGGCGGCACGCTGGATTTACATGGCACCGTCAGACCGGGCGGCAGACGGGACGCTTGGGAGCCCGTACGAAAGGGCTTTCTCCCGACGGTACGTCGACGTCCAAGGACGACACCCTCAACCGGGAGAGCCGCCAGCGATGACCTCCGTCCCCCCTGCCCCCGTCCCCGTCTCGGCCGGCCGCACCCCCGCCGCCGACCGCGCCCACTGGGAACGGACCGCCGACCGGCTGCTCCTGGCCGTACGCCCGTACGCCACCCCCGACCACTCGCTCGTCCAGCTGCCCGGCGCGGCCAGCCACAACGGCACCTGGAGCGACGGCTTCGAAGGCTTCGCCCGGACCTTCCTGCTGGCCGCCTTCCGCCTCGCGGGGGCGCGGGGCGAGGACCCGCACGGTCTGGCCGAGTGGTACGCGGCCGGCCTGACCGCCGGGGTCGACCCCGCGCACCCCGGGCGCTGGCCCACGTTCAAGGAGAGCAACCAGGCGAAGGTCGAGGCGGCCTCCGTCGCACTGGCCCTGCACGAGACCCGGCCCTGGATCTGGGACCGCCTCCCCGGCCGCGTCCAGGAACAACTCCTGGAGTGGCTGGGCGCCATGGCCGGCACCGACATGCCGGCCAACAACTGGATCTGGTTCCAGGGCGTGACCGAGGCCTTCGCGCGCGGTGTGGGCGGCACCTGGCGCCAGGACGACCTGGACCGCACGATCGCGCTCACCGACGACTGGTACGCGGACGAGGGGTGGTACTCGGACGGGCTCACCGGCGGCGCGCACCGCAACTTCGACCACTACAACGGCTGGGCCATGCACCTCTACCCGCTCTGGTTCTGCCGGATCATGGGCGACGCGGCGCCCCCGGGACTGCTCGACCGCTACCGCGCCCGCCTCCGGCGCTTCCTGGAGGACCAGCGGCTGCTCGTCGGCGCCAACGGCTCCCCGCTCGTGCAGGGCCGCTCGATGACCTACCGCTTCGCCGCGCTCGCCCCCGTATGGACCGGCGCGCTCTTCGACGCCACGCCGCTCGTCCCGGGCGAGACCCGCCGGCTCGCGTCCCGGATGCTCGACCACTTCACCGCGCACGGCTCCACGGACGACGGCGGGCTGTTGACCCTGGGCTGGCACCGGCCCTTCCGGGGCCTGCTCCAGACGTACTCGGGGCCGGCCTCGCCGTACTGGGCGGCGAAGGGGTTCATCGGGCTGCTGCTGCCTCCCACCCATCCGGTGTGGACGGAGGAGGAGAGCCCTCTCGCCGTCGAACAGCACTCCTTCGTACGGGCGTTGAAGGCGCCGGGCTGGCTGGTGTCGGGTACGGCTTCGGACGGTGTCGTACGGGTCGTCAACCACGGCGCCGACCACGCGGATCCGGCGCGCCCGCACTCCGACGACCCCTGCTACGCCCGCCTCACGTACTCCACCCACACCGCCCCCGAGATGCCCGCGGATCCGGCCGGGGGGCCGGTCGACGCGACCGCCACGCTGGTGGACGCCGATGGCAGGGCGGCGCACCGCCGTCCGCTGGAGCGGATCTCGGTCGAGGGCGCCACGGGTGTCTCCCGCAGCAGGGCGCACTGGCCGGCGGACGAGCGCTGGGACCCGTTCGGCGGCCCGGACACGGAGTACCGGGTCGGGCCGTGGGTCACGGTGGGGTCGGTGGTGCGGGGGTCGGTGGAGATCCGTCTGGTACGGGTGGATCCGGGCGGCTCGGACGAGGACGGGGGACCGTGGCGGCTGAGGTTGGGGGGCTGGGCGCTTGCGGTGGACGGGGAGGACGGGGACGTCGGGGTGGTGACGCGGCCTGCGGTGGCGTTCTGTCCTCAATCGCCGGACGGGCTTGAAACGCCGGCCGGTCCGGAGGACACGGGGGGTCTCGGGGCGCTGAGTGGCGTGGAAGCGGGTGGCGAGCACGAGATGCCGGACGGGCTTGAAACGCCGGCCGGTCTTGAGCAGGCGGGCGGCCTCCGGGCGCCGAGTGGCGTGGAAGCGCGTGGCGAGCACGAGATGCCGGGCGGGATCGAGGTGCCGGCCGCCACCGTCGTCGGTGTCGACGGGCTTGTCTCCAGTGTTCTCGGGCTGCGCGGCTTCGCCCTCGCCGCCACGCGTCGCTCCGTCGACAGCAATGCCTTCGGAGCCCGTTCCGCCACCCCCGTGGTGTGGACCGGGGGGCCCGTCGAGTCCGGCGTGCTCTATGCCGCCGCCGTCCACCTGGGGGGCGCCGCGCTGGACCCGCAGGACATCCCGGACGTGGCCCTCCGCTTCGAGGGGCCCGTCGCCGACGCCGTCGTGACCTGGCCCGGCGGGGTCCGCGACACCGTACGGCTCCCCGCCCCGGAGGAGTCGTACCGTGCATGACGACCGCCGCGTCATCGAGGCACGGGTGACCGCGTTCCTGGAGAGGAGCCTGCGCCCCGCCCTCTACAGCGACGCCCGGCACCTCACCCTCGACGCCTGGGAGGTGCCCGGGGAGCCGGTGCCGGTCGCGGAGGCGCTGGCCGCGCCGTACCGCCCCCTGCGGCTCGGCGAGAGCTGGGGCGGCCCCTGGTCCACCACCTGGCTGCGGGCCACCGCCGAGATCCCCGCCGCCTGGACGGGCCGCCGCGTCGAGGCCGTCTTCGACCTGGGCTTCGACCTGACGCGCGGACCCGGCGGCCAGGCCGAGGGGCTGGTGCACGACCGGCACGGCTCCCCGCTCCAGGGGCTGCACCCGTACAGCCGCAGTGTCCTGCTGGCCGCCTCCGCCACCGGCGGCGACCCGGTGAGCCTCCTGGTCGAGCTGGCCGCCAACCCGAACATCGTCGGCAGCCGGGGCCTCGGTACCCGCTTCGGCTCGAAGGAGACCGCGGGCGACGAGCACCTCTACGTGCTGCGGACCGCCGAGATCGCCGTACGGGAAGAGGCGGTCTGGCAGTTGATCCACGACGTCGAGGTGCTCGACGAGCTGATGCGCGAGCTGTCCGAGGACTCCTCGCGGCGCCACGAGATCCTGCGCGCCCTCAACCGCGCGGTCGAGGCTGTCGATCCGCGCGACGTCGCCGGCACCGCACCGGCCGGCCGTGACCGCCTCGCCGGCGTGCTCGCGCGCCCCGCCCACGCCTCCGCGCACACGATCGCCGCCGTCGGCCACGCGCACATCGACTCCGCGTGGCTCTGGCCCGTTCGCGAGACCCTGCGCAAGTGCGCCCGCACCTTCACCAACATGACGACCCTGGCCCAGGAATACCCCGAACTGGTCTTCGCCTGCTCCTCGGCGCAGCAGTACGCCTGGATCAAGGAGCAGCGCCCCGAGATCTTCGGCCGGATACAGAAGGCCGCCGCGGCCGGCAACTGGGTGCCGGTGGGCGGCATGTGGGTCGAGGCCGACGGCAACCTGCCGGGTGGCGAGGCGCTCGCCCGCCAACTGGTCCACGGACGCCGGTTCTTCGCCGAGGAGTTCGGGATCGAGCAGGACGGCGTCTGGCTGCCGGACTCCTTCGGCTATACCGCCGCCTACCCGCAGCTCGCGAAGCTCGCCGGGGCGAAGTGGTTCCTGACGCAGAAGCTCTCCTGGAACGAGACCAACCGGCTGCCGCACCACACCTTCGACTGGGAGGGCATCGACGGCACCCGGATCTTCACCCACTTCCCGCCGATCGACACGTACAACGCCGAACTCACGGCGGCCGAACTCCACCACGCCGAGGCGAACTTCACGGACAAGGGCGCGGCCACCCGCTCCCTGGCCCCGTTCGGCTTCGGGGACGGCGGTGGCGGTCCCACGCGCTCGATGCTGGAGAAGGCCCGCAGGCTGCGCGACCTCGAAGGCTCCCCGAAGGTGGAGATCACCACCCCCGGCGCGTTCTTCGCCGCCGCCCGAGCCGAGTACGCGGAGTACGGCGACCTCCCGGTGTGGCGCGGTGAGCTGTACCTGGAGAACCACCGGGGTACGTACACCAGCCAGGCCCGCACCAAGCGCGGCAACCGCCGGAGCGAATCGCTGCTGCGCGAGGCGGAGTTGTGGGCCGCGACCGCCACGGTACGGTCCGGCGCGGAGTATCCGTACGGCCGGCTCGACTCCCTCTGGAAGCGGGTCCTGCTCCACCAGTTCCACGACATCCTCCCCGGCTCCTCCATCGCCTGGGTGCACCAGCAGGCCGAGCAGGCGTACGGCGCGGTGCGCGAGGAGTTGGAGGAGATCATCGCGGAGGCGGCAGGGGCGCTCACCGCCACCGGAGGCCAACTGCTCCTGAACGCGGGCCCGTTCGCCCGGCGTGAGGTGGTCGTCCTGCCCGTGGACGGCCCTGGGGTGCCGGAGGCGCCCGGCGCGCAGCGGTTGTCCGACGGGCGGCGCGCGGTGTTCGCCGACGCACCCGCGCTCGGCGCCGGATCCACGGACAGCGCGCCCACGGCCCCCGTCACCGGCCGGACCGCACCGGACGGCATCGTCCTGGACAACGGTCTGGTGCGGGTACGTATCGACCACGACGGCCTGGTCAGGTCGGTGTACGACCACACCGCCCGACGCGAGGCCATCGCCCCGGGCGCCGCCGGCAACCTGCTCCAGCTGCACCCCGACGACCCCAACCTCTGGAGCGCCTGGAACATCGACCACTTCTACCGGGACACGGTGCGCGACCTCACCGACGCCGAGTCCGTGGTCCTCGCCGAGAGCGGCCCGCTCCTCGCGTCCGTGCGCGTCGAGCGCGCCTTCGGCGACTCCCGGATCGTGCAGCACCTCGAACTGGGCGCCGAGAGCAGGCAGCTGACGGTCCGTACGGACATCGACTGGCAGGAGCGCGACGCCGTCCTCAAGGCGGCCTGGCCGCTGGACGTCCACGCGGAACGGGAGAGCGCGGAGATCCAGTTCGGCCATGTGCAGCGGCCCACCCACGAGAACACCAGCTGGGACGCGGCCCGCTTCGAACTGTGGGCCCACCGCTGGGTGCACGTCGGCGAGCGGCACTGGGGCGCGGCCGTCCTCAACGACTCCACGTACGGCCACGACCTCGGCCGCGAGACCCGCGAGGACGGCGGTACGACCACCACCGTACGGCTCTCGCTGCTGCGCGCCCCGCACAGCCCCGACCCGCAGGCCGACCGGGGCAGGCACTCCTTCAGTTACGCCCTGCTCGCGGGCGCCGGCATCGAGGAGGCCATGGCGGGCGGCTACGCCCTCAACCTGCCCCTGCGGCCCGCCGCTTCGGGCTCGGCGCCGATCATCGCGGTCGACAACCCGGACGTCGTCGTCGAGTCGGTGAAGCTCGCCGACGACTGCGGCGGCGACGTGGTCGTCCGCCTCTACGAAGCGGTCGGCGGGGCGGCGCGCGCCACGCTCTCGGCGGCGTTCCCCCTGGCCGGGGCCTTCTGCTGCGACCTGCTGGAACACCCCGAGCGCGAACTGACCCTCGCCGCCGAGGACGCGGCAGTGCCGCTACGGCTCCGCCCCTTCGAGATCCGTACCGTACGGCTCCGCCCCGGCCACCGGACACACGACTGAGCAACCCACCGGCCGCCCCACGCACCGCAGTGGAGGATCACCCGGTCCGGTGGGGCGGGTCCTGCCGGACCCGGGCCCGCGCCCGCGCCCGTCGGCCGTACCACGTCCGCCACCCCAGCCAGAGCGCCGACGCCACGAACAGCGCCGCCGTGATCAGCAGCCAACGCCCCAGGAACACCCCGATGTCGAGCCGGGTCGCCGCCTCGTAGGACGGCGAGGCCCGCGTCACCAACGGCCAGTACACCAACAGCAACAGCAGCGAGACGGCGGCCGGGACGCGGACGTAATTGACCGCCGTACGCGGCAGGGACGGCCGCCGCCCCAGCGCGGAGCGCACCGCACGGTCGAGGAGCGCGTACAGCGGCGCCAGCACCAGGTCGTGCAGCACGGCCGCGCCCACGAACCAGATCAGGATCCCGCCCCAGTCGTCCCTGTCCAGCAGCAGCACCCCCGCGTAACAGCAGATGACAAACGACGTCAGCAGGACGAGCAGGTGGAGCGGCGACTCGCCGTACACCCGCCGGACGCGCGCCCCGGCCGCCGAGGCCGCCTCCCGGACCGTCCTTCTCACGCCGGCCACGCCGCCTCCCCGAAGCTCAGCCGTGTGACCCACTTGGTGTTCATCACACCCGGCGCGCCCGGCACGATGATCCGCGCGGGATAGCCGTGGTCCACCGACAGCCGCGCCCCGTTGACCCGCAGCGCGAGCAGCGACCGGGTGTCGCGGACCTGGTTGTCCCGCAGCGCCGCCGAGCGGAACGAACCGTGCAGCTGCGCCGACTCCACGAAGACACCGGGCGGCCGGTGGTCCAGGCCGACCAGGGCCGAGAGATCCACCAGCCGTACCCCCTCCCACCGTTGGTCGGACGTCGACCACCCCTCGACACACGCGATCGGCAACGACGAGCGGTGCTGGGGCAGGCGCTCCAGCTGCGCCCGGGTCAGGACCGCCTGGCGGCCACCGCCCCGTACGACGAGGCGCCAGTCCTCACCGATGTCCCGCGCCCTCAACCGCACAGACTCGGCGGTCTTGTTGATCTGGAAGCCGTTGGGCCCCGGGCCCGGATCGCGCCCGTGCGGGGCGAGCAGCGCCGTACCGCGTACCGAGCCCCCGATGCTCTGACCCACCGTCACCGCGAAGAGGGCAAGCGACCCCAGGCCCACCAGGCCCAGCGCACCCCGCCGCGAGACGGTCGGCGGCGCCGGGTCGCGGGGGACCAGGCCGCTCTCCGGATCGGGCGGCTCCGGTGCCGTACGGGACGCGGGCGTCCGCAGCTCCGCGCGCAGGTCGTGGCCGCGCAGCGCCCGTACCGCACGCGGCAGCCGGAGGACCGCGTGTGCGAGGAACGCGCCGAAGAACACCCAGGACCCGTAGAAGTGCAGCGGATAGAACGACCCCGGGAAGATGTACTCCAACTGGATGTTGAGTACCCCCGTGGCGAACGTGAACAGCCCGCCCCCGACCAGCAGGAGCAGCGACAGCCGGTCCAGCGCGTGGCCCACCGACCGTACCGGCGGCAGGACGAACAGCTTGGGCGCGACCGACCAGAGCTTGGCGAGCACCACCGGCACCAGCACGATCCCGAGCGTCACATGGACGCCCTGCGTGACGCGGTACAGCCAGTAGGGGCCGGTCGGCCAGGAGAAGAGGTAGAAGCCGAGCAGGCCCTTGTCCGGTGTCTTGTCGTTGACCGGCGCGAGATCCGGGTTGTACGCGGCGTACGAGAGCAGGCCGGTGACCCACAGCACGGGGATGCCGGCCAGCAGCACCACGGCGAGGACCGAGGTCAGCCACGGCCCGCGCAGGGGGCTGCGCCACGACGGCGGAGGGACGTCCATGGCAGCGACCGTAGGCGGCGGGGAGCGCCGGGCCCGGTTGCGACTCATGACAAAAGGCTGACGCCGGAGAGAAACAGTGCCCACGCCGTGGATCTGACGGATCGGTGACGCGACCCGCCGCTCACCCCGATCCGCCCGGTCCCGGCCCTAACGTGACGGGCGTGACCCCGCTTCCCCACCCCGACCCGCACCCCGCGCCTCCCGCGCCACGCGAAGCCCCACCGGAGGGCCACGCCGGACCCGCAGCCGGCACAGGCCGCCGTGCCGACGTGCTCGCCGCCGGAGCCGCCGCCCTCCTCGTCACCGCCGCCGCCGTGATCGGTGCCGTGATCCAGGACCGGTACGGGACCCTGCACGTCCAGTGGCCCCCTCTCCTGGCCGAGTGGCTGCCGCACACCGGCCCCGGCACCCTCCCCGCCCTGGTCGTCGCCGTCCTGGTCGTCCTGTACGGCCCCGCCCTCGCGGCCCGGCTGCCCTGGCGGCGGCTCCTCGCCGCGAGCTGGGCGGCGGCCCTGGCCTGGACCTGGTCGCTGGCGCTGGTGGACGGCTGGCAGCGGGGCGTCGCGGGCCGGCTCGACACCGTCCACGAATACCTGCGCGGGGTCGACCGCTTCCAGGACATCGGGGCCGCCCTGCGCGGCTACACCGCCCACATCCTCCTCGACTCGCCCGACAACTGGCCGACGCACATCGCCGGCCATCCGCCCGGCGCCGTCCTGACCTTCGTCGGCCTCGACCGGATCGGCCTGGGCGGCGGGGCGTGGGCGGCCACGTTCTGTATCCTCACCGGCACCTCGGCGGTGGTCGCCGTGCTCGTCACGCTGCGCGCGCTGGACGCCGAGCGGGCCGCCCGCGCCGCCGCGCCCTTCCTCGTCCTCACCCCGGCCGCCGTCTGGGTCGGCGCCTCCGCCGACGCGTACTTCGCCGCTGTCGGGGCCTGGGCCCTCGCCCTGCTGACCCTGTCCGCGACCCGTACCGTCCGCGCCCCGTACGCGACGGCCCTGGCGGCGGGACTGCTCCTCGGCTGGATCGTCCACCTCTCGTACGGGCTCACCCTGATGGCGGTCCCGGTCGCGGCGATCCTGCTGCTGACCCGTACCGCACGGCCCCTGCCCCTCCTGGCACTGGGATTCCTCGCTGTGGCCGTCACCTTCATCCTGGCCGGTTTCCGCTGGTGGGAGGCGTACGACCTGCTCGTGGAGCGTTACTACCAGGGCGTGGGAGGCGAACGCCCGTACGCCTACTGGGTGTGGGGCAATCTGGCCAATGTGGTGATCGCCACCGGTCTCGCCTCCGCCGCCGGGATGCGCCGGGCCCTGGCCGCCGCACCCGATCCGCTGCGGCGGCTGCGGCGGGGCGGACCGGTCACCGGCGACGGGGCGGTGGTGCTGCTGGTCGCCGCCCTCCTGCTGGCGGTGGCCGCCGCCGATCTGTCCGGGATGAGCAAGGCCGAGACGGAACGCATCTGGCTGCCTTTCACCCTCTGGCTTCCGGCGACCGCCGCCCTGCTGCCCGCCCGGGACCACCGGCGCTGGCTGCTGGCCCAGGCCGCCGTCGGACTGGCCGTCAATCATCTGCTGCTCACATTCTGGTGAGCGAATGCGCGGGCGTGGAGAATGCGGATGTCAGTTTTCCGTAATCCTCGATCCCCTTCACCCCGCACCGGAAACGGCGTGGAATACGGATATGCGTACCCCGCCTTTCCTCCCCCGATTCAGAGGCCGATTGCACGACCCGCGCACGGCGACGGCGGTGGGCCGATGGCTCGGACTCGCGATTCTGGTCTGCTTTGTCACGGGTGTCACCAGCCATTACCTCCAGGAACCACCTGGTTGGGCGGCCGGGCACCTCCCCACCAGGCCTGTCTCCGGCTACCGCGTCACCCAGAGCCTCCATGTCATCAGCGGGATCGCCGCGATTCCCCTGCTTCTGGTGAAACTCTGGACGGTCTGTCCGAGGCTTTTCGAGTGGCCTCCGATCCGTTCCGTCGCGCACGCGGGGGAACGGATCTCCATCGCCGTTCTGGTCGCCGCCACCCTGCTCGAACTGTTCATGGGACTCCTCAACACCATTCAGTGGTATCCCTGGCCCTTTCCCTTCCGGGCTGTCCACTGGGCGCTGGCCTTTGTCATCATCGGCGCGCTGCTCGTCCACCTCGCCGTGAAGGCCCCCGTGATCGCCGCGCACTGGCGCCGTACCTCACGGGCGACGACGCGTCTCGACGCGCGGGAGGCGGCGGGCGAAGTGGCCACGGCCGGCGCCGAGCGGCGCTCGCTGCTGCTCGGCCTCGCCGCGTCGGTCGGCGCGGTCACGCTCGTCTCCGCCGGACAGTCCGTCACCCCGCTGCGGAAGCTGGTGCTCCTCGCCCCACGGGACCCGCGCGTCGGTCCGCAGGGCCTGCCGGTCAACCGCACGGCCAAGGCCGCCGGCATCACCCCCGACGACCTGCGCGGGTGGCGGCTGCGGGTCGGCGGACCGAAGCCGTACGAACTCACCCTCGCCGAACTCCGCGCGATGCCGCAGACCCGCGTCGAACTGCCCCTGGCCTGCGTCGAGGGCTGGTCCAAGTCGGCCCACTGGGAAGGCGTCCGGATCAAGGACCTGCTGGCCCGCGCGGGACTGCCGGACGGCGCGTCGCTGCGGATCGTCTCGATGCAGCGCCACGGCGGATACGGCGTGACCGCGATGGACAGCGCGTACACCCGCGACGGGCTCACCCTGCTGGCGCTGCGCCTCAACGGCGAGATCCTGGCGCCCGACCACGGCTATCCGGCCCGGATCATCGCGCCGAACCGGCCCGGGGTGCTCCAGACGAAGTGGGTCACACGACTGGAGGTGCTCTGATGCCCCGGAACGACACTCCGACCACCCCCGCCTCGCCCACCGCCACCATCGCCCGCATCGCCGTCGGCTCCCTCGGCGTGGCGGCCCTCGGCTTCGGCGCGTACGAACTCCTCACCCTCACCCGCCCCGGCGACCCCCTGAACGTGGCGCTGTGGCTCGCGGGCGCGGTCGCCCTGCACGACGGGCTGCTCGTGCCGCTGGTCCTCGGGGCCGGGCTGTTCGTCGGACGCTCCCGATCCCGTACGGCCCTGCGCGGCGGCCTGCTGACGGCCGGTTGCCTGACGTTGCTCGCGCTGCCGCTGATGCTCCGCCCCGGAAAGCCGAACAACCCCACCGTGCTGCCGCTCGACTACCCCGTCAACTGGGCCCTGGCCCTGCTCCTGACCGCCCTGGCCACGGCCTGCGTGGCCCGGGCGACCCGGCCCCGGCGCAAGGTACGCGCGCCCGCCCCGCCCCCACCACCCGCCATGGAATGACCGCCGCCGACTACGTGGTCACCGACGCCAGGTACTTGGCCGTCGCCGGGTCGGCCGGGAGGAAGGTTTCCATGGCCAGTTCGGCGACGGTGACGTCCATCGGCGTGTTGAACGTGGCGATGGTCGAGAGGAAGGACAGCTCATGGCCGTCGTGCCCGATGCGCAGCGGCAGCGCGAAGCCCGGGAGTACGGGTCCCTGTGCCCCGTGCGTCGGCGTCCGGATCCCGGCCGGGCGTATGGGGTACGCCGCCACCTCGTCGTACAGCTCACGCAGGGCGGGGGAGCGGGAGAGGGCCAGCTGGCGTTCCATCTGGTCCAGCAGATGCCCCCGCCACTCGTGCAGGTTGAGGATGCGCGGGGCGAGCCCCTCCGGGTGGAGAGTGATCCGCATGACGTTCAGCGGCGGGGCGAGCAGGTGCTCGGGCAGGCCCTCCATCAGCAGGGCGATGCCCCGGTTGGCGGCCACCACCGTGTACGTCCCGTCCACGATCACCGCCGGATACGGCTCGTACGCCCGCAACAGCTCGGTCAGGCCCTCGCGCAGGACGTCCATGGCCGGGTCGTCCAGCGTCGTCTCCGTGTACCGGGGCGCGTAACCGGCCGCCAGCAGCAGGGCGTTGCGCTCCCTGACCGGCACATCGAGGTGCTCGGCCAGCCGCAGCACCATCTCCTCGCTGGGGCGTGAGCGGCCCGTCTCGACGAAGCTGATGTGCCGGGCGGACGAATCCGCCCGCAGGGCCAGATCGAGCTGACTGATCCGGCGCCGCCGGCGCCAGTCGCGCAACAGGGGGCCGACGGACGGGGCCGGGGCGGATGCGGGGGCGGGTGCGGGTCCGGGGACTGCCATACGGGGACGGTAGTGCACCGCTCTGTCAGCGGACCCGCCCCGGCGGCGCGGCGGTGTCCCCGCTCGACCTCGACAGGAGGGACCGGGCGGAACGACGTATCGTCGGCCGGGTGAGGAGCGTCCCGCCCCGAGCAGTAAGGAGCCCCGGTCATGCCCACCGAGCCGCTGTCGCCGCAGGAGACCGAGGACCGGCTGAGGGAACTGCCCGGCTGGTCCCTGGAGAACGGCCGGATCACTCGTACGTACCGCCTCGGCTCGCACCGGGCCGCCGCCGCCATGGTCGCGCACGTGGCCGCGATCCAGGACGAGTTGAACCACCACTCCGACCTGACCCTGGGCTACGACACGCTCTCCCTCACGGTGAACACGCACGACGCGGGCGACGCCGTCACCGGCCTCGACCTGGCCCTCGCGCGCCGCGTCGAGGACATCGCACCTGCTCACGGCGCGAACTGACCGGTGCCGCAACCGGCACTGTCGCCCGTGCATTTACGCTGGTGACATGGACGTACTCGCCGGACTCCTCGACGGACCGCGCGCCAGGGGGGCCTTTCTGCTCCGCATGGTGATGGAACCGCCGTGGTCCGTCCGGATCGAGGACCGCGCCCCCCTCTGCCTGATGTGCGTCACGCGCGGCGAGGCCTGGATCGTTCCCGGCGACGGGGGCGAGGCGATCCACCTGCGCCCCGGTGACGTGGCGATCGCGCGCGGCCCCGACCCGTACACTGCCGCCGGCGACCCGGCGACCGCCCCCCGCGCGCTCATCGGCCCCGGCGGGGTCTGCCACACCCTGGAGGGCGAGCCGCTCGCGCAGTCGATGCGGCTGGGCGTACGGACCTGGGGCAACGCCCCCGACGGGGCGACGACGATGCTCATCGGCACGTACCAGATGGACGGCGAGGTCAGCCGCCGGTTGCTGGACGCCCTGCCCGCCCTGATCCACCTGCCCGCCGACGCGTGGAACGGGCCGTTGATGCCGGTCCTCGACGACGAGATCTCCCGGGACGAACCGGGGCAGAGCGTCGTTCTCGATCGGGTGCTCGACCTGATGCTGATCGCCGTGCTCCGGGCATGGTTCTCCCGCCCCGGCGCGGAGGCGCCCGGCTGGTACCGCGCCATGGCCGATCCGTCGGTCGGCAACGCCCTGCGGCTGCTCCAGAGCGATCCGGCCCAGCCCTGGACGGTCGCCTCGCTCGCCACCGCGTGCGGTGTCTCGCGGGCCGGGCTCGCCCGCCGCTTCACCGACCTGGTGGGGGAGCCACCGATGGCGTACCTGACCGGCTGGCGCCTGGCGCTCGCGGCGGATCTGCTGCGCGGGTCGGACGTGACGGTCGAGGCGGTGGCGCGGAAGGTCGGCTACAGCGGCTCGTTCGCGCTGAGCACGGCTTTCAAGCGGGTACGGGGCGTCAGCCCGCAGGAGTACCGGGCGGGCGCGGCGGCGCAGCCCCCGGCACCGGATTCTTTGCCGGAACCGCAACACAGTTAGCCATAGCGGCACCGGGAGTGCAGCCTGGGGCCATGAGCCCTCACGACGACGCCCACGCGGCGGCGGCGACTCCCACCGCCACCGCCCCCACCACCGGCAACGGCCACACGCACGGCCATTCCCAGGGGCACACCCACGGCAACGACTCCTTCGACTTCGACTGGGGCGTCCTCAGCACCCAGCTCGAACAGGAGGCCGAGATCCGCGGTCCCCTGTACCGGCAGGCCGCCGAGTGGATCTCCGGCCTCCTCCCGGCACCCGGCGCCCGCCGGGTCCTGGACATCGGCAGCGGCCCCGGCGTGGTCTCCGCGCTCCTGGCGGACGTCTTCCCCGCCGCCGAGGTGGTCGCCGTGGACTCCACCCCCGAACTGCTGGAACGTACCGCCGCCCGCGCCGAACTCCTCGGCCTGAAAGGCAGAGTGAGCACGCGCCTCGCCGAACTCCCCGACGCCGTCGACACCTTGGGAGAGGCCGACGTCATCTGGGCCGGCAACTCACTGCACCACCTCGGGGACCAGCTCGCCGCGCTCGAAGGATTCGCCCGGCGGCTGCGCCCCGGCGGGGTGCTCGCCCTCCTGGAGGGCGGCCTGAGCGCCCGCCACCTTCCCCGGGACCTCGGTACGGGCATGGGCCGGCCCGGGCTCGAAGTGCGCTTCGAGGCGCGCCTGGCGGAGTGGTTCGGCGCGATGCGGTCCGAACTGCCCGGCGCCGTACGGGAGACGGAGGACTGGCCGGCCCTGCTGACCGCCGCAGGTCTCGAACCGAGCGGCACCCGCTCCTTCCTGCTCGACATCCCGGCCCCGGCGCCCCTGCTCGTACGGGAGCAACTCGTCCGGACCTTCACGCGATTGCGGGACAAGAACCTGGCGGAGGGGTCGGCGGACGACCGGGAGGTCCTGGACCGGCTGCTGGACCCGGAGGACCCGCGGGGCCTGCTCAAGCGCCCGGACGTCTTCCTGCTGGAGGCCCGTACAGTGCACACCGCGCGCAAGGTCTGAACCCGTACAGAAGCGCGGCCCGGACAAAAGCGCGGCTCACGGCCCGCAGAAGCGCGGCTCACACACAGGCGCGGCGCCCCCGACCGGGACGCCGCGCCTGTGCCGGTGCCGCGTGTACGTACAGGCGGTCAGCCCTCGTCGAGCGCGGCGAACGCCGCCAGGTCGTCCGCGTCCAGCTCGAAGTCGGCCGAGACGGTGTCGAAGTTCTCCTGGATCCGGGACGGGGTCACGGACTTGGGGATCACCACGTTGCCTAGCTGGAGGTGCCAGCGCAGCACGACCTGCGCCGGGGTTTTGCCGTGCTTGCGCGCGACGGCCACCACCGTCGGGACGTCCAGCAGGTTCTTGCCCTGGGCGAGCGGCGACCAGGCCTCCGTGGCGATGCCGTGCTCCGCGTGGTAGGCGCGGGACTCGGCCCGCTGGAGCCGGGGGTGCAGCTCGATCTGGTTGACGGCCGGGACCACCGAGGTCTCGGCGGCCAGCCGCTCCAGGTGCTCGGGCAGGAAGTTCGAGACACCGATGGACCGGGCGCGGCCGTCGGCGAGGATCTTCTCGAAGGCGTTGTACGTGTCCACGTACAGGGCCTTCTCCGGCTGGGGCCAGTGGATCAGGTACAGGTCGACATGGTCGAGGCCGAGCTTGGCCAGCGACGTGTCGAAGGCGCGCAGGGTCGAGTCGTACCCCTGGTCCGCGTTCCACAGCTTCGTGGTGATGAACAGCTCGTCGCGGGGGATGCCGGAGGCGGCGACGGCCTGCCCCGTGCCCTCTTCGTTGCGGTAGATGGCCGCGGTGTCGATGCTGCGGTAGCCGGCCTCCAGCGCGGTGCCGACGGCCTGCGCGGTCTCGTCGTTCGGCACCTGCCAGACGCCGAAGCCGAGCTGGGGCATCTCGATGCCGTTGTTGAGGGTAACGGTGGGGACCTTGCTCACGAGCGGTCGATCCTAACGTTGTCGATACGTCGTCTACGAGTTCTCGGTCGTTCAACGATCGCCGGGGCGGACAGATTCCCGGCACGTCACCCACAGCGGGCGCCGCGCGTCGCGCGTCCGTGCGCGTCCGTGCGCGTCCGTCGCGCGGGCTACTTGTAGAGGGCCTCGACCTCCGTCGCGTACGCCGTCTCGATCGCCTTCCGCTTGAGCTTGAGCGACGGGGTCAGCAACCCCCGCTCCTCGCTGAACGGATGCGCCAGGATACGGAAGGTACGGATCGACTCCGCCTGCGACACGGCCGTGTTGGCGGCCACCACCGCCCGCCGGATCTCCAGTTCCAGGTCCCGGTCGCGTACCAGCTCACGGTCCTTGAGGGGCGGCTTGCCCCGCATGGTCAGCCAGTGCTCCACCGCCTCGTGGTCGACGGTGACCAGGGCGGCGATGTACGGGCGGTTGTTGCCGACCACGATGCACTGCGCGACCAGCGGATGCGCCCGGACCCGTTCCTCCAGCGCCCCGGGCGACACGCTCTTGCCGCCCGACGTGACCAGGATCTCCTTCTTCCGGCCGGTGATGGTGAGGTAGCCGTCCTCGTCCAGCGACCCCAGGTCACCGGTGGCGAGCCAGCCGTCGCGCAGGACCGCGTCCGTCGCCCGGCTGTCGTTGAGGTAGCCGGAGAAGAGCAGGCCGCCGTGCAGCCATATCTCGCCGTCCTCGGCGATGTGGACGGTGGTGCCGGGGATCGGCTGCCCGACCGTGCCGAAGCGGGTGCGTTCCGGCGGGTTGACGGTGGCCGCCGCGCACGACTCGGTGAGTCCGTACCCCTCGTAGATCGTGACGCCCGCGCCCTCGAAGAAGAGGCCGAGCCGCCGGTCCATCGCCGAGCCGCCGGAGAAGGCGTGCCGCACCCGCCCGCCCATCGCCTCCCGCACCTTGCTGTAGACGGCCTTCTCGAAGAACTGGTGCTGGACGCGCAGCGTGGCGGACGGCCCGGGTCCGATCCCGAACGCCCGGTGCTCCCGCGCCTCCGCGTGCCGCACCGCCACCTCGACCGCCTTGTCGAAGGGCCCGGCCTTCCCCTCCGACTCCGCCTTGCGGCGGGCCGCGTGGTAGACCTTCTCGAAGACGTACGGCACGGCCAGGACGAACGTCGGGCGGAACGCGGCGAGATCGGGCAGGAGCGCGTTCGCCCGCAGCTCCGGCTGGTGGCCGAGCTTCACGCGGCCCCGGATCGCCGCGATCTCGACCATCCGCCCGAAGACGTGCGCGAGCGGCAGGAACAGCAGCGTGGACGCCTCGTCGCCGCGCCGGGAGTGGAAAACGGGCTCCCACCGGCTGATCACGGTGTCGGTCTCGTACATGAAGTGGGCGTGGGTCAGCACACAGCCCTTGGGGCGGCCTGTGGTGCCCGAGGTGTAGATGACCGTGGCGACGGAGTCCGGCGTCACCGCCTTGCGGTGGCGGTGCACGACGTCGTCGTCGATGGGCGCGCCCGCCGCGAACAGTTCGTCCACCGCGCCGGCGTCCAGCTGCCACAGCCGCTTGAGGCGGGGCAGCTGGTCGATCACGGAACCGACCGTCATCGCGTGGTCCTCGTGCTCGACCATGCAGGCCGTGACCTCGGCGTCGTGCAGCATCCAGTGGACCTGTTCGGCCGAGGAGGTCGGGTAGATCGGTACGGACTGGGCGCCGACGGACCAGAGGGCGAAGTCGAAGAGCGTCCACTCGTAGCGCGTACGGCACATCAGGGCGATCCGGTCGCCGAACCGTACCCCTTGCGCGAGCAGCCCCTTGGCCAGGGCCAGCACCTCGTCACGGAAGACGCCGGCGGTCACGTCCCCCCACCGGCCCTCGTCGTCCTTGCGGCCGAGGGCGACCCGGTGCGGGTCGTCGCGGGCATGCTCGAACACGGCGTCCGCGAGCCCACCTACGTGGGGCGCGGCCGCCAGGGGAGGAACGGTGAATTCGCGCAATGACCTGCTCCTTGGACGCTCCGCACAGCGCCGGTGACGGTACCCCACGGCGGAGTCGGGCGGGAGAGCGTGCACATAACCGGAGCGAACTCGTATCGCCACAGGTCAGGGCGGCGGACCGGGCCGGCGCGGCAGGGTCCGTACGCACTTCTGACCGAAGAGTAAGTAACGGGCGCGACAATCTCCACCGAATCCGTACGCCACGGTCACGCTCGCTCTACCGCCGGCGCTGGCGGGTCACGCCTCGTCCGTACCGCCTAGCTCTTCTGCCCCGTCCACCCCCTCCACGCGGACACTGACCCATTCGTCGGCACCGGGAGCCGGTACGCCCAGCCTCTCCGCGACCGCGAGGTCGTCGGGCCGGTGTCCTAGGACGGTGATTCCTTCGGCGTCGAGCACGCGGCGCGCGTCCCGGATCCGCCGGGCGACCTCCGGCTGCCGGGCGACCGTGCGGACGGTCGCGATCGGGATCGGGCGGTTCCGGACCCGCCGGAACAGCTCGGCCAGCCGCTCCGTCCCGGACCCTCGGGAGAGGATGGCGGCACGGTCGGGGCCGGGGATGCTCACGAGGAGGTTCTCCGGGAGTTCGGCGTCCTGGTGGAGCCATTCCACCGCGCCGGCCACTGCCGAGGGGCGGAGGGCACGCGGGGCGTCCTGGTTGCGGAGGCCGGGCTCCAACAGCTTGTCCTGTACGCGGACCAGCCCGGCCGACCAGACGGACCGGCTCTCGTCGGCGAGCACGACCAGGCAGATCTCGTTCACCGCTTCGGGCGGGATCAGCCAGTTCGGCCCGAGGAGCGAGAAGTGGACGTCGAACTCGACGTCCGCCATCCGCATGGTCAGGCGGTTACCGCCGTCGAGGTCGAACTCGTGACGGGTCTCCCGCGCGACCTCCACTCCCAGGGCCGCCAGCATGCTCGGCGGGGCATCGCTCAGGTCCCCCCGGCCCGCCGGTGCGCTCTCGATCACCGCATCCATGCAATCCCTGATCAGGTGCGCCATCCGGTGCCCGTCCGCGTCGGCGTCGAGGAAGGCCTCCCTCAACAGGCGGACCTGATCGTCGACAGGGTTGGGGAGTTGAATGTGGGCCCGCACGCCGGTGAGAGGAGCGCTCCTGAGCCGTACCGGGGCAAAGCGTCCGGGGAAGAAGATCGCGTCAGGGTGGTGCGTCGCCTCCCGCATGGCGCGCTCGGACACAATCAGCTTATGGACGGGGCCGGAGGTTCCTCCTGCGGTGAAGGGTTCCTCGTGACGCAGCAGGGCGAGCACCAGACCGATGTCGGACCGGTCCCGTTCTGCCTCGGTCGGGCCGCTGTCCACGGCGATGTTGAGGCGCAGGCCGGGGTCGTCCAGCCTCCAGGGCAGATCGTCCAACAGGGCGTGGAGGACCGTGGCGAGGGGCACGCTCCTCGCGGTGGTCACCAGGATGACGCCGTCGTCCTCCGACCGGAATTCGAGGAGGTGTTCGCTGATGCCACGTTCGGTGAGGACCCCACGCAGCGTCCAAGTGGCGATTTCGGCCATCGCCGACTGCTTGGCCCGACCACGACGGGCGAAACCCTCGATGCCGACCGCGACCAGGGTGGACAGCCCGGCAGGGCCGGGGGCCGCAACGCTGGTCGGGTCCGTGCCGGTCGTGCGGTCGGTCAAGCGGTCGCTGTCGTGGGGGGGTTCGGTGACGGGCTCGGGATCCGTGGCCGCCAGCAACGCCTCCACTCCCGCCACGTCGACGGGGTCGGGGTCCGTGCTCATCCGGTACAGCATCAGCGCCTGGTGCCACCGGGTCCTGGCCTCTTCCGTCCGGCCGAGGTCGGCCAGCGCGCGCCCGCTCAGGGTCTCGGCCTCGGCGCGACGGCTGTACGACGTCGCCGTCCCCAGCAACCGCAGGGCCTCGTACGCCGAGTCGAGCGCGTCCTCCGGCGCCCCGGTCGCCAGCAGGGTGCGAGCCATGCCCAGCCGGACCAGCGCCTGCCACCGGGGCCGGCCGTGCGACCGGAACAGCCGGAGAGCCTGCCGGTGCGTCTCCAGCGCCTCCGCCTGCGCTCCGTCCGTCTCGTGGACCTCGGCGAGTACGTAGAGCATCTGGCCGTACTGCGTCGTAGCACCCAGCGTCCGCCAGCGCTGCTGGGCCTCCACGGCGGAGTTCAGAGCCACGTGGAAGCGTCCCGCTTCCAGGTGGAGCAGGGCGAGACTGTGCAGGGCCGTCGCCTCGGCGTAGAGGTCGTCGTTCTCCTGGGCGACGGAGCGCGCCCGGAGGAAGTGGCCCTCCGCCGTCTCGTACTCCCCGGCCTCCTGGACGATCGTGCCCCGCAACTGCGCGACGAGCCCGACGGTCGCCGGATCGGAGGCCAGGTACGGCGTCGAGTTCAGGGTGACGGCCGCCGTGTGGAAGAGCCCGGCGCCCAGGTAACTGTGGGCGAGGGCCAGATGCGCGCGGGCATGGCTCAAGGGAGTGTCGATCTCGGACACCCGTGCCAGGTGCAGGGCCGCGTCACGGTACTGCCCGGCGTGCGGCGGCGACTGCGCGAGATCCCGCAACAGGAGCAGCACGTCGGTCCGCGCTCCCAGCGTGCCCGGCGAGATCGACTTCCGGGGAGTCAGCGCGGCCAGCGCGTTGGGGGCCTCGACCAGGAACCAGTCGATCCCGGCTCTGGCCGGTACGTCCGCGCCGTCGGCGGCTCCGTACCCCGGCCCCAGCGCCAGCCGTTCGGCGAGCCGGTCACCGGGCCGGTCCGTCGTGTACGTGCGTACGGCGGCGTCCCGGTAGTGATTCAGAAGGCGTCTCTCGGCCTCCCCCCGGTGCCGGACGCCGAGGTCGTGGGACGCCCTGCCCCGCACGTACGCGTGCACCCCGTTGTGGAAGTGGTAACGGAACCGCTCCTGCCCCGACCGCTCGATCAGACCAACGCGGACCAGCGTCTCCACGGTGTCGACGGCGTCGGGGTAGTCCGCGCCGAGGACGGCGGACACCTCGTACGCGGTCAGGTGCACGGCGTCCGGCAGTGAGAGCAGCAGCAGCGCGGTCCTGAGCGGCACGTCCAGGTCACGCAGGCGCGCGTCCAGGATCGGTTCCAGTACGTGGGAGAAGAGGTCGGACAGTCCGCGCAGGGAGTCGAGCGCCGCGAACGGCTCGGTTGCCGTGGCCAACCAGGAAGAGACCAGGGCCAGTCGGAGCGGCCATCCTCCGCAGTACTCGACGACCTGGGGGGCGAAGCCCTTCGGCAGGTTGGGGAACGCCTCGCCGACGAGTTGTTCCGTCAGCGCCACCGCGCTCTCCCTGACCAGCGGCGGCAGGTCCACCTCCACCATCCCGTCCACCCGGACCTCCCGCATCCGTCTGCCGGTGACCAGGACGGCGCAGCCGGAGGTATCCGGCAGGAACGAAGTCACCTGGGCCGCGTCGGCGGCGTCGTCCAGCACGACCAGGACCCGGCGTCCGGCCAGCGTCGCCCGGTAGAGGATGGCCCGCCCCTCGACGTCTTCCGGGATGAGCTCCGGGTTGACACCGAGGGCCAGCAAGAAGCCGTTCAGGGCGGCGGACGCGTCCAGCGGCCGGTCGGTGGACCGTCGGAGGTCCACGAACAGCTGGCCGTCGGGGAATTGTTCCTTCACCGCGTGGGCAGCCCGTACGGCGAACACGGTCTTCCCGGTCCCGGGGAACGGGCCCTTGGTGGCCGTGACCCCCACCACCGGTGACCCGGGCGCGGTCAACAGGGCGGTGACGGTACGCATCTCGTTCGCGCGGCCTACGAACAACGCATCGCCCAGGCGGGGGAGTTGGCTGGGCCGCCCCACGTCCCGTGCCTCGTCGTCCTCCCGCATCCCGTCCGTCGCGGGAACAGTCTCCCCGCCCGTCCCCGACAACCCCAACAGCTCCAGCGTCCGCGCCGACGCCTGCCCGAACGGTCCTCGCCCCGCCGCGAGTTCCGTACCACCCACCGGGTTGTGGGCGACCGCAGGCAACTGCCCCCGCCCGTCCCCCTGCGACGACACATGCCAGCTGATCGCGCGGTTGATCCGCCACACCTCGTGCTCCGCCAGCTCCTTCCGCAACCGCTCCTGCACGGCGGCCGGCAGGCTCAGCTCAACAGTGCCCTCGGCACCACCCACCGTCTCCGCCCCTACACCGGCCCCGCCATCCAGCACGAACAGCCCACTCGTCAGCAACTCGGCGACATCCGCCGTCGTCGCCTCCGGCACCAACTCCCGCCGGATGATCTGGAGCAGCCGAAGGCTCAGCCGGTCGAACGTCGAGCTGAGCACGGCCAGCCGCACGGCGGCCGGTGCGGCCGTGCGGACGAAGCCCTCCGCCCGGCGCTCGTCCGTCCCCGCGACGGCCGGCCGGCGGCTCCCCGGCCCACGCACCCGGCCCCCGGACGGGACCAGCACCGCGCCGCACCCCTCGGGCGCGCCCCGCATCACCGTGCGCGACCAGCGGTCCAGCGTGTGCGGGGAGAGCGACAGGACGGGGACGGGCAGCCAGGTGTCCCCGTCCGGCACCTGCGGCAGCAACACCGGTGCCTCGAAGGGCAGATGGGCGTTGGGCGCGCCCGGCGCGCCCGCGCCGACCCGGACCGTGGGCAGGTTCAGCCCCGTCCCCCGCCACAGCTTCACGGGCAGTGGATCGAGCAGGGCGACGGGCGTCGTCAGGGACCACTCCCGTACCAGCCGCCAGACCGCCGCCTCCCGCCAGGCGGGCGCCGCGCAGTCGGACACCACCACGACCAGGCGGCGCGCGTCCGGCGACCGCAGCTGGCCAGGGCTGGTCAACGTACCCTGTGCGCCGCGCAGTTCCGGGCGCTGGTCGCCGTCGAAGGTGAGATCACGGACCTGGAGGGTCCGGAAAGCGCCCAGCCGGTCCAACACCGCCGTGAAGTCGCCGATCGTCTCCCGCCACACCCGCATCGCCGGGGACCGGTCCACGACCAGCACCAGGTCGAACCACCGCTCGGGCGCCGGTGTGAACGCCGGGATCAGCTCCCCGCTCCTGGCGTACGCGTCGACCGTGGCCTCGATGTCCAGGGCCCGCCTGCGGCCCTCCCGCCACGGCCGCTTCCACGGGCGCAGCGCACGGGTCACCTCCAGCGCCTCGGGGAGACCCGAGGCCCGGGACGCGCTCACCGGGTCCCCGGTGATCCGTGCCCCGGACCCGGACAGCCTTTCGTGCAGGGCCCGTTCACCACCCCCGCCGACCGGCTCCGGGGCCGCCGCGTGGGACGTACGGGAGCCGGCGGGCCGCTCCGCGCCCTCGGCGGACACCGTGGAAGGCGTCGCCGCTCCACCGTCCGGTACGGCGGCCGGCTCCGGGGCCCGCTCGTCCGACGCCATCAGCGACGCCAGCCACAACGCCTCCGCGAGGGACGTGCCGTCCAGGTCGGGCACCCCCGCGTGCAGCGCCGCCACCGCGCGCGCCAACGGCGTCTCAGGCACGGGACAACTCGCGCAGGACGATCTCCATGACCTCCTGCTCGTCCTCCGCCACCGGCGCACTCCCGCCGGTCAACAGGTGCACGGCGTTGAGGAGTTGGTCGACTGCCAGCAGTTCACCTCCCGCGACCCGCGCGACGAAGGCCGCGACCAGCGTGTCGACGGCCGCCGAGCGGTCCGTACCGACTCGGAGATGCGCGTCCACGACCTGGCGCAGCGCCTCGACCGTCAGACGCGGCATGGTGAAGCGCACGCACCGCCGCAGGAACGCGGCGGGGAAGTCCCGTTCACCGTTGCTGGTCATCACGATGAAGGGAAAACTCGCGCACCGCACCCGGCCGCGCTCGACCTCGCTCCGGGCGTCGCCGCCCCACTCCCGTACGGAGACTCTCTCCTCCCGGTACCGGGCCAGCTCGGCGATCTCGAACTCGCCCCGCTCCAGCACGTCCAGGAGGTCGGAGGGCAGATCCAGGTCGCTCTTGTCGATCTCGTCGATCAGCAGCGCCCTCGGGTGGTCCGCCGGGAGAAGTGCCGTGCCCAGCGGACCCAACTGGAGGAACGGGGCGATGTCGTCGCCGCCCGCCGGCCCCTCCAGCCGCTGCGCGTGGATACGGCCGAGCGCGTCGTACCGGTACAGCGCCTCCGTGAGCGTGCTGCGGGACGTGATGTGCCAGCGCAGGACGTCACCGAGCTTCAACTCCGCTGCCACCTGCTCGATCACCGTCGACTTGCCGGACCCCGGCGCCCCCGTCACCAGCAGGGGACGGCGCAGCGCCAGCGCCGCGTTGACTGCCTTGACCAGCCCCTGCGGCGGCTTGAACTCACGGTCGAGCGCCTGCCGGGGGAAGCGGCGCCACGGGGGCGGTTCCCCCAGGTCGACGTCGCGCGGTGTGCCGTCGCCGACGTAGAAGGGCTGCCAGGTCATCAGGTGTTACTCCCCATCAGGTATTACTCCCCATCAGTGGTGGGACGCGTGTCCGTGGCGGACAGCACATGGGTCGTGGACGGTGGCGTGGACGGTGGTGCGGACCCCTCGAACCACTCGCAGAAGTCGAGCCATTCCGGGTCGTGCCACACCGACCGCAGCCGGGCGAGGTCGTCCCGCCCGTCCGCCGGTGTGTCCTCCTGCCAGCTGCGCCGGTACGCCTCGCTGAACTCGGCCGGCAGCAGGTGCCAGTACTTGGCGAGGTTCTCGCGCGAGGTGTCGGGGACCCCCGCCTCCCCGTCCGGCCACAGCACGATCGGCGCGTGGGCCAGCAGCACCTCCATGACCTGGTCGAAGCGGGTCGGCAGGTGCGCCAGCGCCACCGCGCCCGGGTAGCTGCCCAGCCGCATCCGGCGGTCGAGTTCCGTGGCCTGGCCGGTCTCGTGCTCGGCCAGCCAGTCGACGGGCGCCCCGCCCGCCCCGCCACCCTGCGCGGAGACGGCGGCCATCGCCTCCAGCTTCTCCTGGGCCCGCATGTTGATCCACCACAGGTGCTCGGGCGGGCAGAGGCGCTCGCTCCAGCGCAGGACGACGTCGTACGTGACCCCCAACCGCATCCCGAAATCCGTCTCCTCGGGACGCCAGCGCAGCAACAGCGCCGAGGAGGCGGCCACTTCGACCCGCCGGAGCCGTACACCGACCTTTTTCGCCTCGGCCGACGCCCACCGCAGGATCTCGGCGAGCCGTCGCTCGACCCCGGACCGGTCCGGGGTACAGGTGAACTCCCGGTGCGCGTGCTGCTTCCCCCGGTCCAGCAGCCACGCGTCGAGCGTCTCGGGCCATTCGTCCGCGACCGCCGCGTGCAGGCTGACGATCAGACGCAGCCGCGTCCGGTCGCTCCGACGGGACAACTCCTCATGGGCGTCGGAGAGTTCGACCCCGGCACCGACGTCTCTGGCCCAGGCGTGCAACCGGGGGTGCCCCGGCTCGATGCTGTCCTCGGCGGCCAGCGCGGCCACGAACGCCGCCAGCGGTGCGGTACGGCTCCCGCCGACGCGCGGGGCCCGCAGCCGCAGGAACTCCACCGCGTCCCGGAGCAGTTCACTTCCCGTGGTGCCGGGAAGCCGCACCTCGGAATCGGTACCGGCGGCGAGCAGCGCCCGCCGCAGCCGCTCGGAGGTCAGCGGTGCGCCCGGCCATTCGCCCAGCAGCTCCAGGGTGAGCACTCCGTCGAGCAGGCCGTCCACCACGCGGACCGCCCACGCCGTCTCCTCGCGGGACCCGCTCCCGCCGGGCGGCCGGGCGCGCAGGATGTCGCGCAGCCGCTCCAGGCCGACGACACCGGTCGGCGGCGCGGGCGCGAGAGCCGTACCACCCAGCGGATCCAGCGCCCGCTCCAGCTCCTCCGTCCCCACCGGGCCCAGGAACGCACCCGCCGCGTGCGGGTGGCGGGCGTTGCGCGCGAGCCACGGACGCTCACCGAACTGGGCACCGTGGTACTCGACCAGCCGGGCGTCCTGTCCGGGTGCGGCGTCCCGTACGGCCTCGACGACCGCGTCGGGCCGCAGATACTCCCCGGCGCCGGGGATGCCCGCGCGGAGTACCTGGACCAGTCCCCGGGTGAAAGCGAGCCCGTACGCGGTCTGGCTCGCGCCGACCGACATCAGCAGCGAGAGCCGGGTCGCGCCGTCCCGTACCCCGGCGTCCAGGGCCTTGAGATCCGGTACGGCGCCGCCCGCGTGGCAGGTGTCGACCAGCGCGATCACCCCCGCGAGACCAGGAGTGTCGAGAGCCTGGGTCAGCAACTCACCCACATTCACCGCCGTGTTGATGACATCGGGCCGGGAATCCCCGGCCATCAGGTACAGCGTGGAGTGCTGACCCGGCGTCATACCGTGCCCGATCAGGGCCAGTACGAGTACGGCGCCCGCCTCGCCCGCCCGCCGGGCGGCGCCCCGGATCGCGGCCTCGATCCGCGCCTGCCCGAGCGAGGCGCCGTGCAGCAGCGAGACGACCCCGGCGGACGGCGCGTCCGTACAGGCGCCGCCCCTGCGGTGGGTGAGCGAACCGTGCAACGCCCGCGCCACGTCGTCCAGACCGTCGAGCAACCCCATCTCGGGACACTGGGGCGCGATCACCAGGACATGCCGGACGGGGGGTGGGCCGGTCATAAGCCCGTGGCCGCTTCGACGGCCTCCACGACCGGCCCGGCGACGGCGGGGTGGGCGAGATACCGCACGGCGGGATGCACCCACACGCCGTCCGAGTCGACGCGTGTGCTGACGGGAAGTACGGCGCGGGAGTTGGGCCGCAGGAGCTTCTCCGGGCGCGGGCCGCCCGCCACGAAGTCGTCCCGGTCCCAGAAGTTGAGCCACCGCCCGACCTGACCGGGCACCCCCGGCGGCTGGGGGCGGAGCTTCGGCAGCACGGCCGTACGCATCCCCAGCGGGGAGCCGAGCGTGACGAACAGCGGTACGGGCCCCTCGTGTTCGTGCAGTGCCTCCAGGGCCACGACCGTGCCGAGCGAGTGCGAGACGACAATCGTCGGTCCCACGGGGTCCAGCGCCTCCACCACCCGGCGGCGGATCCTCCGGTCGAGCGGGACACCGTCCGCGTCCGGCTCCCCGCGTGCGAGATAGCGCGCCACCTGGCTGAGCCTGAGGATCATGGCCTTGGCGCTGACCCAGCCGCCGAACGTCCGCAGCCCCGGTACCGAGAGCAGGGTGTTCGCGGCGTTGAGGGTCTGCCGCAGGGCGCTGCCCGGGCCCTGGGGCGCGCCCTTCGGGTCCAGTTGGGCCCGCGCGTGGGTCAGCACCCGGATCTTGTCCTCGCCGGCCGGGTCCGCGAGCCGCGCGTCCACGGCCTCGTCCACGGCCTCGCGGAGCAACTCCGCCAGCAGCAAGGATTCCTGGTCAGCCGTCGGGTCGAGAGCGGAGCCCTGGGCCTGCCCGGCGCCGAACAGATCGCCGTAGTAGGCGAACCGGATGTCCGCGGCCCAGCCCTGGGTCAGCGCGGAGACCTTCCCGGCGTGGCCCGCGGCCCTGGCCCCCTCGGCCAACGCGCGCACCCACTCGTCGCGTTCGGCGGCGCTGTCCAGCGGCCCGCCGATGCCGTGGACGAACACCAGGCGCGGCTTCATGCATCCCCCAAGATCCACCCGGCCCGGGGAGCCGGAGGAGCCAAGAGAATATCAACCGACCACGCCCCCCGCCCCGGGACCGCCGACCCCGCCCCGCGCCGGTCCACCACCCGGCTGACAAGATCCTCGGGTGACGCAGCCCCCCTCGCCCGCCTTCTCCGGCATACGCCCCTTCGGCCCTCGCCCCTGCACCCTCGTCGTCTGCCGGGGCTGCTGCTGCGGTGACCCCGCCAAGAACCCGGGCACGGATCACGCGGGCCAGCTCGCCCGCCTCCGCGCGGCCGCCGCCTCCTCGGAAGGCCGGCTGTCCGTCCGTACGACCGACTGTCTCGGCCCGTGCGGACAGGCGAACGTCGTCGTGGTCCAGCCCTCCGCCGAGGGCCGGCGCGCGGGGGGCCGCGCCACCTGGGTCGGCTGGGTGCTGGACGAGGACGGTACGGACGACCTGCTGGCCTGGACCCGGGCCGGCGGCCCCGGCGTGGCCGAGCCGCCCGCCACCCTGGAGCTACAGATGATTCCGCCCCCGTCGGACGCGAGGCGCAGACGGGGGCCGTGATGGGGGTGCAGACGGGGCTGTACCCCGGAAAACGAAAGCGGATCAATCGGCGGCGGGCGGATGAGGCCCGCGCACCGCTGAGCTGATGGGTGTGTGGCTGCCGGAGGTACCCGGCCGACGCAGGGGGCGCTCCCCGCCGGCCGGGCCCTGTTCCCGTGCAGCGGGGACTGTCACACCCCAGTGTGCAGGGCGATGCGCTCATCGCCCGCGTACACGTTCATGGAGGGGCCACGGAGGAAGCCGACCAGGGTCAGCCCCGTCTCCATGGCCAGATCGACGGCGAGTGAGGACGGCGCCGACACCGCCGCGAGCACCGGAATGCCCGCCATCACGGCCTTCTGGGCCAGTTCGAAGGAAGCCCGGCTGGAGACCAGGAGGATCGACCGGGACAGCGGCAGCAGATCCTGCCGCAGCGCGCGGCCGATCAGCTTGTCCACCGCGTTGTGCCGGCCGACGTCCTCCCGGATGTCCAGCAGCTCCCCGTGCTCGCTGAAGAGCGCCGCCGCGTGCAGGCCCCCGGTCCGGTCGAAGACCTCCTGAGCCGCCCGCAACCGGTCGGGGAGGCCGGCGAGCAGGGTGGGCTCCAGCCGGACCGGGGGAGTGTCGTCGATCGTGAACCGGGCCGTTGTCCGTACGGCGTCGAGACTCGCCTTGCCGCACAGCCCGCACGACGAAGTGGTGTAGACGTTGCGCTCCAGCGTGATGTCGGGGACCGGGACACCGGGCGCGAGCCGGACGTCGACCACGTTGTACGTGTTCGACCCGTCGTCCTTCGCCCCCGCGCAGTACACGATCGACTGCACGTCGGAGCCGGCCGCCAGCACCCCCTCGCTCACCAGGAAGCCCGCCGCCAGGGCGAAATCGTCGCCCGGGGTGCGCATCGTGATGGCGAGGGATTTCCCGTTCAGCCGGATCTCCAGCGGCTCCTCGGCCACCAGGGTGTCGGGGCGGGTCGTGACGATTCCGTCCCGGATACGGATGGTGCGGCGGCGCTCGGTGACCCGTCCCATGATGATCAGTCCTACTCGTATCGGTGTGCTGGTGCTCGTCGGCCGGACCGGAAAGCGCCCGGTCAGCGTTCCTGTACGTGCTGGAAGCCGAAGCGGCCCTTGATGCAGAGGTTCCCGTGGGTCACGGGATTGTCGTGCGGAGACGTGACCTTCACGATCTCATTCTCCTGGACGTGCAGTGTCAGATTGCAGCCGACACCGCAGTACGCGCAGATGGTGGTGGTCTCCGTCTGGATCTCTTCGTTCCACGTCCCGGCCTCCCGCATGTCGAACTCCGACTTGAAGCTGAGTGCCCCGGTCGGGCAGACCTCGATGCAGTTGCCGCAGTAGACACAGGCCGAGTCGGTGAGCGGTCCGTCGTGCTCGGTGGAGATACGGGCGTCGAAGCCACGGCCCGCCACCGAGATCGCGAACGAATTCTGCCACTGCTCACCGCACGCGTCGACACACTTGTAGCACTGGATGCACTTGTCGTAGTCGCGTACGTAGAGATCGTTGTCGATCTTCGGTTCCTCGTCGAGCCGGGCCGCGTCGGGACCGAAGCGGTCGGGCTTCGCCTTGTACTCCTTGATCCACTCGGCGGCCCTCGGGGTGGTCGAGAGGTCCGTGGAGGAAGCGAGGAGTTCGAGGACGATCTTCCGGCTGTGCCGGGCCCGGGGGCTGTCCGTGAGGACGGTCATGCCCGCCTCGGCCTTGCGCGAGCAGGCCGGCGCGAGGACCCGTGCGCCCTCGACCTCGACCACACACACCCGGCAGGCGTTCTTCGGGGTGAGGGTGTCGCCCTCGCAGAGCGTCGGGATGTCCTTCCCAGCCGCCCGGCAGGCGTCGAGGATCGTGGAGCCTTCCGGCACCCGCGTCTCCTGGCCGTCGAGGGTGAATTCGAGCAGCCGCCGCGGGAGTCGCAGTGGGATGACGGTCATTTGTAGGCCCCCAGTCGATCGATGGCTGACTCGACGGCACTCCAGGCGGTCTGTCCGAGACCGCAGATCGAGGCGTCCTTCATGGCCGCGCCCACCTCACGCAGCAGCGCGATGTCCTGCGCGGCGTCGGCGCCCGTACGGTCCACGATCCGGTGCAGTGCCTCTTCCTGCCGTACGGTGCCGACCCGGCACGGCACACACTGCCCGCACGACTCGTCCCGGAAGAACTCCGCGATCCGTACCAGCATCCTCGGCAGCGGAACGGTGTCGTCCAGCACCAGCACCACCCCGGATCCCAGGGTCGTACCGGCCGCCCTGGTCCCTTCGAAAGTGAGCGGGATGTCCAGCTCGTCGGGGCGGACGAAGCCGCCCGCCGCGCCGCCGAGCAGGATCGCGCGCATGGTGTCCGGCGCCTGCGCCAGTTCCAGCAGCTCGCCCAGCGTGGCGCCGAACGGCAGCTCGTAGATGCCGGGCTTCCCGACGTTCCCCGAAACGCAGAAGAGCTTCGGCCCGGTCGACTGCCCGGTGCCGATCGCGGCGTACGCGGCGGCTCCCTGGTTCAGAATGGGCAGCACGTTGATCAGCGTCTCGACGTTGTTCTCGGCCGTCGGCTTGCCGAACAGACCGCTCTCCACCGGGAAAGGCGGCTTGGACCGCGGCTCTCCGCGATAGCCCTCGATGGAGTTGAACAGCGCGGTCTCCTCCCCGCAGATGTACGCCCCGGCGCCGCGCCGGATCTCGATGTCGAAGGCGTACCCCTGGCCGAGGATGTCGTCGCCGAGGAGGCCGCGGGCGCGCGCCTGGTCGATCGCGTTCTGGAGCAGCCGCAGGGCGCGGGGGTACTCACCGCGCAGGTAGAGGTAGCCCCGGTCGGCGCCGACCGCGTACCCGGCGATCGTCATCGACTCGATCAGCGCGTACGGATCACCCTCCATCACCACCCGGTCCTTGAAGGTGCCCGGCTCGGATTCGTCGGCGTTGCAGACCAGGTAGTGCTGCCGTACCGGCTGCGAGGCGGTGGCCTGCCACTTGCGGCCGGTGGGGAACGCGGCGCCGCCGCGGCCCACCAGGCCCGCGTCCGTGACCTCCCGGATGACCCCGGCGGGGCCGAGGTCGAAGGCGCGGCGCAGGGCGCGGTAGCCGTCGTGCGCGCGGTAGTCGTCGAGGCTGTACGGGTCGACGACGCCGACGCGGGCGAGCAGCGACAGCCCTGGCTGTCCGGCCTGCGGTACGGCGAGGGAGGCGGCGGGCTCCGCCGGGGCCGCCGCGGGCTCGGCCGCCGCGAGGACGAGGGCCTCGGCGGTGGCGGGGGCGATGACGGCGGTGGTGTAGCGGCGTGCGGCCGGTTCGGCGGAGACGCCGTTTCCGGTACGGGCCGGGCCCGCCGGGTTCGCGCCGGCCGGCCAGGACGGCCGCGCGCCGCCGAGCTGGACCTGGGTGGCGCCGTCCCGCCCGGAGCCTGTGCTCGCCAGGGGCAGGGGTACGGAGCCCTCGTCGGACGGGACACCCGCCTGGATGACCAGCGCGGCGGGGGCGCGTTCGCACAGACCCAGACAGGGGCTCGGCTGCCAGACGAGGCCGCCCGCGGCCGAACCGGCCGCTCCCAGGCGCTCTTCAAGGCCGGCGCAGAGCGCGGCCGAGCCCTTGCTCGCGCAGGCCAGGTCCGTACAGACGTGCAGCACCTTCGCGGGGCGCGGCTTGACGGCGAACATCGCGTAGAACGTGGCGACGCCGTACGCCTCCGCGGGCGGCACGGTCAGCCGCCGGCACAGGTAGTCGAGGGCGCCCTCGCTGATCCAGCCGATCCGGTCGTTGATCGCGTGCAGCCCCGGGAGCAGCAGGTCCCGCCGCTCCCGTGCCTCGCGGCCGCCCCGTGCCCAGCGCAGGTCCGCGTCGGTACGGTCCTCCGCGCCCTCCCAGGCCGAGGTGGGCGGGCCGAGGAGCGAGTCGACCGCCGCCCGCTCCTCGTCGGTGGGTTTGCTGTCGCCGAAGTGCAGATCCACTGATGCCTCAGCTCCTCACGGCGGGGGCGGACACGAACCCGGAGACGGAGCCGGACACGGGCCCGGACACCGGCAGCTTCTCGATGCGGATCGCGGACGCCTTGAACTCGGCGGTCCCGGCGATCGGGCAATTCGCCTCGATGGTCAGCTGGTTGGTGTCCACCTCGTCCGGGAAGTGCATCGTCATGAAGGCAAGTCCGGGGCGCAGCCCGGGATCGACCCAGACCGGGGCCTGGACCGTGCCGCGCCGCGACGAGATCCGTACCTCCTCGCCGACCGACACGCCGTACCGCTCGGCGTCCTCGGGGCACAGCTCCACGTACTCGCCCCGGCGCAGCGGGGAGGCGAAACTCCCGGTCTGTACCCCGGTGTTGTACGAGTCGAGCCGGCGGCCCGTGGTCAGCCTGATCGGGTACTGATCGTCCGTCAGGTCGACCGGGGGGTCGTGCTTGACGATGCCGAAGGGGGCGAGCCGGCCGCGCCTGGCGGGGTCCTCGTCCCAGAGGCGGCCGTGCAGATAGGTCGGCTCGATCCTGTCGGTGTCGGGGCAGGGCCACTGGATGCCCTGGTGCTCCGCGAGCCGCTCGTACGTCATGCCGTAGTGGTCGGGTGACACCGACCGCAGCTCGTTCCACACCGATTCGGCGTCCGCGTACTTCCAGGGGTGTCCGAGCCGGCCCGCCAGGTCGCAGATGATGTCGATGTCCTCGCGCGCCTCGCCCGGCGGTTCGACGGCCTTGCGGACCCGCTGGACCCGGCGTTCGCTGTTGGTCGTGGTGCCGTCCGTCTCCGCCCAGGCGGCGGTGGCGGGCAGGACCACGTCGGCCAGCTCGGCGGTCGCGGTGAGGAAGATGTCCTGCACCACCAGGCAGTCGAGCTTCTTCATGCGCTCGACGGCCTGCTCGCTGTCGGCCTCGGACTGGGCGGGGTTCTCGCCGATGCAGTAGACGGCCTTGAGGTCACCCGTCTCCATCGCCTCGAACATCTGGGTGAGCGTCATTCCGTACTCGGGCCGGATGACGGTGTTCCAGGCGCTCTCGAACTTGGACCTGACGTCCGGCTCCAGGATGTCCTGGAAGCCGGGCAGTCGGTTGGGGATGGCCCCCATGTCACCACCGCCCTGCACGTTGTTCTGGCCGCGCAGCGGCTGCACACCGGAGCCGTACCGTCCGACGTGCCCGGTGAGCAGGGACAGGTTGATCAGTGCCCGGACGTTGTCCGTGCCGTTGTGGTGCTCGGTGATGCCGAGCGTCCAGCACAACTGGGCCCGTTCCGCGCGGGCGTAGGCGTGGGCGAGGTCGCGGATCGCCTCGGCCGGCACTCCGGTCACCTTCTCCGCCACCGCGAGCGTCCAGGGCTCGACCTCGGCCGCGTAGTCCTCGAAACCGGTGGTCGCGCGCTCGATGAACGACGTGTTGTGCAGGCCCGCGTGGATGATCTCGCGGCCGACCGCGTGGGCCAGCGGGATGTCCGTGCCGACGTTCAGCCCGAGCCAGCTCTCGGCCCACTCGGCGGTGGAGGTGCGGCGGGGGTCGACGGCGTACATGCGCGCGCCGTTCCTGATGCCCCGGAGCACGTGCTGGAAGAAGATGGGGTGGGCGAAGCGGGCGTTGGAGCCCCACATGAGGATCAGGTCGGTGTGGTCGACCTCGCCGTACGACGAGGTCCCGCCACCGGAGCCGAAGACCGCGGACAGGCCGGCCACACTGGGCGCGTGACACGTCCGGTTGCAGGAGTCCACGTTGTTGGTGCCCATCACCACGCGGGTGAACTTCTGCGCGACGTAGTTCATCTCGTTGGTGGCCCGGGCGCAGGAGAGCATCCCGAAGGAGCCGCGCGCGGCGTCCAGGCCGGCGGCCGCCCGGTCCAGGGCCTCGTCCCAGCCCGCACGGCGGAGGGGCCCGCCCTTCTTGTCCCGCACCAGGGGATGAGTGATGCGGGCATAGGTTTTCGGTGTGCGCTCTCGCTTCTTCACGCTGCGCTCCTGTGAGTGGTGACCGACGGCCGCGCCCATTGCATACAGTATTCTGTAGTCGCGTAGGTAAAGGGAACCCCACGGACAGAACTGGCCATGAATGGCTGTGCGCGGCCGTCGGCAGGAGTGGTTCCGGGGCGGATTCCGCAGGTGTCGTCTCCCGCCGGCCCCCCCGGACACCGGAGTGGATCAGGCAGCCGCGCCCTGGGCCAGGAGATCCGAAATGGCGTCCACCGTACGGAGGGTGGGCACCGGAACGCCGGTGATCTCGGCGAGTTCCACGACAGCGGCGAGCAGGACGTCGAGTTCGAGCGGTTTGCCCTTCTCCAGATCCTGGAGGGTCGACGTCCGGTGGTCACCGACGCGTTCCGCGCCGGCCAGCCTCCGCTCGATGGAAATGTCGGGGTGGCAGCCCAATGCCTCAGCGACGCTCAGGGTTTCGGCCATCATCATCTCGATGACCTGGCGTGTGCTGCGGTGCAGGCACATCTCCCGCATGGTGGCGCGGGTCAGCGCGCTGATGGGGTTGAACGAGATGTTCCCGAGGAGCTTGATCCAGATGTCGTCGCGCAACTCGGGCTCGACGGGGCACTTGAGTCCGCCCGCCTGCATCGCCTCGCTGAATTCGAGACAGCGTTTCGACACCGAGCGGTCCGGTTCCCCGATGGAGAAGCGGGTGCCTTCGAGGTGCCGGACGATCCCGGGCCCTTCCAGCTCCGTAGCGGCGTAGACCACGCACCCGATCGCACGTTCGGGTGGCAGTACCGCGCTGACCGAGCCGCCGGGGTCGACGCTCTCGATCCGTGTGCCGTCGTGCGGACCCCCGTGCCCGTGGAAGTACCACCAGGGGATCCCGTTCTGGGCGGCGATGACCGCCGTACCGTCATGGAGCAAAGGCTTCACCAGCGGCCCGCACGCCGCGTAGGAGTTCGCCTTGAGCCCCAGGAACACATAGTCGACCGGACCGATGTCCTCCGGCCGATCGGTGGCATGCACCCGGGCGGTCCAATCCCCGCGCGGGCTCAACACCCTGACTCCGTCCTGCCTCATGGCCGCGAGATGCGGTCCACGGGCGATGAGATGAACTTCGGCGCCGGCTCGATCGAGCGCGGCTCCCACGTAGGCGCCGATCGCGCCGGCTCCGACAACTGCGACTTTCACTGTGGGGCTCTCCGTTCGGTTTGAGGGGGGACCGAGGGAAGGGTCACACTTACTTTCGTGTCGACGATATATTGTCTACAGTATGTAGTTCTGGGCCACAAGGCTCCCTTCCGGTATGCAGTAGGCAAACTCGTGCGTGGATCTTGGATGAACCGCGGCGGCGATCTTCCCAACAGGTCGGGCCGTTCTTAGAGTTCGCGACCATGACCCCACCTCTCGCACCCCCCGGCTGGAGTCGCTGGCTGGTACCGCCGGCGGCGCTGTCGGTGCACCTCTCGATCGGCCAGGCCTACGCCTGGAGCGTTTTCAAACCCCCACTCGAGTCCGCGCTGGGCCTCTCCGGCACCCAGAGCGCGCTCCCCTTCCAGCTCGGCATCGTCATGCTCGGCCTGTCGGCCGCCTTCGGCGGCACGCTGGTCGAGCGCAACGGGCCGCGCTGGGCGATGACCGTGGCCCTGAGCTGCTTCTCCTCGGGCTTCCTGCTCGCCGCGCTCGGCGCGGCCACCGAGCAGTACTGGCTGATCGTCTTCGGATACGGCTTCGTCGGCGGCATCGGACTCGGTATCGGGTATATATCGCCTGTCTCGACGCTCATCAAGTGGTTCCCCGACCGCCCCGGCATGGCCACCGGCATCGCGATCATGGGATTCGGCGGCGGCGCGCTCATCGCCTCGCCCTGGTCCGCGCAGATGCTGGAGTCGTTCGGCGCGGACAGCGAGGGCATCGCGTACGCGTTCCTGGTGCACGGTCTCGTGTACGCCGCGTTCATGACGCTGGGCGTCCTGCTGATCCGCGTACCGCCGCCGGGATACCGGCAGCGGGAGCCGGCCGCGTCCGCCGGCGCCGGGGCGCCCCCGGCCGGATCGCCGGTCTCCGCGGGCCGGCTCTCCACCGGCCTGATCTCCACCGCCCAGGTCTCCGCGAAATCCGCCGTACGGACCCCGCAGTTCTGGTGCCTGTGGGTGGTGCTCTGCATGAACGTCACCGCCGGCATCGGGATCCTGGAGAAGGCCGCCCCGATGATCACCGACTTCTTCGCCGGGACGAGCACCCCCGTCTCCGTCTCCGCCTCGGCCGGCTTCGTGGCACTGCTCTCCGCCGCGAACATGGCGGGCCGGATCGGCTGGTCCTCCGCGTCCGACCTGCTCGGCCGCAAGAACGTCTACCGCGTCTACCTCGGCGTGGGTGCCGTGATGTATCTCCTGATCGCACAGTTCGGCGACTCCTCCAAGCCGCTCTTCGTCATCTGCGCGCTGGTCGTCCTGTCCTTCTACGGAGGCGGCTTCGCCACCGCGCCGGCGTACCTCAAGGACCTCTTCGGCACCTACCAGGTCGGCGCCATCCACGGCCGGCTGCTCACCGCCTGGTCCACCGCCGGCGTCCTCGGCCCGCTCATCGTGAACTGGGTCGCGGACAGCCAGGAGAAGGCCGGCAAGAGCGGTTCCGGGCTCTACGGGGTCTCGCTCACCATCATGATCGGCCTGCTCGCCGTCGGCTTCGTGGCCAACGAACTCATCAGGCCCGTCCACCCGCGCCACCACATTCCGGCCCCCAGGGAGGCATCCGATGACCACGTCACCAGCGAGCAGCGGCGGAGTGCCTGAGCCGGGCCTTACCGGCTCGGAGCCACGCCGTACCGGCTTGATCGTCTTCGCCTGGCTCTGGGTAGGGATTCCTCTGGCTTACGGTGTGTATGAGCTGGTCCTCAAGGCCGCGCAGCTGTTCACCGGGTGAATGGTTCACCGAGTGGATCGGGAACTATTCCGACGATGATCCGAAGTCTCCAAGCGGAGACGGTGAATCCTGTTGGTTCGCCTGTACCCGTACGGGTGAGTCGCTGACGAGACTTGAGGACTCCTGACGTCGACAGCAGAGGGGGTCCCGGGCATGACCGGCACTCGTATCGCCGCGCTCGGGCACTATCAGCCCGCCAAGGTGCTCACCAACGACGACCTGGCGGCCCTGGTCGACACCAGCGACGCCTGGATCACCAGCCGGGTCGGCATCAAGACGCGGCATGTCGCGGGTGAGGACGAACCGGTCGACGAGCTGGCCGCGCACGCGGGCGCCAAGGCGCTCGCCGCGGCCGGCCTCACCCCGGCGGACATCGACATGGTGCTGGTCGCCACGTCCACCGCGATCGACCGGTCGCCCAACACGGCGGCCCGGGTCGCGGCCCGCCTCGGCATGGGCTCGCCCGCCGTCATGGACCTCAACGTGGTCTGCGCCGGGTTCACCCACGCCCTGGCCCTGGCCGACCACACCGTACGGGCGGGCTCCGCCTCCCGGGTGCTGGTCATCGGCGCGGACAAGATGGCCGCCGTCGCCGACTGGACGGACCGCACCACCTGCGTGCTCGTCGGCGACGGCGCGGGCGCGGCGGTGGTCGTGGCGACCGGGCCCGGCGAGGAGCCGGGGATCGGCCCGGTGCTCTGGGGCTCGGTGCCCGAGATGGGCAATGCCGTACGGATCGAGGGCACCCCGCCCCGCTTCGCCCAGGAGGGGCAGTCCGTCTACCGCTGGGCCACCACCCAGCTGCCGCCGATCGCCCGCCAGGTCTGCGAGCGGGCCGGTGTCACGCCGGAGGAGCTGGCGGCCGTGGTCCTGCACCAGGCGAATCTGCGGATCATCGAACCGGTGGCGCAGAAGATTGGCGCGATCAACGCGGTGATCGCCCGGGATGTGATCGAGTCGGGAAACACGTCGGCCGCGTCGATTCCGCTGGCTTTGTCCAAGTTGGTGGCCCGGGGAGAGGTGCAGTCCGGCGCTCCGGCCCTGCTTTTCGGCTTCGGCGGGAATCTTTCGTACGCCGGCCAGGTCATCCGTTGCCCATGATCTTCGATGTTCTCGGTAGACTGTAGACGATAGCCAATGTCTAGATCTCATCGATACAGTCATGTGACTCTGCCGGCCAGGAGGGGGACCGCGATGTTGTCCGCAAGATTGGCGCAGGGAGCCGTGCCCAAGCTCGAACGACCGGGTCCGCTGCGCGAGCGTGTCTACGGGGCTCTCCTCGAACTCATCACCACGCGCGCGCTCCAACCGGGCCAGCATCTTGTCGAAAGCGAACTCGCAGGTCACCTCGGCGTGTCGCGCCAGCCGGTACGGGAAGCGCTCCAGCGCCTCAACACCGAGGGCTGGGTCGACCTGCGCCCGGCCCAGGGCGCGTTCGTCCACGAGCCCACGGAGGAGGAGGCGGACCAGCTGCTGTCGGTCCGCACGCTCCTGGAGGCGGAGGCCGCCCGCCTCGCCGCCGCCCACTCCGGCAAGGCCGGCATCGCCGCGCTGGAGGCGCTCTGCGCCCAGGGCGAGCAGTCGGTCGCGGACGACGACGTGGACCTGACAGTCGCCACCAACGCCGCGTTTCACGCCAAAGTCATGTCCCTGGCCGGCAACGTCGTCCTGGCCGAACTGGCGGCCCAGGTGGACCGCAGGGTCCGCTGGTACTACACCCCGGTGGCCCGCCAGCGCGGCAAGCAGTCCTGGATCGAACACCGAGAACTGATCGCGGCGATCGCGGCCCGCGACGAACAGCGCGCGACGGAAGTAATGAAGGCCCACACAGAACACACCCGCTCCACATACCACCACAGGGCGGACCAACGCCACGACGCCTGACACACCCTCACCGGAACGAGGGCCTGTAGCAGATCGGCGCGCGCCGGCGCATTGTCCCTGACAGGCACTCACCTGCCGTCGTGACCCCGGTTCTTGCGCATGGGGCCTCCGAAGCATGTCCCGACACCGGACCGTACCTCCGGGCAACCCCAAGAACCCGATGGATCCCACGCGTTGCGATTGCGACCACGGGTGAGGGTGAGAACCGCGAACTGGCCTGTTTCTGTCAGTGGGCCGCCTTATACGTCGCGCGGTGAGAAGCCGCAGGTGAACGGTTGTGAGAGCTGCATGTCGCGGATAGGGGAGCGGCACCAGCGTGGCAATCCGACCAGCGTGAATGATCCCGACAAGGGTGACGCGTCCTCGACCTTCGACGACCGTAACCTGCTCACTTCCACCTCGTCCGCCAGCGCCGGCAGCCGCAAAAAGACCGTCACGCATCTGTACGACGGACTCGGTCGTGAAATTGAGACTCACGACGGCGACGCGACCGGTCCCCTGCTCACCAAACACGTCTGGGACCCGTCCAACTTCGAAGGCCGGCTGGCCTCCACCACCCGCTACGTCGGAGGGGCGAGCGGGGCGGCGTACACGACTACCTACAACATCTACGACACGCTGTACCGACCCAACAGGACCACGACCACCATCCCCTCCGTGCCGGGAGAAGAGGGCCTGGCCGGCGACTACCAGTCCAACATCACGTACGACGCGAACGGCACTGTCCGGTCGACCGGTTACCCCGCCGCCGGAGCCCTCCCGGCAGAAGCCCTCACGCCGACGTACGACGATGTCCTGCGCCCGGTCACGCTGACCGGTACCGGAGGCACCACCTATGTCACCGGCACCACGTACAGCTTCACGGGCAAGCCTCTTCAGTCGACGTACCAAAGCGGTGGTAAGAAGACCCAGGTCACCAATACCTATCAATGGGGCACCCAGCGTCTGAGCAATACCCGCGTCGACCGGGAGAACGTGCCAGGCACTGACAAGTCGTCCACCTTCGGCTACGACCAAGCCGGCAATATCACGTTCATCAGCGACGTCTCGCGTGATGGCACCGACAACCAGTGCTTCCAGTACGACTATCAACGTCGGCTGACGCAGGCCTGGGCGCAGGGAACCACCACATGCGCTGAGAGCCCCAGCGGGTCCGTTCTCGGTGGGCCCGCTCCTTACTGGCAGTCCTACACGTATGACCTCAGCGGAAATCGCAGGACCGAGACGCTGCACGACAAGAGTGGTGTCGAAGCCAAAGACGTTCTGCGCACCTACGACTACCCCGAGGCGGGGGCTGAGCAGGTGAGAACTATATACGGATGGCCGTTGACCCGGCTGCTAATCGCATTCTAAGCGCCTACCCGATCTTCAGGCCCTAGCAGTCTCCGGGTGCGGTTGTCCGGAAAGAGCATTTCAAAATGAGGAGTTTCGCAGCATGAGCAAGGACATCATTCGCGCGGTGGCGGCCCTAAGTGAAGCCAGCGATGCGGACGTCTCCGCGTTGCGCGCGGAGATCGACTTGCGAGTTCTTGCTGGTGATTTCGTCTGGGTTGGTGACCTTGGGGCGCAGCTTGCTGCTCAAGCCACTGCTGGAAAGCCTCTCCAGGCGCACTGCAGGGAGGTCCTCGATTACGTCCTTCACGTGCTGTCCACGCATCCAGGTGTTCAAAGTCTGCGTAGCTTGCTGCGTGTTCCTGTCTCTCGTCACTCGGACGGCTCCGATCGGACTGGGGCTGAGCGGCGACTGGCTTTCTTTGTTGCCTGCAACCATCGAATCGATGATATTGCGAACTCGGTGTTCACCATGGAATATCAGTCGGTACACTCGAGGGAATTCATGGCGTGTCTCCTTCAGGAGTTGGTCCTTCAGTCGGTGGAGGTGGAGGAGTATCCCGTCCTCCGTTCCTTCGCGGAGAAACTCGTAAACGTCGGCCATCCTCTTGCTGTCCTGCCACTGAGTCTCTTGCCTGAGGAGCACGGGTTGCGTCGCCCGTCCGATGCGGCGGACGACTGGACCTGGACGGTACCCCCCACGCCTTTTGTGTCCTTCGGGACGGCCGAACTGCGTTCCGCGCCGTCGACGCAGCAGCGCACGGCCTGTATCGGGATGACGGAGCTCACTGTTCCGGCGGTTGCCGACGTCATGGGTGCAGCCATACAGCATTGGTGTACCCAGTCCAACGGAAAGATCTCCGCACAGGAGTTTTGGGCACCGGATCCGGTGAGGGAGGAGGACTTCCCGGCTGCCTTTCAGTCCCTTCCCCTGATTCCCTGGCCCGCAGATCAAGCCCCGGCGCGGCTGTACCCGTCTTCTTCCGACTCGGTGCTCAGAGTGCTGCTTACTGCCGCAGTGCGCGGACCGGCCTACGGCTTCGGCCTCTACGGTGCCTACGGAAGGCTTGCCACGTGGCGCTCTCTTGCCGGTTTGACCGGGGCTTCGGCGGATGCCCCGATTACGCATACGGCTGAATTGGTTCGGCAGGCGCGCTGGTTCCGTGTCGACACCGCTTCAGTGTGGTTCTACGGCGTCGCTTGGGACCTTGCCGTTGCGGTTCTGCGATCCGGTGGCCAGGAGATCGCTGTGTTGGCCGCCACCGACACTGACTAATTCGGTACTTCGGGATCGGCGCGTTCCGAGATCAATGCGTGGTCGGTCCGCCCAAGTACTCAGGCGGTCAGGTTCTGCATGTTCGTGTAGCGGTCGCCGGTTGCCGGGGACAGGGACGAGAGACTCTTGAGCTGGGTCGGCGTCAGCGTTATCGCGTCCGCCGCTATGTTTTCCTCCGCCCGGGTCACCCGCTTCGTGCCGGGAATAGGGGCGATGTCATTTCCCTGGGCGAGAAGCCAGGCTATCGCCACCTGGGCCGGTGTCGCTCCGACGTCGTGGGCGATAGTTTCCACCTGGTCCACGATGCTCAGATTCCGCTTCAGATTGTCGCCCGTGAATCGCGGATTGTTCGCCCGGAAGTCGTCGCTGTCCATCTGGTCCGTGGAACGGATGGTTCCGGTGAGGAATCCCCGGCCCAGTGGGGAGTAGGCGACAAAGCCGATGCCGAGTTCCCTGAGCAGGGGGAGGATCTCCTTCTCCGGCTCGCGCGACCACAGAGAGTATTCGCTCTGGAGCGCTGTGATCGGGTGGGCCGCCTGGGCCCGGCGGATCACGTCCGGGGTGGACTCCGAGAGCCCGATGTGGCGGATCTTGCCCTCCGTGACCAGCTCACTCATGGTGCCCACCACGTCCTCGACGGGCGTGTGCGGGTCCATCCGGTGCTGGTAGTACAGGTCGATGTGGTCGGTGCCCAGCCTCCTGAGGGAGCCTTCGACGCAGATACGTATATTCGCCGGCGAGCTGTCGAACCGGCGGATGTACTGGCCGTCAGAGCCGTGCGAGAGATAGCCGAACTTCGTCGCCAGAACCACCTGGTCCCGGCGCCCCGCGAGCGCGCGGCCCACCAGTTCCTCGTTCTTGTACGGTCCGTACACCTCGGCGGTGTCCACCAAGGTGACGCCCAGGTCCAATGCCCGGTGGATGGTACGGATCGATTCCGCGTCGTCCGTCCCGCCGCCCGTATACACGCCCGTCATGGACATGCAGCCGAGCCCGATCCGGGACACGTCCAATTCCCCGAGAGAGATGTGCTTCATGTGAGTTCCGTTCACCGCTGCCTTCGCCGCGACCTACGGCCTTCCCTTCCACGCTAACTCCGCCCGGCGAGGCGTGACTGTTGCCCTCTGCAAGTGTGTGCGCCGGACGGCTGCTGCCCGGACGGCCGGTGCCCGCCCCCGCCACCCGGCGGACCGCTGGGCGGCAGGCAGGCAGGCAGGCAGGCAGGTAGGCAGGCCCGACGACCGCCCGGCACGAGGTCCGCTCCCACCTTTGTCCTGGGTGTGGAGAAAGTTGGCGTAGATTCCCGCTCAACTTCTTCCCACTGCGGGCAACCACTGCTACGTTCCCCTCGAAAGCAGCACGACGGACACAGCCGACACGGCGGGGAGGGGCGCGTGAGACGTATGACCGCACGACCCGCGAACGCGCACCAGGCGCGACTGCTCAGGCTGTTGCGTGACGGTGGGCCCAACTCCCGCGCGCAGCTCGGCGATCAGGTGGATCTCTCCCGTTCCAAGCTCGCCGTCGAGGTCGACCGGCTGCTGGAGACCGGGCTGGTGGTCGCCGACGGGCTCGCCGCCTCGCGGGGCGGGCGGCGTTCGCACAACATCCGGCTCGCTCCGGCCCTGCGCTTCCTCGGCGTCGACATCGGCGCCACCTCGATCGATGTGGCCGTCACCAACGCCGAGTTGGAGGTCCTGGGGCATCTCAACCACCCCATGGACGTCCGCGAGGGACCCGTCGCCGTCTTCGAGCAGGTGCTCGCCATGGCGGCCAAGCTCAAAGTCTCCGGTCTCGCCGAGGAGTTCGACGGAGCCGGCATCGGGGTGCCGGGGCCCGTCCGCTTCCCCGAGGGGGTGCCCGTCGCGCCGCCGATCATGCCCGGCTGGGACGGCTTCCCGGTACGGGAGGCGCTCAGCCAGGAACTCGGCTGCCCGGTCATGGTCGACAACGACGTGAACCTGATGGCCATGGGGGAGCAGCACGCGGGCGTGGCCCGCTCCGTGGGCGACTTCCTCTGCATAAAGATCGGTACGGGTATCGGCTGCGGCATCGTGGTCGGTGGCGAGGTCTACCGGGGGACGACCGGAAGCGCCGGCGACATCGGACACATCCAGGTCGAACCGGACGGCCGGGCCTGCGCCTGCGGCAACAAGGGGTGCCTGGAAGCCCACTTCGGTGGTGCCGCGCTCGCCCGCGACGCCGAGGACGCCGCCCGTACCGGACGCTCGCCCGAACTCGCCGCACGGCTCGGCGCGGCGGGGCGGCTCACCGCCGTCGACGTCGCCGCGGCCGCCGCCGCCGGTGATCCCACCGCGCTCGACCTGATCCGTGAGGGCGGAAACAGGCTGGGGCAGGTCATCGCCGGGCTCGTCAGCTTCTTCAACCCGGGGCTCGTGGTGATCGGCGGCGGGGTGACCGGGCTCGGCCACACGCTGCTGTCGAGTGTCCGCACCCAGGTCTACCGCCAGTCGTTGCCGCTGGCCACCGGCAATCTCCCCATAGTCCTGGGGGAGTTGGGACCGGTCGCCGGAGTCACCGGCGCGGCCCGGCTCATCAGCGACCACCTGTTCTCGCCGGCCTGACGGGCCGGTAGGCACCACCGCGTGACCCGGCCCCACAGGCCGGTGAGTACCACCGCGTCACCCGCACCATCCGTACGAGCCGCACCATCCGTACGAGCCGCGTCACCCGCACCACCCGCACCACCTGTACGAGCCGCACCACCCGTACGTGCACGAGCCGCACCGCCCGCACCACCAGCACCGTACGCACACCGCACAGGCACACGTACCCGCACACGCCCAGATCACGCGCACCACACCACCGCGCCGTACGCAAGCGACACCGCACACCGCACCACCCACCCGTACGCCGGTTCCGCGCTGCCCGCAGCGCACCGCCCTGCCCGCGCAACGGCCGCATCCGCCGAGGGGATACGCCATGGCACCAGCTCCACCGGAAACCGTTCTGCTCACCATGTCCGGCATCACCAAACTGTTCCCCGGTGTCCGGGCCCTCGACGGCGTCGACCTGGAAGTCCAGGCGGGGGAGGTCCACTGCCTGCTCGGCCAGAACGGCGCGGGCAAGTCCACGCTCATCAAGGTCCTCGCCGGGGCCCACCAGCCCGACGGCGGTGTGATCACCTGGCAGGGCGAGGCCGTCACCCTCAAGTCACCCATCGCCGCCATGCGGCTCGGCATCGCGACCATCTACCAGGAACTCGACCTGGTCGAGGGCCTGTCGGTCGCCGAGAACATCTTCCTCGGGCACGAGCCGACCACCGCCGGCTTCGTGGTCAAGGGCCGCGAGGCCAGGACCAGGGCGACCGCGCTGCTCAAGCGGCTCGGGCACCCGGAGATCCAGGCGCACCGGCCCGTCGGCTCGCTCTCCGCCGCCCAGCAGCAGATCGTCTCGATGGCTCGCGCCCTCTCCCACGAGGTACGGCTCATCGTGATGGACGAGCCGTCCGCGGCGCTCGACCCCGACGAGGTCAACAACCTCTTCCGGATCGTCTCCACCCTCACCGCCGACGGTGTGGCCGTGGTCTACATCTCCCACCGGCTGGAGGAGATCCGCCGCATCGGGGACCGCGTCACGGTCATCAAGGACGGCAGGACCGTCGCCGTCGGCCTCCCCGCGAAGGAGACACCGACGCGCGAGGTCGTGGCGCTGATGACGGGCCGTAACGTCGAGTACGTCTTCCCCGAGCGCCCCGCCCCGGTCGACGCGCCGAGCGGCGAACCCGTCCTTCGGGTCGAAGGGCTCGCCAGGGAAGGGGAGTTCGCCCCCGTCGACCTCGAACTGAGGCCCGGTGAGATCGTCGGCCTCGCGGGGCTCGTCGGCTCGGGACGCTCCGAGATCCTGGAGACGATCTACGGCGCCCGCAAACCCACCGCCGGGCGTGTGCTGGTCAACGGTGTCGTGCTGCGGCCCGGCAGTGTGCGCGCCGCGGTCCGCGCCGGACTCGGGCTCGCACCCGAAGAGCGCAAGGCCCAGGGCCTGTTGATGCTGGAGTCCGTCACCCGCAACGTGTCGGTCTCCTCCCTCTCCCGTTTCTCGCGGGCCGGCTGGCTCGACCACGCGGCGGAGCGCACCGCGGCCAGGAAGGCCGTCAGGGAACTCTCCCTGCGTCCCGACAACCCCGAAGTGCCCATCCGTACCCTCTCCGGAGGAAACCAGCAGAAGGCGGTCCTCGCCCGCTGGTTGCTGCGCGGCTGCCGGGTCCTGCTCCTGGACGAACCGACCCGCGGGGTCGACGTCGGCGCGCGCGCCGAGCTCTATGCCGTGATCCGGCGGTTGGCCGACGAAGGCCTCGCCGTCCTGCTCGTCTCCAGTGAGGTCCCCGAAGTCCTGGGCCTCGCCGACCGGGTGCTGGTGCTCCGCGAAGGGCAGGTCGTCCACCGGGCGCCGGCCCAGGAGCTCGACGAGCACCGTGTACTCGACCTCGTGATGGAAGGGAGCCCGACGCCATGAAACAGCCTGCCTCCGAGGCGCGGCAGGGCGGGCCGGATGCCGCGGCCGCCTCGCAACCGCCCTCGACCGTGACCTCCGCCGACTCCGCCAAGGACCAGGAGCCGAAGGGAAACCGGCCCTCGTTGGGGCTGCGGCTCGACGTCCGCAGCCTCTCGCTGCTCGGTGTGCTCCTGGCGCTGGTCGTCGTCGGTGGCATCACCAAACCGGACCAGTTCCTGGACACCAACAACCTCCAGCTGATCCTCACCCAGGCGTCGATCATCGGTGTCGTCACCGTCGGCATGACGTTCGTCATCACCAGTGGGGGCATCGACCTCTCGGTCGGTGCGATCGTGGCCCTCGCCTCGGTGTGGGCCACCACGCTCGCCACCCAGGAGTTCGGCTTCATCGGGATCCTCTTCACCGCGATGGTGGTGGGGCTCGCCTGCGGCCTGGTGAACGGACTGCTCATCGCGTACGGCGGGATGGTGCCGTTCATCGCGACCCTCGCGATGCTCGCCTCCGCCCGCGGTCTGGCCCTCCAGATCACCGACGGCAAGACGCAGATCGTCACCGTGAACTCCGTGCTCGACCTCGGTATCCCCGACTCCTACGTCCTGGGGATCCCGCCGCTCGTCCTGGTCTTCGCGGCGGTCACGGTCGTCGGCTGGCTCGTGCTGAACCGTACGACCTTCGGCCGGCGCACCGTCGCCGTCGGCGGCAACGCCGAGGCCGCGCGCCTGGCGGGCATCGACGTCCGCCGGCAGCGGCTCTACCTCTACCTGCTCTCCGGGCTCTGCTGCGGCATCGCGGCCTTCCTGCTGATCGTCCTGGCCGGCTCGGGACAGAACACCAACGGGAACCTGTACGAGCTGGACGCCATCGCCGCGGCGATCATCGGCGGCACCCTGCTCAGCGGCGGCCGCGGCACCATCGTCGGCTCCGTCCTCGGTGTCCTCGTCTTCACCACGATCACCAACATCTTCGCCCTGAACAACCTCCAGAGCGATGTCCAGCAGATCGCCAAGGGCGCCATCATCGTCGCCGCCGTACTGGTCCAGCGCCGCACTTTGCGCAACGGCGAGGCCTGACTCCCGGTCTCGTATCCGCTCCCGAACGTCCCGCACCGTCCGAAGGGTTGAACCGCCATGCCAGAAACCAGCCGTAGAGGAATGCTCTTCGGCACCGCAGCGATCTCCGCGGGTGCCCTCCTCACCGCCTGCACCAGCAACGAGCCCGACAAGAAGGAGACGGCGGCGACGAACAACCAGCCGGCCGCCGCGGACGACAAGCCCGGCAAGCCGGTCACCATCGGCTTCGCCGGCCCCCAGGCCGACCACGGCTGGCTCGCCGCGATCAACACCAACGCCAAGTCGCGTGCCGAGAAGTACTCCGAGGTGACCCTCGACATCACCGAGGGCTCCAACGACACCGCGGCCCAGATCGGCCAGGTCGAGACGCTGATCAACAAAAAGGTCGACGTCCTGGTGATCCTGCCGACCGACGGCAAGGCGCTCACCCAGGTCGGTCTCAAGGCGATGCGCGCCGGCATCCCGGTCATCAACCTCGACCGGATCTTCGCCAGCCCGCAGGCGTACCGCTGCTACATCGGCGGCGACAACTACGGCATGGGCGTCAGCGCCGGGAACTACATCGGCGAGAAGCTCAAGGGCAAGTCGAACGCCAAGGTCATCGAGCTGGCCGGGATCGACGCCCTGGAGCTGACGCAGCAGCGCAGCCAGGGCTTCAAGGACGCCCTCAAGAACTACCCGAACATCAAGCTCGTCGCCCGCCAGGCGGCCGACTTCACGGTCGAGTCCGGCCAGGCCAAGATGGCGCAGCTGCTCCAGGCGCAGTCCAGCTTCGACGCCCTGTGGAACCACGACGACGACCAGGGCGTGGGCGCGCTGCGCGCCATCCAGCAGGCGGGTCGCAAGGACTTCCTGATGGTCGGCGGCGCCGGTGCCAAGTCGGCGATGGACGCGATCAAGGCCGACAACAGCGTCGTCAAGGCGACCGTGCTCTACCCGCCCACCATGGCGGCCTCGGCCATCGACCTGGCGCGCGCGCTCGGCCAGGCCAAGGGCATCGGCGGCCTGGCGGAGCTGGAGATCCCGGCGTCCGTGACCCTCTTCTCGGCCGTGGTCGACAAGACGAACGTCGACCAGTACCTGCCGACGGGCTTCAGCTGACCGGGCCCGGGGCCGGGCCCGCCCCGGCCTTAGGCCGCCCCCACCAGCGAAAGAGACGAGGAGTACTCCGTATGACCCCCAGGGAAGCGTCGGAGAAGGAGGCCGGCGCACCGCCGGTGCTCGGTATCGGCATGGTCGGGTACGCGTTCATGGGCGCCGCCCACTCGCAGGGGTGGCGTACCGCGGGACATGTGTTCGACCTGCCGCTGCGGCCCGCGCTCGCCGCGATCTGCGGCCGGGACGCGAGCTCCGTGGAGGCCGCCGCGCGCAAGCACGGCTGGGCCGCCACCGAGACCGACTGGCGTGCGCTCATCGCACGCGACGACGTGCAGGTGGTCGACATCTGCACGCCCGGGGACAGTCACGCGGAGATCGCCATCGCCGCGCTGGAGGCGGGGAAGCACGTCCTGTGCGAGAAGCCGCTGGCCAATTCCGTGGCCGAGGCGGAGGCCATGGTGCGCGCCGCGGAAGCGGCGCGTGAGCGGGGCCAGTTGGCCATGGTCGGCTTCAACTACCGCCGGGTGCCGGCCATCGCGTACGCCCGGACGCTGATCGCCGAGGGCCGGCTCGGCACGCTGCGGCACGTCCGGGTCACCTACCTCCAGGACTGGCTGGTCGACCCGGCGTTCCCGCTGACCTGGCGGCTCAAGCGTGAGCACGCCGGGTCCGGGGCGCTGGGCGACCTGGGGGCGCACATCGTCGACCTCGCGCAGTTCCTGACGGGGGAGCCGCTGGTAGGGGTGTCGGCGCTGGCCGAGACCTTCGTGAAGGAACGGCCGGTGCTCTCCGGGGCGTCGGCCGGTCTCTCGGCCACCGGCGGCGGTGAGACGGGTCCGGTGACCGTGGACGACGCGGCGCTGTTCACCGGACGGCTCGCCTCGGGGGCGCTGGCGTCCTTCGAGGCGACCCGGATGGCGGCGGGGCGCAAGAACGCGCTCCACCTGGAGATCAACGGCGAGCTGGGCTCGCTCGCCTTCGATCTGGAGCGGCTCAACGAGCTGTCGTTCCACGACCACACCGAGCCCGCGGTCACGTCCGGCTTCCGCCGGATCCTCGTGACCGAGTCCGAGCACCCGTACCTGGAGGCGTGGTGGCCGCCGGGCCACGCGCTCGGCTACGAGCACACGTTCGTGCACCAGGCCCGCGACCTGGTCGAGGCGGTGGCCGCCGGGAAGGATCCGGCGCCGTCCTTCGCCGACGGGCTCCAGGTGCAGCGGGTGCTCGCCGCGGTCGAGGACAGTGCCGCCAAGAACGCCGTCTACACCCCCGTACCGCAGCAGCACGCCTAGGAGGTAGCGCATGCCACGTCCGTTCACTCTCTTTACCGGCCAGTGGGCCGATCTGCCCCTGGAGGAAGTCTGCCGCCTCGCCCGGGACTTCGGGTACGACGGCCTGGAACTCGCCTGCTGGGGTGACCACTTCGAGGTCGACAAGGCACTCGCCGACCCGGGCTACCTGGCCGGGCGTCACCAGCTGCTCGACAAGTACGGGCTCAAGTGCTGGGCGATCTCCAACCACTTGGTGAGCCAGGCGGTCTGCGACAGCATCATCGACGAGCGCCACCAGGGCATCCTCCCGTCCCGCATCTGGGGCGACGGGGAGCCCGAGGGCGTCAGGCAGCGCGCCGCCGCCGAGATCAAGGACACCGCGCGGGCCGCGGCCGCGTTCGGGGTCAACACGGTCATCGGCTTCACCGGCTCGTCCATCTGGCACCTGCTGGCGATGTTCCCGCCGGTGCCGCCCGCCATGATCGAGCGGGGGTACGAGGACTTCGCGGAGCGCTGGAACCCGATCCTCGACGTCTTCGACGCGGAGGGCGTGCGGTACGCCCACGAGGTGCACCCGGGCGAGATCGCGTACGACTACTGGACCACGCACCGCGCGCTGGAGGCCGTCGGCCACCGGCCCGCGTTCGGGCTGAACTTCGACCCGAGCCATTTCGTCTGGCAGGACCTGGACCCGGTCGGGTTCCTCTACGACTTCCGCGACCGGATCTACCACGTCGACTGCAAGGAGGCGCGCAAGCGCCTCGACGGCCGCAACGGCCGGCTCGGCTCGCACCTGCCCTGGGGCGACCCGCGGCGCGGCTGGGACTTCGTGTCCGCCGGCCACGGTGACGTGCCGTGGGAGGACGTCTTCCGGATGCTGGGGTCGATCTCGTACGAGGGCCCCATCTCGGTCGAGTGGGAGGACGCGGGCATGGACCGGCTGGCCGGCGCGCCCGAGGCCCTCAGGGACCTCAAGCGGTTCGACTTCGACCTGCCGACGGCGTCCTTCGACGCGGCGTTCGGCGGCGGCGAGTAGCAGAAGGTTCCGCACTGTCCTCGATCGCCGGGCGGGCCCGGTTCGGCCCGCCCGGCGATCGAGGCTGAGGCATGCCCGATTCCCGCTTTGTCCTGGGGCTGGAAAAAGTAGAACTTCACCTCTGCGCAAGGCCTTTCCGTTCGGGACGAACCCCGCTACCGTCCACTGAGGTGTACAGGACAGCGAGCTTCCGGTGTGACGGCGCACACCGAGGAAGAAGCAGTTGTCCCGGGGACCGGTGCAGGACGAGCACCGACCCCGCGAAGCGGACGTGAAGTTCCGCGTCCCTTCAACTCGCAGTACGAACAGCCCACTTGTGGAGGACTTTCGTGCACAGAAAACGCCCTAGAGCCAGATCCCTCCTCGCCCTCCTGACCGGCGCCCTGCTCGCCGGTTCGAGCCTCAGCGCCGTACCAGCGACCGCCCACGAGCCGGAGCCGCCGGCGGCGGCCGAAAGCTTTCAGCAGGTGACCCTCGCCAAGGGGGCCGCCGAGGTGGGCGAGCCGATGTCGCTCGCCGTCCTGCCGGACCGGCAGGTGCTCCACACCTCACGTGACGGCACCCTGCGCATCACCGACGCCGAGGGCAACACCACGGTCTCCGGCTCGCTGGAGGTCTACAACCACGACGAGGAAGGCCTCCAAGGCGTCGGCGTGGACCCGGACTTCGCGGAGAACCGGGCCATCTACCTGTTCTATGCACCGAAGCTCAGCACCCCGGCCGGCGACGCCCCCGAGAACGGCACCGCCGCCGACTTCGCGCCCTTCGACGGGTACAACCGCCTCTCCCGCTTCACCCTGAACGCGGACGGCACCCTCGACAAGGCGAGCGAGAAGAAGGTCCTCGACGTCAGCACCTCGCGCGGCACCTGCTGCCACGTCGGCGGTGACATCGCCTTCGACGCGGACGGCAACCTGTACCTGTCGACCGGCGACGACACCAACCCGTTCGCCTCCGATGGCTACACCCCGATCGACGAACGGACGGACCGCAACCCGGCGTTCGACGCGCAGCGCAGCTCGGGCAACACCAACGACCTCCGCGGCAAGGTGCTGCGCATCAAGGTCGCCGAGGACGGCTCGTACACGATCCCGGAGGGCAACCTCTTCGCCCCCGGTACGGAGAAGGCGCGGCCCGAGATCTACGCGATGGGGTTCCGCAATCCGTTCCGCATCAACGTCGACCAGAAGACCGGCATCGTGTACGTCGGTGACTACGGCCCCGACGCGGGCGCCGCGTCCCCGACCCGCGGCCCGGCCGGACAGGTCGAATTCGCCCGGGTGACCAAGGCCGGCAACTTCGGCTGGCCGTACTGCACCGGCGACAACGACCCGTTCATCGACTACGACTTCGCGACGAAGGTCTCCGGCGCCGCCTTCGACTGCGCCGCGCCGAAGAACAATTCGCCGCACAACACCGGGCTGACCGACCTGCCCCCGGCCGAGGCGGCCTGGCTGCCCTACGACGGCGGCAGCGTCCCCGAGCTGGGCTCCGGCTCCGAGTCCCCGATGGGCGGTCCCGTCTACCGGTACGACGCCGGCCTGGACTCTCCGGTCAAGTTCCCCGAGTCCTACGACGGCGACTTCTTCGCCGGTGAGTTCGGCCGCCAGTGGATCAAGCGGATCGAGCAGGACGAGAACGGCACCATCGGCTCGATCAACCCCTTCCCCTGGACCGGCACCCAGGTCATGGACATGGAGTTCGGCCCCGACGGCGCCCTCTACGTCCTCGACTACGGCCTCTCCTGGTTCGGCGGCGACGAACACTCCGCCGTCTACCGCATCGAGAACATCACCGGCGGACGCTCGCCCGTCGCCGTGGCCACCGCGAACAAGACCTCCGGCAAGGCCCCGCTCAAGGCGACGTTCTCCTCCGCGGGCACCGAGGACGCGGACGGCGATCCGCTCACCTACGCCTGGGACTTCGGCGACGGCGGCACCTCGACCGACGCCAACCCCGCGTACACGTACAAGAAGAACGGCACCTACACCGCGACGCTCACCGTCTCGGACGGTACGGGCCGCCACGGCAGCGCGTCCGTACGCGTCGTCGTCGGCAACACCGCGCCGAAGGTGACGCTCGAACTGCCCGCCGAGGGAACGCTCTTCAACTTCGGTGACAAGCTGCCCTTCAAGGTCACGGTCACCGACCCCGAGGACGGTCCCATCGACTGCGCCAAGGTGACGATCCGTTACATCCTCGGCCACGACAACCACGGCCACCCGATCACCTCGGCCAGCGGCTGCGAAGGCACCATCACCGCGCCCGCCGACGCCGAGCACGACCCCAACGCCAACATCTTCGGGGTCATCGACGCCGAGTACACCGACGGCGGGGCCGGCGGCCAGGAAGCGCTCACCAGCCACGACCAGGCGCAGCTCCAGCCCCGTCACCGGCAGGCCGAGCACTACAACGGCTCCTCCGGCATCAAGACGTACGACAAGGCCAGCGCCAACGGCGGCAAGACCGTCGGCGACATCGACAACGACGACTGGATCTCCTTCAAGCCGTACCACCTGGCCGGGTCCAAGACCCTCACGGCCCGAGTCTCCTCCGGCGGCGCCGGCGGATTCCTCGAAGTACGGACCGGCTCCGCCACCGGCAACCTGCTGGGCTCCGCGCCCATCCCGGTCACCGGCAGCTGGGACGTCTTCCAGGACATCGACGTCCCCCTGAGGTCCGTCCCGGCCAAGACCACCGAGCTGTTCCTGGTCTTCAAGGGCGCCACCGGCCAGGGCGCGCTCTTCGACCTGGACGACTTCCAGATCAGCACCGCCGTGCCCGGCAAGACCGAGAAGCGGGTCCTGGTCTTCTCCAGGACCGCGGGCTTCCGCCACGACTCGATCCCCGAAGGGGTCGCCGCGCTCAAGGAGTTGGGGAAGACCACCGGCATCACGGTCGACTCCACCGAGACACCGGGGCAGTTCACCACCAACAACCTGGCCCGGTACGACGCGGTCGTCTTCCTCTCCACCACCGGTGACGTCCTCAACGCCGACCAGCAGAAGGCGTTCGAGAACTACGTCGCCACCGGCGGCGGGTACATGGGCGTCCACGCCGCGGCCGACACCGAGTACGACTGGTCCTTCTACGGAGGGCTGGTGGGCGCCTACTTCGAGGGCCACCCCCAGATCCAGTCGGCCACGGTGCGCGTCGAGGACAAGGACCACCCGGCCACCGCCCACCTGGACGACGAGTGGCAGCGTACGGACGAGTGGTACAACTACCGCACCAACCCGAGGACCCAGGCCAAGGTCCTCGCCACCCTGGACGAGACCACCTACCAGGGCGGCACCATGAAGGGCGACCACCCGATCGCCTGGTGCCAGACGTACGAGGGCGGCCGGGCGTTCTACACCGGCGGCGGCCACACCAAGGAGTCCTACGCGGACGCTCCGTTCCGCCAGCACCTGCTGGGCGGACTGCGCTACGCCGCCGGCCAGGTCAAGGCCGACTGCAAGCCGGACAAGGACTACCGGGCCATCTTCAACGGCAAGACCCTCGCCGGCTGGAAGCAGGGCGGCCCCGGCAAGTTCAACGTCGTGGACGGCGAGCTGCGCTCCGAGGGCGGCATGGGCCTGCTGACGTACCAGGCCAAGGAGCTCAAGTCGTACTCGCTCAAGCTCGACTGGAAGCTCGACGGGGACGACAACTCCGGTGTGTTCGTGGGCTTCCCGGCCTCCGACGACCCCTGGTCGGCGGTGAACAACGGGTACGAGGTGCAGATCGACGCCACCGACGCCCCGGACCGCACCACCGGCTCCGTCTACACCTTCAAGTCGGCCAACATCAAGGCCAGGGACCAGGTTCTGCGCCCGCCCGGGCAGTGGAACAACTACGAGATCCGCGTGCAGGGTGAACGTCTCCAGATCTTCCTGAACGGCGTGAAGATCAACGACTTCACCAACACAGATCCGGCACGCAGCCTGAAGGACGGCTACATCGGTCTCCAGAACCACGGGGCCGACGACCAGGCGTCCTTCCGCAACATCCAGCTCAAGGAACTGCCCACCCCGTAAGGGCCGGACCGTTCCGCAGGGCTGGACCGTCAGCCGGCGGCGGGCGGGGAGGCGCCGTACCCCCCGCCCGCCGTCCACCACCACACCACCGGCAGGAGGCATCCCGTGACGACGAACCGTACAGAGTCGACCGCACCGCGCACCGGAGTCTGGTTCGTCGGAGCGCGAGGCTCCGTCGCCACCACGGCCGTCGCGGGATGCGCCGCGGTCACCGCAGGACTGCACCCCGCGACGGGCATGGTCACCGAGACCCCGCCCTTCGCGGGAGCGGGACTGCCACCCCTCTCCTCCCTCGTCTTCGGCGGTCACGACACCGCCAGCTGCCCGCTGCCCAAGCGCGCCGAGGCACTCACCGCGGCGGGCGTGCTGCCGCACGGACTGCCCTCCGCGATCCACGCCGAACTCACCGCCGCCGACGACGAGATCCGCTCCGGCGGACCGCACCCCGGCGACACCCGCCCCGACGACGAGATCATCGCCGCGTTCGCCGCGGACATCACCGACTTCGCCCAACGCACCGGCGTGGTACGGACGGTGGTGGTCAACGTGTCCTCCACCGAGGCGGCCCCCGCGCCCGACGACCCACGCCTGCCCGTCAGTTCGCTCTACGCGGCGGCGGCGGTCCGGGCCGGCTGCGGCTACGTGAACTTCACCCCGTCCACCGGACTCCGTACCCCCGCCCTCACGGCCGCCGCCGCGGTCGCCGGACTTCCCCACGCCGGCCGCGACGGCAAAACGGGCCAGACGCTGCTCCGTTCCGTGCTCGCCCCCATGTTCGTCCAGCGCGCCCTGACGGTACGGGCCTGGTCCGGTACGAACCTCCTGGGCGGCGGGGACGGGGCGGCGCTGGCCGACCCGGCCGCCGCGGCGGCCAAGAACGCGGGCAAGGAGCGTGTCCTCGCCGACACCCTGGGGGCGGCCCCCGAGGGCGAGGTCCACATCGACGACGTCCCGGCGCTCGGCGACTGGAAGACCGCCTGGGACCACATCGCGTTCGACGGGTTCCTCGGCTCCCGCATGATCCTCCAGACCATCTGGCAGGGCTGCGACTCGGCGCTCGCCGCGCCGCTGGTCCTGGACCTGGCACGGCTGGTGGCGCGCGCCCACGAGACCGGGCTGACCGGCCCGCTCCCCGAACTGGGCTTCTACTTCAAGGACCCGGACGGCGGACCGGCCGCGCTGGCCGAGCAGTTCACGGAACTGCTCACCTTCGCCGACCGGCTGAAGGAGACCGCGTGAAGGTGCGCGCCTGGGCCGAACTGCTGCGTGTGTCGGCCCTGTTCACGGTCCCGGGCGACGCCCTCGCGGGGGCGGCTGCCCTGGGCGTACGGCCGGGGCGCGGCACCGCGCTGGCGGTGGGCTCCTCGCTCTGCCTGTACGAGGCGGGCATGGCGCTCAACGACTGGGCGGACCGCGAGGAGGACGCGCGGGACCGGCCCCACCGCCCGATCCCCTCGGGGCGGATCTCGCCCCGGGCGGCACTCGCCGCGGCGGGCGCGCTGACGGCGGCGGGCCTGGCCCTGGCGTCCCGGGCGGGGCGGCCGGCGCTGGTGGTGTCCACGGCGTTGGCGGCGACGGTCTGGGCGTACGACCTGAAACTCAAGCACACGCTCGCGGGACCCGCGGCGATGGGCGCGGCGCGCGCGCTGGACCTGGTCCTGGGCGCGGTGGCGACGGTGCCTTCGGCGGGGCCGTCGGTGCGCGCGGCGCTGCCTTCGGCGGCGATCCTCGGCGCGCACACCGCGGCGGTCACGACGGTGTCGCGCCGGGAGGCGGAGGGCGGCTCTACGGCGGCGCCGCTGGCCGCGCTCGCGGCGACGATCGCGCTGGGCGCGGTGACTGCGAGGCGTACGTGGAGTCCTCAATCGCCGGACAGGCTCGACGTGTTGTCCTCAATCGCCGGACGGGCTGAAAGTGCCCCCGCAGACGGTCACAAGCCCGCACTGCAAGCCCGTCCGGCGATTGAGGACACCTCCGGCCATAGGCCGCGCCTCGTCACCGCCGCCCTCACCGCGGCCTACGTCGCCACCGCCGCCAAACCCCTCGCCCACGCCGTGCTCAACCCCTCCCCGCCCCTCACCCAGCGCGCCGTCGGCGGGGGAATCCGGGCCATGATCCCGTTGCAGGGCGCGCTCGCCGCGCGCGGCGGGGCCGTCGCGGTGGGGCTCGGCGTCATGGGGCTCGTCCCGATCGCCCGCGCACTCGCCCGGAAGGTGAGCCCCACATGACCCTCCGCTTCGGATACGGCACCAACGGCCTCACCGACCTCCGCCTCGACGACGCCCTCGGGCTCCTCGCCGACCTCGGGTACGACGGCCTCGGCCTGACCCTCGACCACATGCACCTCGACCCCCTCGCCCCCGACCTCGCCGCCCGCACCCGGCGGGTCGCCCGGCGCCTGGACGAGCTGGGGCTCGGGGTCACCGTCGAGACCGGGGCGCGGTACGTCCTGGACGCCCGGCGCAAGCACGGGCCCTCCCTCCTCGACCCGGACCCCGAGGGCCGCAAGGCCCGTACGGCACTGCTGGTCACCGCCGTCCAGGTCGCCGCCGACCTCGGCGCCCACGCCGCCCACTGCTTCAGCGGGATCGTCCCCGGGGGCACGTCCCCCGACATCGCCTGGGACCGCCTCGAAGAGGCGCTCACCCCCGTCCTGGCCGCCGCCGACACCGCCGGGATCCCGCTCGCCTTCGAGCCCGAGCCCGGCCAGCTCGTCGCCGACCTGGACGGGTTCCACCGGCTCAGACACCGCCTCGGCGACCCCCCGGCCCTCGGCCTGACCCTCGACATCGGCCACTGCCAGTGCCTGGAGACCGCCTCGCCCGCCGACTGCGTCCGCGCCGCCGCGCCCTGGCTGCGGCACGTCCAGATCGAGGACATGCGGCGCGGGGTGCACGAGCACCTCCCCTTCGGCGACGGCGAGATCGACTTCCCGCCCGTGCTCGACGCCCTCGACGCCACCGGCTACCAGGGCCTGACCGTGGTCGAGCTGCCCCGCCACTCCCACGCGGGGCCCGAACTGGCCCGTACCTCCCTCGACTTCCTCCGCGCGGTCCTGACGAACGGGGTACCGGCATGACACAGATCCGCGACCAGCTCACCCCCCGGCTCGACGCGACCGCGCGCGCGTGGCTCGACGCGTCCCTCGCCCTCGCGGAAGAGGCCGCCACGGCCCATGCCGGCACCGACAACGCCGACAACGTTGCCTTCGCCCCCTGGGAGCTGCGCTTCGCCGCCGCCGGGCGCCACTGCGGCCAGGACCACGCCGACTCCGTACGGGTCCTCCTCCTGCACACCGCCCGCGCGGACCTCGCCACCCTCACCCGCCTCTACCACCAGGGCAGCGCCGCCGAACGCCGAGCCGTCCTGCTCGCCCTGCCCGAGCGCGTCGAAGGGCCCGCCGCCCTCCCGCTCACCGAGGACGCCCTGCGGACCAACGACACCCGGCTCGTCGCCGCGGCCGTCGGACCGTACGCCACCGCGCACCTCGACGCCCACGCCTGGCGGCACGCGATCCTCAAGTGCCTCTTTACCGGAGTCCCCCTCGCCGCCGTCGACGGCCTCGGCCGGCGCGCCCGAGGAGACGCCGAACTCGCCCGGATGCTCGCCGACTTCGCGGCCGAACGCACCGCCGCCGGCCGCTCCGTGCCCGCCGACCTGCCCCACGCGCTGCACCTGACCGGCGAGGAGTCCTGATGCGTATCTTCGACCCCCACATCCACATGACCTCCCGCACGACGGACGACTACGAGGCGATGTACGCCTCCGGGGTACGCGCCCTGGTCGAGCCCTCCTTCTGGCTCGGCCAGCCCCGTACCTCACCCACCAGCTTCTTCGACTACTTCGACGCCCTCCTCGGCTGGGAGCCGTTCCGCGCCGCCCAGTACGGCATCGCGCACCACTGCACCCTCGCCCTCAACCCCAAAGAGGCCAACGACCCGCGCTGCACGCCCGTCCTCGACCAGCTGCCGCGCTACCTCGTCAAGGACGGAGTGGTCGCCGTCGGCGAGATCGGCTACGACTCCATGACCCCGGCCGAGGACCACGCCCTGGCCGCCCAGTTGCAGCTCGCCGCCAACCACGGCCTGCCCGCGCTCGTCCACACCCCCCACCGCGACAAGCTCGTGGGCCTGCGCCGCACCATCGACGCCGTCCGCGAGTCCGCCCTCGCCCCGGACCGCGTCCTGCTCGACCACCTCAACGAGACGACGGTCAAGGAGGCCGCGCAGAGCGGGAGTTGGCTCGGGTTCTCCATCTATCCCGACACCAAGATGGACGAGGACCGCATGGTCGCCGTCCTCAAGGCCCACGGCACCGAGAAGGTCCTCGTCAACTCCGCAGCCGACTGGGGCAAGAGCGACCCGCTCAAGACCCGCAAGGTCGCCGACGCCATGCTCGCCGCCGGGTTCACCGACGACGACGTGGACCAGGTCCTGTGGCGCAACCCCGTCGCCTTCTACGGCCTCAGCGGCCGGCTCCAGCTCGACGTACCGGCCCCGGAAGCCCTGCACGAGGGCAACTCCATCCTCCGCGGCGGGGAGTGAGGCCATGCGCTTCCGCCACCCCGACGGCTCCACCGTCCACCTCTCCTACTGCACCAACGTCCACCCCGCCGAACACCTCGACGGCGTCCTCGCCCAACTGCGCGACCACTGCGAGCCCGTACGGAAACTGCTCGGCCGGGACCGCCTCGGCATCGGCCTCTGGCTCGCCAAGGACGCCGCCCGCGCCCTTATCACCGACCCCGCCCAGCTGCGGGGCCTGCGCGCCGAACTGGACCGGCGCGGCCTGGAGGTCGTGACCCTCAACGGCTTCCCGTACGAGGGCTTCGGCGCCGAAGAGGTCAAGTACCGGGTCTACAAACCGGACTGGGCCGACCCCGAACGGCTCGCCCACACCAGCGACCTGGCCAGGCTGCTCGCCGCCCTGCTGCCCGACGACGTGACGGAAGGCTCCGTCTCCACCCTCCCGCTCGCCTGGCGCACCACCTTCGACGAGGCCGCGGCCCGTACCGCGCACACCGCGCTGACCACCCTCGCGGAACGCCTCGACGGCCTGGAGGAGCTGACCGGGAAATCCATCAGGATCGCCCTGGAGCCGGAACCGGGCTGCACCGTCGAGACCACCGCCGACGCGATCCGCCCGCTCACCGAGATCGCCAGCCACCGCATCGGCATCTGCGTCGACACCTGCCACCTCGCCACGTCCTTCGAGGACCCGGCCACCGCGCTGGACGCGCTGGAGGCGGCCCACATCCCCATCCCCAAGGCCCAGCTCTCCGCCGCCCTGCACGCCGAACACCCCCACCTGCCCGAGGTGCGCGAAGCCCTCGGCGCGTTCGCCGAGCCCCGCTTCCTCCACCAGACCCGTACCCGCACCGCCGCCGGACTGCGCGGCACCGACGACCTCGCCGAGGCACTCGCGGGGGACACCCTGCCCGACGGAGCACCCTGGCGCTCCCACTTCCACGTCCCCCTGCACGCTCCGCCGGCCCCGCCCCTCACCTCCACCCTGCACGTCCTCCAGGACACCCTCACCCGGCTCGTCGGCGGCGCGGAGCCGCGGACCCGCCACCTGGAGGTCGAGACCTACACGTGGCAGGCGCTCCCGCCGGAGCTGCGCCCCCGCTCGCGCGGCCGGCTCGCCGTCGGAATCGCGGCCGAACTCACCCTGGCCCGCGACCTGCTGGTCGACCTCGGCCTCAAGGAGCTGCCATGACCGAAAGCGTGACACCCACCGCCACCCCCGGCCGCGCCGCCGACGGGCCCACCCCGCTGCTCGTCCTGGACGTCGTCGGCCTCACCCCCCAACTCCTCCGCCACATGCCGTACTTGACAAAGCTCGCCGCGGCCGGCGCGCAGGCCCCGCTCACCACCGTGCTGCCCGCCGTCACCTGTAGCGCGCAGTCCACCTTCCTCACCGGCACCCTCCCCTCCGAGCACGGCATCGTCGCCAACGGCTGGTACTTCCGCGAACTGGGCGACGTCCTGCTCTGGCGCCAGCACAACGGCCTCGTCGCCGGTGACAAGCTGTGGGACGCGGCCCGCCGCGTCCACCCCGGCTACGCCGTCGCCAACATCTGCTGGTGGTACGCGATGGGCGCGGACACCGACTTCACCGTCACCCCCCGGCCCGTCTACTACGCCGACGGCCGCAAGGAACCCGACTGCTACACCCGGCCGCCGGCGCTCCACGACGAACTCACCGAAGAACTCGGCACGTTCCCCCTCTTCCACTTCTGGGGCCCCGGCGCCGACCTGGTCTCCTCCCAGTGGATCATCGACGCCACCCGGCACATCATCCGCACCCGCAAGCCCGACCTCGCCCTCTGCTACGTCCCGCACCTGGACTACGACCTCCAGCGGTTCGGCCCCGACGACCCCCGCTCGCACCGGGCGGCCGCCGAACTCGACGCCGCCTTGGCCCCGTTGCTCGCCGACGCCGCCGCCGAGGGCCGCACGGTCGTCGCCCTGTCCGAGTACGGCATCACCAAGGTCTCCCGGCCGGTCGACATCAACCGCGCGCTGCGCCGGGCCGGGCTGCTGGAGGTCCACACCCAGGACGGCATGGAGTACCTCGACCCCATGACCTCCCGGGCCTTCGCCGTCTCCGACCACCAGATCGCGCACATCTACGTGCGCCGCCCCGAGGATCTCGACGCCACCCGCGAGGCCCTCCGGGACCTCGCCGGCATCGACGAGATCCTGGACGACCAGGGAAAGAAGAACCACGGCCTGGACCACCCGCGCTCCGGCGAACTCGTCGCGATCGCCGAACCGGACGCGTGGTTCACGTACTACTACTGGCTGGACGACGACCGGGCGCCCGACTTCGCGCAGCTCGTGGAGATCCACCGCAAGCCGGGCTACGACCCCGTCGAGCTGTTCATGGACCCGCTCGACCCGTACGTACGGCTCAAGGCGGCCAAGGCCATCGCCCGCAAGAAGCTGGGCATGCGCTACCGCCTCGCGGTCGTCCCCCTGGACCCCTCGCCCATCCGCGGCAGCCACGGGCGGCTCCCGGACAGCGACGACGAGGGCCCGCTCGTCCTGTGCTCCACCCCCCGATCCCTCGGCGACCGCGTGGCGGCCACCGAGGTGAAGTCCCTGCTCCTCCACCTTGCCGGACTGAACTGACCGCACAGCACGGAGAATCAGAAGGAGTTCCGCAATGAGCCGCAAGAACTCGGCCGACGCCGACCTCGCCCGCACGCTCAGCAGACGCAACATGCTGGGTGTCGCGGCCGGCGCCACCGCCGCCGCCGTCCTGGGCGCCGCCGCCACCCCCGCGGCGGCCCACGGCAAGGAACACGGCCACGGGCATGACCACGGTCACGGCAAGGGCACGCCCGTCCTGCCGCCCGGCCGCCTCGGCATCCAGCTCTACTCCCTGCGCGACAAGGTCTCCTCGCTCGGCTTCGCGAAGGTCTTCGACGAGCTGGAGCGGTTCGGCTACGACGAGATCGAGTACGCGGGCTACACCCAGGGCACCGGCGCCATCACCCTGCCCGAACTCAAGAAGCTCGCCAGGGACCACGGCCTCAAGGGCATCGGCAGCCACGTCAACTACTACGACAACAACAATCCCAACGCCTACAGCTTCGCCCAGAACCTCACCCAGGTCCTGGACGACGCCCAGGCCCTGGGCCTTGATCACATCGGCACGGCGTCGGGGCCGTTCCGCTACGGCTCCACCGTCGACGCCTGGAAGCGCGCCGCCGAGGACTTCAACACCTACGGCGCCGCGGCGCGCCGGCGCGGGCTGAAGTTTTACCAGCACAACCACGCCGAGGAGTTCTCCTTCGCCACCGACCAGCCCGACGTCCGGCTGTACGACGTCCTGCTGGCCGAGACCGACCCCGACCTGGTGTTCCTGGAGATGGACATCTACTGGGCGTTCGCCGGACAGTTCCGCTTCAGCAAGACGGTCACCGGGAAGCCGCGCCCCTTCGACCCGCTGCGGTACGTCCTCAAGCAGCCCGACCGCTACCCGCTCTTCCACGTGAAGGACGGCATCGAGGACATCGCGGCCCGCGACGGCTACCGGATGGTGGACGTCGGCGACGGCGACATCGACTACAAGCGGTTCATCTCGGCGGTGAACAAGACCCGCGGCGGGCGCCGGGACCACCACTGGCAGGTCGAGCACGACCAGCCGGTGGACTCGATCGCCTTCGCCCGCAAGTCGGCGGACCACCTGCACGCGCTGCGCGAAAGGCGCTGACACCGGCGGGACATCCCCGTACACCCGCCTGAAAAACCGCGGAGGGCGGTGCCACGCACGGCACCGCCCTCCGACGTTGGTGTGTATCGCGACGCCTATCCGCTGACAGGCACCGCGTCGTTCACTGTCTGCTTGCCCTTCGGGTAGCCCGGGTTGTGCAGGAAGGTCGCCAGACCCGCCGCGACCAGGGACAGTCCTCCGGCCAGGATGTAGGCACCGTCGTAGCCCCACGAGGCCACGGCCATCGAGCCGAGTCCACCTCCGAAGAGACCACTGATGACCTTGCCGCTGTAGGCGATCCCGTAGTTGGTGGCGTTGTAGTTCTCCCCGAAGTAGTCCGGCGTCAGAGCCGCGAACATCGGGTAGAACGCACCGCCGCCGAATCCGGAGATGAAGGCGAACACCAGGAAGAAGAACTCGTTCTTGGTGTCACCCGCCCACAGCACACCGAACTGGGAGAGCCCGAGCACGAGGATCACGAAGATCAGCGCGTTCTTGCGGCCCCAGATGTCGGAGAGCCAGCCGACCACTCCGCGCCCGATGCCGTTGACGACGGACAGCACACCGGCCGACGAGGCGGCGACGAGCGGTCCGAAGCCCACTTCCTTGGCGAACGGCACCTGGAAGGAGATACCGAAGATGGAGACTCCGGCGGTGATCACCAGCAGCACCCAGATGAGCGGGAGCATGCCGGTCCTGAGGGCTTCCACCGGCCGGTACTGCTTCGTGGCCGGCGGGTTCTTGAGCAGACTCTGAGCGGTCTTGCTGCCCGCGGCGATCTTCAGCGGATCGATCTCGGCCGGCCACCAGTTCTGCGGCGGGTCCTTGAAGAACCAGGCGCAGGCGGCCACCACGATCAGGACGTAGATCCCGATCAGGTCGAGCACCGTGTGAAAGTTGCTCGTGTCGAAGGCGAAGTTGAAGATGAAGATGAACGGGACCGCGCCGTAGGCGAATCCGCCGTTGACGAAGCCCGTCTTCCCGCCGCGTCGTTCCGGATACCACTTGCCCACCATGTTGATGCAGGTGGAGTACACGAGGCCGGAGCCGACACCTCCGAGCACACCGAATCCCAGGATGGCGCCGAGGACGCTGTCGAAGTGGGAGATGGACAGGAAGCCCAGCAGCGCGAGCCCGGAGCCGATGAACATGGCCTGGCGCGCCTTGAGGATTCCCTTCTCCCTCATCCACCCGGTCGGGAAGGAGACTCCGGCCTGGAAGAACGTCCAGACACTGAGAATCCAGAAGGTGTTGCTCTGACTCCATCCGTGGGCCGACGAGAGAGTGTCCTCCGCCGAGCCGTAGGCGTACTCAAAGACGCTGATGGCCATCATCGCCGCCCATGGCAGGTACACCATGAACTTGCGGGAGTGACCGAGAATCTCGCGGTCCGTCTCACCGATGCGGTAGACGCGGCCCTTGGCGTCAGTGACGTTGCGGTATCCCGGACCGCCCGCGCCGGCCTTGGTGGCCGACGCGGACGTTCCAGAGAGTGGTTCCTCTGTCATTTCAGGCTATCTCCCGGCCAATGGGGGGTGTCTTGTCGAGTGGTGCGGTGTCCGACCGTCCCGGCGCCTTGAGGAAGGTGGCGAGTACGGCCGAGGCCAGGCCAATGCTTCCGGCGATGATGAAGGCGCCCTCGTAGTCCCAGGCGGCCACCACCACTGCTCCCATGCCCGAGCCGACGAGGCCCGAGATGAGCTTGGAGCTGTAGACCATGCCGTAGTTGGAAGCGTTGTTGTTCTCCCCGAAGTAGTCCGCCGTCATCGCCGCGAAGAGCGGGAAGATCGCGCCGCCTCCGAAGCCGGAGACCATCGAGCAGAACAGGAAGAAGGGCATGCTGCCCATGGTTCCGGAGACCAGCACGCCGAACTGGGCGCTGCCGAGAACCAGACACACGATGATCAGGGTGTTACGGCGTCCGTACTTGTCGGAGATCCAGCCGATCACACCGCGACCCGTGCCGTTGACTATCGCCTTGAGCGACATCGCGGTGGCCACGATCCCGCCCGCGAACCCCATGTCCTTCCCGAAGGGCACCTGGAACGCGATTCCGAAGATGTTGATCCCAGCGGTGCAGAGCAGGCAGAACCACATCATCCACAGCACAGGAACGCGTGCGGCTTCACGCGGTGTGTACTGCTTGACGGCCGGCGGGTTCTTCTCCATGGCGCGGCGGACCCGGGGGTCCTCCGACGTCTTGAGCGGGTCCGCGCCCTTCGGCCACCAGAACTTGGGCGGGTCCTTGAAGAACCAGCCGGCGATGGCGACGACGGAGCAGCAGATCAGACCGACGATGACGAGGACCGTCTTGTAGTTCGTCAGGTCCATGTACGAGGTGAAGAGGAAGACGAACGGCACGGAGCCGTACGCGAAACCGCCGTTGACGAGGCCGGTCTTGCCGCCCTTCCGCTCCGGGTACCACTTGCCGACCATGTTCACGCAGGTCGCGTACACAAGACCGGCACCGATACCGCTGAACATCCCGAAGCCGATGTACGCCACGATCACGTGCGGCGCGTAGGCCAGGGAGAGGTAGCCCAGCAGGGTACCGAGGGCGCCGAGCATCATCGCGTACCTGGCGGGCAGCTTGCCGCTCTCACGGAGCTGTCCGGCCGGGAAGGCCACGGCCGCCTGGAAGAAGATCCAGACACCCATGAGCCAGAAGATGTGCCCGCTGTTCCAGAGGTGTGCCTCGTGGAGGGTGTCCTCCGCCGAGGTGAACGCGTACTCCGACGAACTGATGCCGAGCATGCCCATCCAGGGGAAGAGCACCATCGTCCATCGTGGACGGCCCATGATGTCGCGGTCGGTCTCACCGATCCGGTACACCCGGCCGTTGTGATCCGTCACCTCCTTGAAGGGTACGGCTGTTGTGATCTGAGTGGTTGTCATGTGTCTTGCTTCCCCTTGCGTCGAAAGAGCTGGCCAGCGCCCCCTGTCCAAAAACTTTCGTTGCTCGCTCGGGCTGATCAGGTCATGAATCGGCCTCCCCACGTTTCCGGTCGCCGGCGCATCAGAGCAGTCCCGCCGCTCGCGCCCACTTGTATTTCGCCCCGAGTGCCTCGACCGGCTTCTCGGTGGTATAGGGGTAGGCGACAACGCCGTGCTCGAAGAGGTACCGACTCGCCTCTTCGACTTCGACATCGCCTGCCAGAGAAGCCACGACGGGCTTCTCGACGCCCTTCGCCCGGAACTCCGCGACCACGCGCGCGGTGAGTTCGGCGAAGACCATCGGTGGAGTGACGATCGTGTGCCAGTAGCCGAGGACCAGCGCGTGGATCCGCGGGTCCTCCAGGCCGAGCCGGATCGTCGACTCGTACGTGGACGGCGGCTCGCCCCCGGTGATGTCCACCGGGTTGCCCGCCGAGCCGAAGGGCGGGATGAACGCGCGGAACGCGGCGTCCAGGTCCTCCGGGATCGTCATGAGCGACAGACCGTTGTCCTCCACGGCGTCGGAGAGCAGCACACCGGAGCCGCCCGCGCCCGTGATGATGACGACGTTGTCGCCCCGGGGAGTGGGGAGCACCGGCAGCGCCCGCGCGAACTCCAGCATCTCGTTCAGGCCGCGCGCCCGGATGACACCGGCCTGCTTCAGGATGTCGTCGTAGACCGCGTCGTCACCGGCGAGAGCGCCGGTGTGCGAGCCGGCCGCGGCCGCGCCCGACGCCGTACGCCCCGCCTTGAGGACCACGACCGGCTTCCTCGGCACGGTCGCGCGGGCCGCCTCGACGAAGGCCCGCCCGTCCTTGAGGTCCTCCAGGTGCATCGCGACGCAGTCGGTGCGGTGGTCCTCGCCGAACCAGGTCAGCAGGTCGTCCTCGTCGAGGTCCGCCTTGTTGCCCAGGCCGACGATGGCCGACACACCGGTCCCGGTGCTCCTGGCGAAGCCGAGGATCGCCATGCCGATGCCGCCGGACTGCGAGGTCAGTGCCACGCCGCCCTTGACGTCGTACGGAGTGCAGAACGTGGCGCACAGGTCCTGCCAGGTGGAGTAGTAGCCGTAGATGTTCGGGCCGAGGACCCGCACCCCGTACCGCTCTCCTAGGGACACGACTTCGGCCTGGAGGCCGTGCTCACCGGACTCGGCGAAGCCGGACGGGATCAGCACCGCGTTCGGTATCCCCGTGCGGCCGACTTCTTCCAGCGCGGCGGCGACGGATTTCGCGGGGATCGCGAAGATCGCCACATCCGGCTCACCCGGAACATCCATGACGCTCTTGTACGCCTTGTGGCCGAGAATGTCATCGGTCCTGGGATTCACCGGATGGATCTCGCCGGGGAATCCGCCGTCGACGAGATTCCGCATGACCGAGTTGCCGATCTTGCCGGATTCGCCGGACGCCCCGATCACCACCACGGAGGACGGCCGCATGAGACGCCGCATCGAGGTGAGGATCGCCTCGCGGCCGTACGTCCTGCGGGGGACGGGGACCTCTCCGTCGAGGAGGACGCGTACGTCGGCCGCCACCACGCCGTTCGCCGAGGCGAAGACGGGGTTGAGGTCGATCTCCCGGATCTCCGGGAAGTCGGCCGCGAGCCGTGACACCTTCACCACGAGCCCCGCGAGGGCCTCCCGGTCGACGCCGGCGGCGCCGCGTACCCCGCGCAGGATCTCCGCGGCGCGGATGCCGTCGAGCATCGACAGCGCCTCGTCGTGGGTGACCGGCGCCAGCCGGAAGGTGACGTCCTTGAGGACCTCCACCAGCACCCCGCCGAGACCGAAGGCGACGATCTTGCCGAAGGCCGGGTCGGTGACGGTGCCGATGAGCACCTCGGTGCCGGCCGGCACCATCTGCTGCACCTGCACCCCGAGGATCCGGGCCGCCGGGTCGTACGCCCTGGCGTTGGAGACGATCGAGGTGAACGCCTCCCGTACCCCGGCCGCCGATGTCACCCCGATCCGCACCCCCCCTGCGTCCGTCTTGTGCGGGATCTCGGGGGAGACGATCTTCATGGCGACGGGGAAACCGAGCCGGTCGGCGATCCTGACCGCGTCCGAGGCGTCCTCGGCGAGTGCCTCGCCGGGGGTGGGGATGCCATAGGCGTCCGTGAGGGCTTTGCCCTCCGGTGCGGTCAGTGCCGTACGTCCCTCGGCGAGGGCGGCGTCCAGGAGGGCACGTACGACCCCCTGGTTCGGTTCTGTCGTACCCATCGCTATATGACCCCGTTCGACTTGAGCAGGCGCAGTTCCTCGGCGTCCAGGCCCAGCTCGCCGGCGTACACCTCTTCGTTGTGCTCGCCGAGCAGCGGGGAGGTGACCATGTCGACGGGGGAGTCCGACAGCTTCAGCGGGCTCCCGACCGTGGTGAACGAGCCGCGCTCGGGGTGCGGGACCTCGACGACCATGTCGTTGGCCGCCAGGGAGGCGTCCTCGATGATCTCCTTGGTGGAGAGGATCGGGCCGCACGGGATGTTGTGGGCGTTGAGCTTCTCCAGCACCTCCCACTTGGGGATGGTGGAGGTCCACTCCTCGATGAGCTGGAACATCTTGCTCAGCTTGGGCAGCCGGGACTCGGGGGTCGCCCACTCGGGGTCGTCCGCCAGCTCGGGCCTGCCGATCATCGCGGTGAGGGGCTTCCAGCCGACCGGCTGCACGATGACGTACACCCAGTCGTTCGGACCGCCGGGCGCGGTCCTGACGGCCCAGCCGGGCTGTCCGCCACCGCTCGCGTTGCCGCTGCGGGGGACGTCGTCGGCGAAGTCCTCGTTCGGGTATTCGGCCAGCGGGCCGCTCGCGAGCCGCTGCTGGTCGCGGAGCTTCACCCGGCACAGGTTGAGCACGGCGTGCTGCATCGCGACGTTGACCCGCTGGCCGCGGCCGGTGGCCTCACGCTGGTAGAGCGCGGCCAGGATGCCGGCGACAGCGTGGATGCCGGTGCCCGAGTCGCCGATCTGCGCCCCGGTCGCCAGCGGCGGGCCGTCCTCGAACCCGGTGGTCGACATGGAGCCGCCCATGGCCTGGGCGACCACTTCGTACGCCTTGAAGTTGGTGTACGGGCCTTCGCCGAAGCCCTTGATGGAGGCGTAGATGATCCGCGGGTTGATCTCCTGGATCTTCTCCCAGGTGAAGCCCATGCGGTCGATCGCGCCGGGGCCGAAGTTCTCGACCATGATGTCGGAGCGGCGGATGAGTTCCGTAAGGATCTCCTTGCCGCGCGGTGTCTTGGTGTTGAGGGTGACGCTGCGCTTGTTGCAGTTGAGCATGGTGAAGTACAGCGAGTCGACGTCCGGGATGTCGCGCAGCTGCTTGCGGGTGATGTCGCCCGTGGGCGCCTCCACCTTCACCACGTCCGCGCCGAGCCAGCCGAGCAGCTGGGTGGCGGAGGGGCCGGACTGGACGTGGGTCATGTCCAGAACTCGGATGCCTGACAGGGCTTTCGTTCCTGGCGGTGTCTCAAGAGCCTGGGTCATCGGGGGGCTCCTCTGCTTGCCATCGTCTGGGTCGTGGTCCGGGGGGTGTTCGCCCTCGCCCCGGTCACGGGCGATTCGTAGAGCCGTACGGGAGGAGCGGTGTCCGGCGCGCACTCGTAGCACTGCCGGAATGCCGTCGACACGGTGGCGGCGCGGGCCGCGTCCTGCCTGGTCGCGGCGGAACGGCTGCCGGGTCCCGCGAAGACCACCGTGCCGGTGGGCAGCGGGGCCTCGGTCGGCAAAGGACCACCGGAGTTGCGTGCCTGGCGTGTGTCGGCCACGGGCAGTCCAGTCCCTTCATAGGGGGGAGCCACTGCGCTCCCGGTACATTGCATACAGTCTACGAATACTGTATGAAGCTTGTTATCTCGCATTCGGTGGGTCATGTCCAGAGGGCGAACAGCACTTTCGCCAAAAATGGGAGCCGACATGGATCTGTATGAGCACGAGGCAAGAGAGTTGTTCGCGGACCACGGGATCGCCGTGCCGGAGGCCGAGGTGGTCGCGGCGGCGAAGGAGGCGGGCCCCGCCGCCGAACGCCTCGGGGGCCGCGTCGTCGTCAAGGCGCAAGTGAAGACCGGGGGCCGGGGCAAGGCGGGCGGCGTGAAGTTCGCGGCGGACCCCGCGGCGGCGCAGTTGACCGCCCGTCAGATCCTCGGCATGGACATCAAGGGCCATACGGTTCGCAAGGTCATGCTGGCCCGGCCGGTCGACATCGAGGCCGAGTACTACGTGTCGTTCGTCCTCGACCGGGCGGCCGGAGCCTTCCTCGCGATCGCCTCGGCGGAGGGCGGGATGGAGATCGAAGAGATCGCCGCGACCCGCCCCGAGGCGGTCGCCCGGATCCATGTCGACCCCGCCGAAGGGGTCACGCCGGCCAAGGCCGCAGAGATCGCGGAGGCCGCCCGGCTGCCCGCCGAGACCGCCCCGGTGATCCAGGCTCTTTACCAGGTTTTGGTGCGCGAGGACGCTGTTCTGGTCGAAGTAAACCCATTGGTACGTACATCAGATGGGCTGATTATCGCCCTCGACGGCAAGATCACTCTTGACGACAACGCGCGCTTCAGGCAGGTGCGGTGGGGCGACACCGAGAGCGACCCGGGCGACGACCCGCTGGAGGTGGCCGCCGCCGCCAAGGGCCTCAACTACGTCAAGCTCGACGGCGGGGTCGGTGTCATCGGCAACGGGGCGGGCCTGGTCATGTCCACCCTGGACGTGGTCGCGGGCTGCGGCGCCGAGCCCGCGAACTTCCTCGACATCGGGGGAGGGGCGTCCGCCCAGGTGATGGCGGACGGCCTGTCCGTCATCCTCTCCGACCCGGACGTGAAATCCGTGTTCGTCAACGTCTTCGGCGGCATCACCGCGTGCGACGCCGTCGCCGAGGGCATCGTCCAGGCCCTGGAGTCCGTACAGCTGACCAAGCCGCTCGTCGTCCGGCTCGACGGGAACAGCGCCGCGAAGGGGCGCGAGATCCTGGAGGACCGCGCGCATCCGCTCGTACAGCAGGTCACCACCATGGACGGGGCGGCCCGACAGGCCGCCGTACTGGCGAACGCCGGATAAGGAGAGACACCATGGCGATCTTCCTGACCAAGGAGAGCAAGGTCCTCGTCCAGGGCATGACCGGCGGTGAGGGCATGAAGCACACCCGCCGCATGCTCGCCGCCGGTACCGGCATCGTCGGGGGCGTCAACCCGCGCAAGGCCGGCCGGACGGTCGACTTCGAGGTCCCGCGGGATGGCGAAGGCGTGGGCGGTACGGGCCTGGGCAGCGCCCCCTTCTCCGTCCCCGTCTTCGGATCCGTCCGCGAGGGCATCGAGGCCACGGGCGCGAACGTCACCGTCGTCTTCGTCCCGCCGCCCTTCGCCAAGACCGCCGTCGTCGAGGCGGTCGACGCCGGCATCGAGCTGGCGGTGGTCATCACCGAAGGCATCCCCGTGCACGACGCGGTCGCCTTCCACGCGTACGCCAAGCGGCACGGCACCCGGGTCATCGGCCCCAACTGCCCCGGCCTGATCAGCCCCGGGCAGTCCAACGCCGGCATCATCCCCGCGGACATCGCGGCCAAGCCCGGCCGCATCGGGCTCGTCTCCAAGTCCGGCACCCTGACCTACCAGTTGATGTACGAACTGCGCGAGATCGGCTTCTCCTCGGCCGTCGGCATCGGCGGCGACCCCGTCGTCGGCACCACCCACATCGACTGTCTCGCCGCCTTCGAGGCCGATCCCGACACCGAGATCATCGTGCTCATCGGTGAGATCGGCGGCGACGCCGAGGAACGGGCGGCGGCGTACATCGCCGACCACGTCACCAAGCCGGTCATCGGCTACATCGCCGGCTTCACCGCGCCCGAAGGCAAGACCATGGGTCACGCCGGGGCGATCGTCTCCGGTTCCGCGGGCACCGCGGAAGCGAAGAAGAAGGCGCTGGAAGCGGTGGGGGTACGGGTCGGCTCGACCCCGTCGGAGACGGCGAGGCTGGTCCTGGACCGGCTGGCCGTGCTCCACTGACGGAACGTGTGCGCGCCGTCACCGGCGTACCACCGCACACCACCAACGCACCACAGGAGCATCACCGCGCCACCGCGCCATCACCGCACCACAGGACCATCACCGCACCACCGCGCCATCACCGCACCACCCCAGGCCCGGCGGCCCACCACATCCCACCGGTCCGGTACCACCGCCCGACACCGTCGGGCCACCCGATGACCCCGCGGTACCCATACCCGTACACGTCACTCGTGCCCGTACCCGTATACCCGCGGCATTCGTGCCGAGCCATGCACATCCCGCCTCCCTCGAGCGGAGACTCACAATGGCACCTACCCCTACCCCTACCTCCAACCTCCAACTCAAGCCCGGAACGGCCTGGTCGGACGCGTGGCGGCGCAGTCTCGCCGTCGCCCCCGAGGCCTTCCGCGACGACCGCGTGCTCAACCTGTGGGCGTCGGCCTGGCAGACCGAAGGACGGGCCCTGCCCGCCACCAGTCCCGTCGACGGCAGCCCCATCGCGGGCCCGCCGCGCCTGGACGCCGCCACCGCCCAGCAGGCCGTGCGGGCCTCGCTGGACGAACACCGCGCCTGGCGGCACGTGCCGCTGCCGGAGCGCAAGGCGCGCGTCACCGCCACACTCGACGCGCTCACCGAACACCGTGAACTGCTCGCCCTTCTCCTGGTGTGGGAGATAGGCAAGCCCTGGCGGCTCGCCCAGGCCGACGTCGACCGTGCGATCGACGGAGTGCGCTGGTACGTCGAGAACGTCGACCGGATGCTGGAGGGCAGGACCCCGCTGTCGGGCCCCGTCTCCAACATCGCGAGCTGGAACTACCCGATGTCGGTCCTCGTGCACGCCATGCTCACGCAGGCGCTGGCCGGCAACGCGGTGATCGCCAAGGCGCCGACCGACGGCGGGGTCGCCTGCCTGACCCTGGCCAGTGCGCTGGCCGTACGGGAGGGCATCCCCGTCACCCTGGTCAGCGGCGGCGGCCGCGACCTCTCCGAGGCGCTCGTCCGCTCGCCGGAGATCGGTTGTGTCTCCTTCGTCGGGGGCCGGGACACCGGCGCCGACATCGCGACGCACGTCGCCGACCTGGGCAAGCGGCACGTCCTCGAACAGGAGGGTCTCAACACCTGGGGCGTCTGGAACTACAGCGACTGGGACGCGCTCGGCGCCGTCATCCCCAAGCTGTTCGACTACGGGAAGCAGCGCTGCACGGCCTACCCCCGGTTTGTCGTCCAGCGCTCGCAGTTCGCGGACTTCCTCGGGGCGTACCTCCCCGCCGTCCGCTCGATCAAGGTGGGCCACCCGCTGGCCGTCGAGCACCCGGACGACCCGCTGCCCGAGCTGGACTTCGGCCCGCTCATCAACGCGGCCAAGGCCAAGGAGCTGGGCGACCTGGTCTCCGTGGCGATCGACCGCGGGGCCGTCCCGCTGCACCAGGGCTCCCTCGACGGAGGGCGCTTCCTGCCCGGCCAGGACACCAGCGCGTACCTCGCGCCCGTCACCCTGCTGGGGCCGCCCCCGTCGTCCCCGCTGCACCACGCGGAACCGTTCGGCCCGGTCGACACCATCGTCCTGGTCGACACGGAGGCGGAGCTGCTGGCCGCGATGAACGCCTCGAACGGCGCGCTCGTCGCCACGCTCTCCACCGACGACCCGGCGACGTACGCCCGGCTCTCCCCGCAGATCCGCGCCTTCAAGGTCGGCCACGGGAAGCCCCGCTCACGCGGCGACCGGGACGAACTGTTCGGCGGCTTCGGCCACTCCTGGCGCGGAGCGTTCGTCGGCGGAGAACTGCTGGTCAAGTCGGTCACGAACGGCCCCGAGGGCGAACGCTCACCGGGCAACTTCCCCGACTATCACCTGATGCCCTGACCCCTCCCCGCCCATGATCCCCTGCCGTACGGGCCGGAAACAGACGCCCGCCCGGCAGGCCCCGGCGCCGGGTGCTCCACGGCCACCCCGAGGAGCACCCGGCGCCGCTCCCACACGCCCGCGCGCCGTCTCACGAGCCGACGCGCCCTTTTACGATCCCCCGCGCCGTCTCCCGGAGCACCGCACGCCGTCTCCCGGAGCACCGCACGCTCTCTCCCGAAGCACCGGGCGCCGGATCCCTGACCACCGGATATACGGGTGAGGACCACCCTGATCCCCTGGTATCGTTGACCCCGTCGCCGCGAGCACAACCCGCGGTTCGACCACTCGTCCGGGTGGCGGAATGGCAGACGCGCTAGCTTGAGGTGCTAGTGCCCTTTATCGGGCGTGGGGGTTCAAGTCCCCCCTCGGACACACAGCGTGATCAAGGAACTCCCAGTACGGATTCGTCCGGGCTGGGAGTTTTCCGTACGTTCCCGATCCTGCTCTCAGCGGATACCGTTCTTGGCCAGCTGGCCCAGCAGAGCCTCCACCAGCGGGGGGTTCAGGCCCAGAGCCAGGAACGCCAGGGGCTTGAGGCCGTGCCGTGTGATCTCGACCCGGTGGAAGGTCATGAAGACCGACGCGCCGCTGAGCCGGTTCAGCCCGGTCACCTCGCTCCATGCCACCGCGTCCCACTCGCCGCCGAACAGATCGGTGACGACCAGGCCGTCCGTGTAGAGATGGCACTGCCTGAGGCCGAACCTGGCGGACGTACGACGCCAGGCCAGTACGAGACCGGACAGGACGAGCACCACCGCTGTCATGACGGCGCCCTTGGCGAACGCCGCCGGGGGCGCGATGGCCACCAGGCAGACGACGAGGACGACATACAACGCCACGCCGACCCGCCGCGCCATCTGCGCCACGCCGCCTGCCACCCCCGCGACCGGATAACTACCGAGCTTCCGGCCGAGGCCGGGCCCGTCCACGCCTCGTCGCACGATGAATCATCTCCCCTGGAACAATGTCGTGATCTCCCCATCGATCCCCGCCGGCCGTCAGCCGTCGAGGTCAGGCTGACGGGGCGCCAGGTGCCGCGTCCGCATGAGGAGTTGGGCGAGCAGACGGGTGCGGGGGACCATCCGCCCGACCTCGACGTACTCGGTGTCCGCGTGAGCGCCACCGCCCACGCCGCCCAGGCCGTCCAGCGTCGGACAGCCCGCCGCCGCGGTGTAGTTGCCGTCCGAGGCGCCGCCGACGGCGATCCCCCGCAGCGGCTCCTGGCCCAGTTCCGCGGCGAGTCGGGAGGCGAGGGCGAAGAGTTCGGCGGAGGACTCCGGTTCCATGGGCGGCCGCCGGCCGCCGCCCCGCACCTCCAGCCGGGCCCCGGGCGTCCATGGCGTGAGCCCCCGCAGGAGCGCGTCGATCCGGTCCTGCGCCGCCGGGGTCGGCACGCGTACGTCCACCGACACCCGCGCCAGCGCGGGCACCGTGTTGCGCGCACTGCCGGCCGACAGCAGGGTGGGCGTGACGGTCGCGGGGCCCAGGACGGAGTCGGCGCCGACGGCGCCCATCGCGGCCCCGAGACCGGCGATGGACAGCACCTGGTGAGCGGCCTCGATCGCGGCGTTGACTCCCTTGTGCGGTTCCTGACCCGCGTGCGCGGCCCTGCCGTGCACGACGATGTCGTACCGCGCGGTGCCCTTGCGGGCGATCTTGAGCGCGCCCTCGTCATCCGCGGACGCCTCCAGGACAAAAGCGGCCGCGCACCCTCGCGCGGATTCCTCGATCAGCTGCCGGGAGGTCGCCGAGCCGACCTCCTCGTCCCCGTTGACCAGGACGCACACCCCGTCCGGGGACGGCAGCGAGGCCAGGGCGTGGAACATCTGCACCAGGCCCGCCTTCATGTCCAGGACCCCGGGCCCACGGGCGATCCCGTCGGCCACCGACCAGGGGTGGCTCCTGATCGAGCCCATGGGCCACACCGTGTCGTGGTGTCCCACCAGCAGGACCCGCGGTGTGCCGAACGTCCACCGCAGATGGGTCACACCGTCGATCACCATCGTCTCCGGCCCGGCCCCCAGCAGTCTCCTCCCGAGAGCGCCCACCACCTCGGCGCTTCGCGCCACCGCCGCGTGGTCGGCCGAGAAGGACTCGCAGCGCACGAGTTCCTCCAGATCGGCCAGCATCGCCGGCAGCACGGGAGCGGCCCCCCGGGTCATCGGTCCCACCCTCTGCCGACGCCCCGTCGTGCTCTCCGTCGTGACGACACATTTCCCCCTCGGATTTTCGTGGACCGTGGTGCGGCGGGGCCCTTCCCCCTGCGGAGCCCCGCCGCGTGAACGACGTTAGGGCGGGCGAAGGCATTCCACCAGCGACTGGATCGCATAGAATCCATGCGTACAGAGAATGGGTCGTGGGAAGTCGGGCGAGGACGGGGCCCGGAGGATCGTGAAGGGGGAGGGGAGAGTCGTGTTCGAGGTCGACGCGCTCCGGCTGCTCGTGGCCGTGGCCGAGACCGGATCGTTCACCAAGGCGGCGGTCCGGCTCAACTACACACAGTCCGCGGTGTCCCGGCGGATCGCCACGCTGGAACAGCAGGCGGGCGGACCGCTGTTCGAACGGCTCCCCCGGGGAGTACGGCTCAATCCCGCCGGCCGTACGCTGCACCGGCACGCCCTGGAGGTAATGGACCGGCTGTCGCGGGCGGCGCGGGAGCTGGCCGTGCTGAACGCGGGACACGGCGGGCTGCTGCACATCGGAGCGTTCGCCACCGCCAACATCTCGCTCGTGCCCACCGCCCTGCGGGCCCTCCAGCACACCAGGCCGGAGGTCGAGGTCATCGCGGTCGAGGGCTGGACCGACACGCTGATGGAGCGCCTCGCGGACGGGGCGCTGGACCTCGCCGTCGTCAGCGACTACCCGTCCGGTCTGCCGTCGGCCGACGGTGTCACGACGACCGTGCTGTGCGAGGACGAACTGTTCGTGGCTCTCCCGCGTACGCACCGACTGGCCGGAGCCCGGACGGTCGACCTGCGGGAACTGCGCGACGAGGCATGGCTCCACAGCGCGTACGGCGACCGCCCCACGATGCTCGCCGACGCCTGCGCACGGGCGGGCTTCACCCCCAGGAAGATCATCCGGATCGCGGAATGGACCGCGAAGTTCGGCTACGCCGCCGCCGGACTGGGCGTGGCGCTGGTCCCCTCGCTGGCCGCCCGGGCGGTCCCCGGCGAACTCGTGCTGTGCCGCCTCACCGACCCGGAGCTGCGCCGGACCGTCCAGGTGGCACTGCCCACGACCCCACTGCCGGCGGCACTGACCCTGCGGGACCTGCTGCACGACGCCGTTGACCGGACCGGTTGACCGAACCAACGGCTCACGTCCGCGCGCGGCGGTCCGTCACCTGTTCCCGGGCGCGACGGTGTTACGCCAAGAGGGACACGAGTCTGTCGTGGATGCCTTCCTTGCCGTCCGCCGGAGGGCCGGGCACCAACTTGGCCTGGTCCGAGGGGTCCTGGGAGAGCGCGTGCAGGCGGCCCTTGTGGCGGGCGAGGACCAGGCTCGTGCTGTCGCCCGCGATCTCCGCCGAGCCCTGCGCGGTGTAGTGGGTGACCGTGAGCAGCGCGGAACGCTCGGAATCGGCCAGTACGGCGTCGGTGTCCAACGCCGGATCGGGGTCCGCCGACGGACCCCTGGGCAGCCAATCGGTGAGGGTACGGAGCGCCTCGTCGAGCTTGTAGAGGCCGATCTGGTGGACGCCGAGCGCGTCGATGCGGACCATCAGGCAGATCGGCTCGGGCTGGGGGAGCAGCAGGATCCGCCACGGTTCGCCGGGCGTTGTCCCCGTCGTACGGGCGTCGAGCACCTTGCGGGCCCTCTGCTGGAACGCCACGGCGATGCCCAGGTCGCCGCGTACCTGCACCTGTTCGCCGCCGGAGCCCGCCAGAAGCAGTTGGCGGGCGGCCAACGAGCGGACGGCCTCGGTGAGTTCGTCGTCCGACGGCCGGGCTTCGAGGAAGTCCACGATGGCGTCCACGGCCGTGAGTTCGGCGATGGTGTACGCGCCGAGCAGGACGGGGCCGGTGTACACCAGGTCCACCACGGCCGTGACCAGCCCCGGGGGGACGGACGCCTCGCCCGGACTCGGCGCCGACGGGTCCGGAGCGATGTCGTGCCGGTCGTCGTCACTCATGACGTACCTCCTGCCTTCCAGCTGCTCGCCGCGGGCGGCTCACGCCCCTCGCGCAGCACGTCGGCGGCGACCGGCGACGGTGTCTGGGTCACCCACACCTCGGAGTTGCCGAACAGCCCCCGCCCCGCCGTGCCGGACAGTGCCTGGCCCAGCTCACCGGCCAGGTCGGGCCGGTCCGGGGGCGGGAACCGGGCCGCCAGCTGCGGGGCGGCGGCGGTGACGTCGTCGTTCGCCTCGATCCTGCGCAGCGCCTCGGTCAGGGACCGTGCGACCGGAGGAGTGAGGGAGGTGGGCATGGCCAGGACCGGTGACAGGTACATCGGATGCCGCTCGGTCATCCGTGACAGCCCCCAGGGACCGACGTTGCTGCCGGTGAACCGGTACACCACGTAGTCCATGAGGTGCCGGAGGTCGTCCAGGCTGGGCAGCTTGCTCCCGCCGAACGCGGCCGGGGTCTTCTCCAGCTGCACCCAGGTGCCCTGCGCCGTACGCCCGTGCAGCTTCTCCCGCACCACGTGGCCGCGCATGCCGATGTCGGGGTAGAGCTTCTTGTCGATGTCACGGTGGTGGCTGGAGATCCGGGGATGACTGCCCTTGCCGGCCCGCCAGGCCTCGTACAGCCGCGGATCGTCCACCAGCACATGGCCGCCGCGGAGAACGTCACGCAGTTGCGGCACCTGGAGTCCGTGCCGCTCCAGGTCGGAGAGGATCGCCGCTTCCTCCGGGCTGAGGCGCTCGGCCGCCCGTAGCAGACCTCTGCGGTATTCCCCCGCCCGCGCGGTGATCCCGATCATGAGACGGACCCTGTCGCGCACGGTCGCGGTCCGCTGGGCGCTGACGGGGCTCGCAGCCGCCCCGCCGGTCCGCCCGGCGTGTTTCACGAGCGCTGGTATGGGCTTGCGCTTCATCTGGCCAGTACAGCACGAGAGGGGGGAACCCGCAGAGGAAGAAGTCGTGGGGCCAGAGGACAGGGCCTCCCGCCGCCCAGGCCGGCTGACGCCGCCCGGCCGGCAAGAGGCCCTGTTCTCGTACGGTGGTCCGGGGCGCCCTCAGGCGCCCGCGATCACTTGACCTCGACGGCGGCGCCCGCGGCCTTGAGGGACTCGGCGGCCTTGTCGGCGACCTCCTTGGCGACCTTCTCCAGGACGGGCTTGGGGGCACCGTCCACGAGGTCCTTGGCTTCCTTGAGGCCCAGCGAGGTCAGCTCCCGCACCACCTTGATGACCTGGATCTTCTTCTCGCCCGCGCCCGTGAGGACAACGTCGAACTCGTCCTGCTCGTCGGCCGCCTCGACCGGGGCACCCGGGCCCGCGGGGCCGGCGGCGGCGACCGCCGCGGCGGCGGTGACGTCGAACTTCTCCTCGAACGCCTTGACGAACCCGGACAGTTCGAGCAGGGTCATGTCCTCGAACTGCGCGAGCAGGTCGTCCTGCGACAGCTTCGCCATGATGGCGGTCCTTCCACTATTCCGGCCGATGCCGGGTGTACGTGTCGGCGGGCGCGCGGCCCGCGGCGGCCCTCACCGGACGGTGACGGCCGTGACGCCGGGTTACGCGGCGGCGTCCCGCTCTTCCTTCTTGACGCGAAGCGCTTCCGCGGTGCGGACGAACTTCGAGGGAAGCGCCTGGAAGAGGGAGGCAGCCTGGGACTGCTTGCCCTTCATGGCACCCGCCAGCTTGGAGAGCAGAACCTCGCGGGACTCGAGGTCCGCAAGCTTCTTGAACTCATCGGCGGACAGCGCCTTACCGTCAAGGACACCGCCCTTGATGATGAGATTCGGGTTGTCCTTGGCGAAGTCACGAAGACCCTTCGCCGACTCCACCGGGTCACCGGTGACGAAGGCAACCGCCGTCGGACCCGCGAACAGGTCGTCCAGCGTGTTGATCCCGGCCTCGTTGGCCGCGATCTTGGTCAGCGTGTTCTTCACCACGGAGTACTGGGCGTTCGCACCGAGGGAACGGCGCAGCTCCTTGAGCTGCGCCACGGTGAGACCCCGGTACTCGGTCAGCACAGCGGCGTTCGAACTGCGGAACTTGTCCGTCAGCTCGGCCACCGCGGCAGCCTTGTCGGGCCTTGCCATGAGCATCGGCCTCCTTCCGGGTGATGAGGACCGCTCTCGGAAGGGGCTGAACGAACGAAACGCCCCGGCACAGGCGCACGGGGCGCGGCCCGGCCGCACGGCAAACCCTGCCGTCGTGCCGAAGCTCTCCCACATGACCTGCGCAGGCCGTCCGCAGCTAGCGGATCCTTCGGCCGCCGGGCTCTGTGACGAGCGCACGACGACAACCAGCGGTCTTTGGCTTCGGCACGACAGTAGGCAAACGGGTTGTAACCGGCAAATCCGCTTCGGTGGGGAGTTTCGGCAGCCTTCGTATGCCACAACAGGCCCTCGTGCGGCCTGGGTTGGTGGACGCCACCGCGTCGGCGAGCGGCCCCGTTCGCAAGCCCGGCACCCGTCACGATCACCCGATCGAGACTCCTGTTCGACAGGCGACCGACGAACCGGGCTGTTGGCCATGAGACGGTTGAATCCCGTGGAATCCCGTCCGGCGGCGGAGGTTCGCGGCTACCCTCGACACCTGACCAGCGCACTGTTCGAAGAGGGGAGCGTGGATGGTGCCCGGGGCCGAGCGGCCGGTCGTTCTTCCTTTGCTCGAACGTGAATCGGAGCTGGCTTCGGCGACGCGGGCCGTGGACGCGTTGTGCGGGACCGCTCCCGCCGGTGGGCTGCTCGTCTACCGGGGCGCCGCCGGGCTCGGCAAGACCGCGTTGCTCAACGAGGTACGGCGGTTCGCGGCGGGGCGCTGTGCCGTGTGGTCCGCGCGGGGCGGCGAGACGGTCACGTCCGTTCCCTTCCACGGTGTACGGCAGCTCCTGCAACCCGCCCTCATGGCCGGTGAGTCCGGGGGCGCGACGGCGGGGGAGGCCCTCGACGCGCGTGAACTGCTCGGTGACCGGTACGAGATCGTCGGCCCCGCCCTCGGGATAACCCCGCCCGGCACCCAGCACGCCGACCCGCAGGGTGTCAGGGACGGACTCGACGTCCTGGTCGACCGGCTCGCCGAGGTGTACGGACCGCTCCTGCTCGTCATCGACGACGCGCACTGGGCCGACCTGGAGACCCTCACCTGGCTCGCGTCCTTCGCCGGGCGGCCGCCCGGCGGACCGCCCGTCCTCGTCGTGGTCGCGTACCGCACCGAAGAGGCCGTCGGCGAGACCGCGCGGCACCTCCAGACGCTCGGGACCGCCGCCAGACTGCGCGTCTCCCTGCGCGCGCTCACCCCTGAAGCCACCGCCGAGCTGACCCGCGCCACCCTGGGCGAGGACGCGGACGACCCGTTCTGCCGTGAGGTGTGGGCCGTCACCGGCGGCAACGCGTACGAAACGGTCGAACTGCTCGCCAAGGTCCAGGACAGCGGACTGCCCGCAGTCGAGGACTCGGCGAGCGCCCTGCGCGCCCTCGGCGCCTCCGCCCGCGGCAAGGGCCTTGTCGCCCGGCTGGAGGAACTGGGCACGAACATCACCAAGTTCGCCTGGGCGGCGGCCGTCCTCGGCACGGACATCTCCCTCGACCTGGCCATCTCCCTGTCGGGTCTCGGGTGGGACGATGCCGCCGAATGCGCCGAACGGCTGCGCGCGGCCCGGATCCTGGAGGGCACCGACCCGCTGGAGTTCGTCCACCCGCTCATCGCCGGGGCCGTGTACCGCGCCATCCCGCCGGCCATGAGGACCGCGTTGCACGGCCGCGCCGCCTGGGCCGTCTCCCGCAGCGGACGGGGAGCCGCCGCCGCGGCGCCGCACCTCCTCGAAGTCCACCCGGACAACGACGCGGAACTAGTGGGCCAGTTACGCGAAGCAGCCGCCGAGAACCTCGCCGTCGGCGCACCCGACGCCGCGCGGCGCTGCCTCGAACGCGCCCTGGACGAACCGCCGTTGCCCGCCGTCCGGGCGCGGGTGCTGTACGAACTGGGCTGCGCCACCCTGCTCACCTCACCGGCCACCACCGTCGGCCACCTGCGCGCCGCGCTCGACAGCCCCGACCTCGACCCCGCACTCCGGGTCGACGTGGTGTTCCGGCTGGCGCAGGCCCTCACGCACAACAACCAGACCGGCGAGGCCGCGCAGGTCGTCGCCGAGGAGGTGGCCCGCGCCGAACCGGGCCGGGACCGGCTGCGGTTGCAGGCCGCGCACTTCCTCTGGGAGGGCGTACGGGCCGTGGAGGACAACGGCCCGGCCCGCTCCGGGCGGCTGCGCGAGGTGGCCCGTACGCTCACCGGCCGCGACAACACCGAACGTGTCCTGCTGATGCTGCGCGCCTTCGACGGTACGGTTCGGGGCGAGAGCGCCGAAGAGATCGTCCAGATCGGTGAACGGGCCCTGCTGGACGGGCGGTTGGCGCCCGGTGTCGGCTGGGCCGACGCCGCGTGGGGCTTCGAGGCCCCGGCCCTGCTCGGCCTGTCGTACGCGTTCGCCGACCGGCTCGACCGGGCCGAGAGCCTGTTCACCGAAGCGCTGCGGGCCTTCGAGATCTCCGGCTGGAGCGGCGGCC